>SFEA01000067.1 GCA_004557385.1 Bacteroidales bacterium
CGCCGACCCTCTGCTTGTAAGGCAGATGCTCTGAACCAGCTGAGCTAAACGCCCTTGAGTTGCTCGGGTTGTTTCCCGTTTGCGATTGCAAAGGTATAATCTTTTTTTGAGTTATGCAAAGAAATCTTGAAAAAATAGTTGAAAATTATTTCGTTGATGTATTAAAGATGTTGTATCTTTGCAGCAGAGCTGCGAAAATAGGCTGCGTTGGGCATAGTAAAATCAAAAACCTACGGGTTTTGTTTTGTTCTGCGTTCGCTTGCACTATCTTTGCAGAGCGTAATATGGTCAGATTGTTTGAAATCTGTAAGTTATGTGATTGTTTTTTCGCGATACGGGTTGTATTGATGCTCGTTTGTGTGGAATGAAAAAAGATTGTTAATAAAGACATTTATTTAAATTATACATATATATTATTATGGTTTTAAGTCCTTTGACAGCTGTGTCGCCAATTGATGGCCGTTATCACAGCAAGACTGAAAATTTGGGTGAATACTTTTCGGAGTATGCCTTGATTCGTTATCGTGTCAAGGTTGAGGTGGAATATTTCATTGCTTTGTGCGAGTTGCCATTGCCTCAGCTTTCCGGCGTCGATAAAGGTTTGTTTGGAGCGTTGCGCGACATTTATGCGCTGTTCAGTGTTGAAGATGCTTCTCGAATCAAGGAGATTGAGAGTGTGACAAACCATGACGTGAAGGCTGTGGAATATTTCCTGAAGGAGCGCTTCGATGTTTTGGGCTTGGAAAAATATAAGGAGTTTATTCATTTTGGATTGACTTCGCAAGATATCAATAATACATCGGTGCCTATGTCGGTGAAGGATGCCACAACCGAGGTTTTGTTGCCAATGCTTCGCGAATTGATTGATATGCTCAACGCTTTTGCCGAGGAGTGGTATGATGTGCCTATGCTGGCTAAAACCCACGGTCAACCGGCTTCGCCTACGCGTTTGGGCAAGGAAATCAAAGTGTTTGCTTATCGTCTTGAAACTCAGCTTCGTCAGCTTGAGGCTGTGCCTGTGAGTGGCAAGTTTGGCGGTGCCACGGGCAACTTCAATGCTCATTTGATTGCGTTCCCAAATTATGATTGGCGCGCCTTTGCCAAAAATTTCTTGGAGAACAGCCTTGGCATTCAGCGTGAGGAATGGACTACACAGATTAGCAACTATGACAATTTGGGCGCTTTGTTCGATGCAATGAAGCGAATCAACACAATTATTATCGACCTCGACCGTGATATTTGGCAATATGTGTCGATGAATTATTTCAAGCAGAAAATTAAGGCTGGCGAGGTTGGCTCGTCGGCAATGCCTCATAAGGTTAATCCTATTGACTTTGAGAATTCGGAGGGTAATTTGGGCATAGCCAATGCCGTGCTGTCGCATTTGTCGATGAAGCTGCCTATATCGCGTCTGCAGCGCGACCTCACCGACTCCACTGTGTTGCGCAATGTGGGCGTGCCTATGGGGCACATGGTAATTGCTTTGGCAAGTACGCTGAAGGGCTTGAACAAGCTTATCCTTAATGAGGATGCCATTAACGCCGACCTTGACAATATGTGGAATGTGGTGGCGGAAGCCATTCAGACAATTTTGCGTCGTGAGGGTTATGAGAAACCCTACGAGACGCTGAAGGCTCTCACTCGCACAAATAGTGTGGTGAACGCTCAAAGCATCGCCGAGTTTATTGATACGCTTAAGGTTAGCGATGCTGTGAAGGATGAACTGAAGCGAATCACTCCGCACACCTACACTGGCTATTGAAAATGATGATGACGTCACGGGGTGTTTGAGGTTAATGTGTCTCAAACACCCCTGAATATTTCCGTTAAAAGTGTTATTTGGTGCAAAAAATTCGGATTTTGTTGCTCAATTACATAAAATTTGTGATATAGAAAAATTATTTTGAAGAATTTGTTTATCTTTGCAGCGTAATAATTTGTTATGGTTTATAGAGCAAGGTGAAATAAACAAACCGAAATCGTAAACAAAAAAATCTATTTTTAACCTTATAATAAAAAAGTTAGTGATGTAAAATTAGCCGAGAGGCAGAAATAAAAAATTAGTTATCTATGGATGAGAATACTGAAAAAAGGGTAAAGAGACCGCGCATTGGTGAAAACAAGGGCGAGGCAATGGAAAACGAATCGCGTTACTCGAATTATGAGACTCGTGGCGCTCAAGGTGCCGACGACCAGCACGAGGCAGGCGCTGGTTATAATCAAAATTACAGCAGACAAAGAAATTATGGCAACCAAGGAGGTTATAATCGTCAAGGTGGTTATAATCAAGGCGGCTACAATCAGAACCGTCAGGGTGGCTACAATCAGAACCGTCAGGGCGGTTACAATCAGAACCGCCAGGGTGGCTACAACCAGAACCGTCAAGGCGGTTACAATCAAAATCGCCAGGGTGGCTACAACCAGAATCGCCAGGGTGGCTACAACCAAAATCGCCAAGGCGGCTACAACCAGAACCGTCAGGGCGGCTACAACCAGAATCGCCAAGGCGGCTACAATCAGAATCGCCAGGGCGGCTACAATCAGAATCGTCAGGGCGGCTATAACCAGAACCGTCAAGGCGGACGCAAACAAGCTCAACCAAAGATGCAGATGCGTTTCACTCCGCGTCCACAGCGAATTGAATACGTATTGCCGGAGGTTGACCCGAACGAACAATTGCGCTTGAACAAGTTCATGGCAAATGCCGGTGTATGTTCGCGCCGCGAAGCAGATGAATTGATTCAAAAAGGCTTGGTAAAGGTTAACGGTAATGTGGTTACTGAGCTCGGTGTTAAGATTACGCGCAACGATGTTGTTGAATACAACGACAAGGTGGTTGTGGCTGAAAGCAAGTGCTACATCCTGCTCAACAAGCCAAAGGACACCGTTACTACCAGCGACGATCCTAACGGCCGCAAGACTGTGATGGACCTCGTGAAAGGTGCTTGCAACGAGCGCATCTATCCTGTGGGGCGCCTCGACCGCAACACTACGGGCGTGCTGTTGCTCACCAACGACGGCGACCTTGCTTCGAAGCTCACACATCCTAAATATGTGAAGAAGAAGATTTATCAAGTTTGGACCGATAAGCCAATCAGCGAGGAAGACATGCAACACATTGCCGATGGTGTAGAACTTGAGGATGGTCCAATCCACGCCGATGCCATCAGCTATGTTTCGCCAACCGACCGCAAACAAGCTGGCATTGAAATCCACTCGGGACGCAATCGTGTGGTTCGCCGCATATTCGAGTCGTTGGGTTATCATGTGGTTAAGCTCGACCGCGTTTACTTTGCCGGTCTTACCAAGAAGAACTTGCCACGCGGACGTTGGCGTTACCTCACACAAGAAGAGGTTAACTTCTTGAAGCAGAATTCATTTGAATGATTCAGTGAAATGCCTTTTTTGATGGATGGCATTTAAATTATAAAAATCGGTTGAGTTGCTCGTGACTGCGTTGCAGAGGAGTGACTCAATCGTTTAAATTGAGCAAAACATTTATTTAATATTTCAACAATGGCAATTAAAAGAACTAAAGTAGTTGACATTTTTTCGCCCGAATTAATTGGTGAGAAAGTGTGCGTGAAAGGTTGGGTGCGCACTCGCAGAGGTAATAAAAACGTGCAATTCATAGCACTCAACGATGGTTCTACAATCAAGAATATTCAGATTGTGGTTGACCTTGCCAAGTTTGCCGAAGAAGAACTGAAGACCATCACAACGGGTGCAAGTCTCTGTGTAGAAGGTTTGTTGGTGGCTTCGCAGGGTAAGGGACAGACTTGTGAGATACAAGCCGAAAGCATTCATGTTTACGGCACGGCAAGTGTCGATGAATATCCTCTTCAGAAGAAGGGTCATACAATGGAGTATCTTCGCGAGATAGCGCATTTGCGCATTCGCACCAACACTTTCGGTGCCGTGTTCCGCATACGTCATAACATGGCAATAGCCATCCACAAGTTCTTCCATGAACGTGGCTTCTTCTATTTTCACACTCCAATCATCACTGCCAGCGACTGTGAAGGTGCAGGGCAGATGTTCCAGGTGACAACAAAAAACCTTTATAACCTAAAGAAGGACGAGTCGGGAAGTATCATCTACGACGACGATTTCTTTGGCAAACAGGCGAGCCTCACCGTGTCGGGTCAGCTCGAAGGCGAATTGGCGGCAACTTCGTTGGGCGCCATCTACACTTTTGGCCCTACTTTCCGCGCTGAAAACAGCAATACGCCTCGCCACCTTGCTGAGTTTTGGATGATTGAACCCGAAGTGGCTTTCAACGATATTGCCGACAATATGGACCTGGCTGAGGAATTTATTAAATATTGTGTAAAATGGGCGTTGGACAACTGTAAGGACGACATCCAATTCCTCAACGACATGTTCGACAAGGGCTTGATTGAGCGCCTTCAAGGCGTGCTCAAGGACGATTTTGTTCGCCTGCCTTACACCGAGGGCATCAAGATTCTCGAAGAAGCTGTAGCCAAGGGCCACAAATTTGAGTTCCCGGTTTACTGGGGCGTTGACCTGGCAAGCGAGCACGAGCGATTCCTGGTTGAAGAACATTTCAAGCGTCCTGTTATCCTCACCGACTATCCGAAGGAAATCAAGGCATTCTATATGAAGATGAACGACGACAACAAGACAGTTCGTGCAATGGACGTACTTTTCCCAAAAATCGGCGAGATTATTGGCGGTTCAGAGCGCGAAGAAAGCTACGATAAGCTGCTTGCTCGCATCACTGAATTGAATATCCCAATGAAGGACATGTGGTGGTATCTCGACACTCGCAAATTCGGCACTGTGCCTCATAGCGGATTCGGATTGGGCTTCGAACGCCTGTTGCTCTTTGTCACCGGCATGACAAACATTCGCGACGTCATCCCATTCCCACGTACTCCTAAGAACGCTGAGTTCTAACTAGCACATAATATTTGTAAATATATATTATAGCTCGGAGGTGTTTTCCTTCGGGCTATATTTCTTTAAATTGGGTGTGCAATGTAATTATAAAAACTGAAGCTTATGTGAGAAAAACACGTTTTCTTTCAGTTTTTTGAAAAATTTGTGAAAAAAGTTGGCGAAAGATTTTGCCAATTCGGGGAAAAGGTGTAATTTTGCACTCGCTTTCGGGAACGACGGGGCATGAGCACCGGGGTAACGAAAGCGGAAAGGTCATTGAAATTCTTGCAAACAAGACGAAAGTAGTACGAAGGAAAAGATTTGAGACAAGGTGACAAAGACAATGTCGATAAGAAGTTTCCGTCAAGAGCTTGAGTTTAACACGAGACAGGTCATACTGAAAAAGTAGACGCAATAAAAAGAAGCGATTCTGGAGCGACGGGGTTCGGACAAACGGTGCTGTGTCGAGCGAGAGTGGCGCAAGCTGCCGTGGCGCAAGCCGCGGGGCCGCGTATTCAAAGCAAGAAAAAAAGAAAAAAGACAAGATACAACAACGAAGAGTTTGATCCTGGCTCAGGATGAACGCTAGCGACAGGCTTAACACATGCAAGTCGAGGGGCAGCGGACGTATGCAACCTGCCCGCCACAGGGGGATAACCGGGAGAAATCCCGACTAATACCGCGTAGACCGCGAGGGGGCATCCCGACGCGGGGAAAGGACATGGTCCGGTGGCGGATGGGCATGCGGCGCATTAGCTAGTTGGCGGGGCAACGGCCCACCAAGGCGACGATGCGTAGGGGTTCTGAGAGGAAGGTCCCCCACATTGGTACTGAGACACGGACCAAACTCCTACGGGAGGCAGCAGTGACGGGGAGCAAAGGGGCCATTGATGGCAGGATGAGCGTACCCGGAGAAAAAGCATCGGCTAACTCCGTGCCAGCAGCCGCGGTAATACGGAGGATGCGAGCGTTATCCGGATTTATTGGGTTTAAAGGGTGCGCAGGCGGACTCGTCAAGTCAGCGGTAAAAATTCGGGGCTCAACCCCGTCCTGCCGTTGAAACTGCGAGACTGGAGTGCGACAGAGGAAGGCGGAATGCGAGGTGTAGCGGTGAAATGCATAGATATCGCGCAGAACTCCGATTGCGAAGGCAGCTTTCCATGTCGTGACTGACGCTGAGGCACGAAAGCGTGGGGATCGAACAGGATTAGATACCCTGGTAGTCCACGCAGTAAACGATGAGTACTAGCTATCCGGGGCGAACGAGTCCTGGGTGGCACAGCGAAAGCGTTAAGTACTCCACCTGGGGAGTACGCCGGCAACGGTGAAACTCAAAGGAATTGACGGGGGCCCGCACAAGCGGAGGAACATGTGGTTTAATTCGATGATACGCGAGG
>SFEA01000029.1 GCA_004557385.1 Bacteroidales bacterium
TTGCTTTTACTGGTCAAAGATACAAAATTTGAAAGCAAATCACAACCCGTTCTGGTAATTCATATATTTTTAATGTATTGCTTTTACTGGTCAAAGATACAAAATTTGAAAGCAAATCACAACACCTACAAAACAGTTTAACATATGAAATCAATTGCTTTTACTGGTCAAAGATACAAAATTTGAAAGCAAATCACAACGAATCTTTACGAATTCCTATGCCAATACAAATTGCTTTTACTGGTCAAAGATACAAAATTTGAAAGCAAATCACAACTATGATGACGAACACATCCCATTAGCTACAATTGCTTTTACTGGTCAAAGATACAAAATTTGAAAGCAAATCACAACAGGAACACCCGAATTATTACTTTGGACTTCATTGCTTTTACTGGTCAAAGATACAAAATTTGAAAGCAAATCACAACGTATGTGACTAAGTTACGCAAGGTGTATTCATTGCTTTTACTGGTCAAAGATACAAAATTTGAAAGCAAATCACAACGGTGATATGCAGAAAGAAGTAAGATTCAGCATTGCTTTTACTGGTCAAAGATACAAAATTTGAAAGCAAATCACAACATGGCCGTAGTAGCCGCCATTCTTGGAGTGATTGCTTTTACTGGTCAAAGATACAAAATTTGAAAGCAAATCACAACTCGGACTATGTCGCTGCTCGGATACTTGCAATTGCTTTTACTGGTCAAAGATACAAAATTTGAAAGCAAATCACAACAGTTAGCCGATATATTAAAATGTCTTTCTCAAAATAAATGTAACAGGGAGTGGGGAGTGGGATTTGTTGGCATAGATTTGGAGGTGGGGAGGTTGTATCTTTGCCTCCGGGAGGTGGTGTAAGTTGCGCCGGGCGATATTCTATGCAATGGCAGAGACGGAACCATCGGCATTATCGTCACTCTTGCATTAAGATGAAACCTATGCAATGGCAGAAACGGTACGGGGACCTGACTTAAGAGTATTTTTAATCATATTATATAATCTGCATTATCATGAAAAACACTGTGAAAATCACGCCTAAAGGGGCTGTGAAGATTGCAAACGGCGAGGCTGCTGAACGCAGCGCTGCGGCGTATGCGCTTAACCTTCGCGAACGCGAGGACGCTTTGGCGAGCGTGGGCAGCTGCCTGAACATTGGGTCGCTGTGCAACGGCGAGCGAGTGGTGCTTGCCGACAACTGCGGCGAGACTGTGCGCCTGCTCTCTTTTCTGCCGAATGAACCAACCAACCCGCCTGCCTCCGCAATGGAGGGCACAACTACGCCAACATCTGCAATGGAGAACACAACTACGTCAGCCTCAACCGCCGGCGAGGGCACTATAGCAGAGGGACATTCTGCAGAGGATTCCGCCACTGACGGTGCCATCTTTTGGCATAGCACCACCAGCGACGGTGCCACCACGGCTGTAGGCGTCAAGCTGTGCGACGTGGCGGGCAATGTGACCAGCGCACGCAGTTGCGGCAACTTTGCCGCGATAGCCACCACAGCCGAAACGGTGGTGCTGCAGCGCTTTGCCGATGGCTATAAGCGCCTAGACACCAGCGAGATTCAGCCCTTAATTCTGCTTACCGACACCGAGCACAGCGCAGTTTCGCATCAGCTGAGCGAATACACCTTCAATGCGCCCTACACTTCGTGGACATCACTGTCGGCGGTCGACCGTTCGGCAATATCCAAGATGGTGAATTCGGCGTTGCAAGCCATGTGCTCGTCAGCAGCCTTCAACGGGCGCTATTGCGGTTGCTTGGCGGCACGAATCGGCGTAAGGCTTTACGACGACTCTTACCTGTGGATGAGCGCACCTCAGACGGTGGGCGCCGACCTTATCAGCCCTGCCTCGGCGTGGACTCGCGTCGAACTAAACACCGGCAGTTCGGGCATCACCCATACCCGGCAGGCATCGCTGAGCATCGACACCTTCAGGCTCGGCATTACCGTAGTGGAAGCCTTCGGCGAGGCATGGGACGGAATAATCAAAGCCGTCGACCTCCTGGTGGCGCCCCAGCCGAGGCTGTTCGACACCTCATCCGACGTGCAAACGCGATGCGCAACCACCACCAGCAGTGGCACACGCGAGCAATATCTGCTCATCGCCCCAGCCACACGAAGTCGGGCGGCAATCGCCGACGCCCTCGTCAATGCCCCACATTGGCAAGTGGTGTCGTCAACAAGCAACTTTGCCGCACTGCGTCAAGGCAGATGGATTGCAAACAACTGCGCCGAATCGCTCATGCAAACCATGCCGCAGTTCATCACCTATTCGCTTCAATCCGCTTCAGCCATCGGCAACACCGTCAGCGCCAACCAATGTGCCGACGCCGTGGCATTTTCGGGCTGTAAAATGGTTTGCCAAAGCCTATGCAGCAACATCGCACGCACCATAGGCGCCGGCATCACCGTGCATCGCAGCATGCCGTGGAACATAGCCGAATACTTTACCCCGCCGCTGAGCAATGCGGCATGCGTGGCAGCCATCGAAGTTACGCTGTCGTCGGCACAAGGCAACAGCATAATAAGCACATGGGCAAACCTGCCATTCACACCCTCAGCCATAGCGCCGATAGTCACGTTCCCCGACCCGCGAGCCACGCACCTCAGAATATGGCTTCAAGGTAGCGGCGAGGTGATGCAATGGCAAGCCGACATGGTGCCCGACGCGTCGAGCCGCCAAGCCATAGCCGTAAGCGCGAACCTCGAAAACCACCCGCTCAGCACCACCGGCGAGCAACTGATTACGTTGCCGCAGCAATGCGTCATGAGCGAACCTCTTGCGGGATGGCTTGCCATAAGCGGCAAAGGCAATCCGCTCGTGTGGCAGCTCAGCCGCCCTCTCACGGGCACCGCCATAAGGGCAATTGACTCGGCAACCAGTCCTGCCTACCACAGCGGGCTGGGGCGATATCCGCTATTCATCTTCGCCACCGACGGCGTCTATGCCCTACCCCAGCTTTCGAGCGGCAACTACGGCGAGGTGCGCATGCTCAGCCGCCACACCATAGCCACCGGATGCCAGCCATGCGAAACCAGTCGAGGCATATTCTTCACCAACACCCATGGCGACGTAATGAGCATTGGCAACGGCTTAATCAAGCGCCACCTGAAATCAACTAACGCCGTGCAGATGGCGTGGAACGAAGCCGAAAACGAGCTTTGGCTGATGAAATCCGACGGCAGCATAACCGTGATGATGCCCAGCGGACGCACCTACTGCCGCAGCCTCACCGCGTCGTGGCTCTATTCGGCAACTAACATCGCCTTTGCCGCCGAAAGCAACACGCTGCTCGACATCACCCGCGAAACCACCGGCTCCGCCGTGACGGTGCAATGGCTCAGCCAACCCATCATGCTGTCGCCGGCGCTGAACGCCAAACCACGAGGCATAGTGTGGAACATCTTCTCCGACGAATGTGCCTTGCAACTGCAAATCAACGGCGAACGAGGCTTGTCGTGCCACGGATTCGCGCTGTCGCGCCTCAACATCAGCGGCATCGTAGGTTCGCCCATCTGCCAACGCATCGTGGCACCGCGGCTACGAAGCATTCGCCTCAGCATCAGCGGCACACTCAAAGCAAGCGAAATGATTTTGCCAATATTTCTTCAATAATGCACACAAAACCGCCAACATACTTGCAATTTGCAAGCAAAACAGGTAAAACAGCCACAAATACATCAGATTATCACAATAACTATTCAAAAAATTTCAATTTTCTACAAAAAATTCTTTGTAGATTAAAAATTATTAGATAAATTTGCACCGTAATATTTAGATAAATTGGTTTTTAAAAGTTGTTTTATAGATAATTGTGTATTTTTGTAAGAGGTGGGTAGTCGTGAGACTATCCATTTTTTTGTTGCCAAATTCCTCCAATTTGCATTTCAGGGCACACCGTCATCAGCCCAGAGTAAGAGTCAACCAAACGCCGCCGTTGCGTTGCAGCAACAAAAAAATGTAGCAATAGGCTTCGTTATACCGAACGGAATGGTTAATTTTGTGGAGATATAATCAAACATCAACAATCGCAACATTGACTAAGATGAAACATCTTCTCATATCCGCCGCCCTGCTGGCACTTGCCGCAGCCTGCACCAGCCCGTCGCAGCGCAAAGCCAACCACGAAGCCGAAGCCGAGGCACGAAAGGCTGCCGAAGCAGTGCTTGCCATCGACACGGTAGAGCCGGTCGACTCGTTTGCGCTTGAGCGCGCCATACTCGAAGCCAAGGCGACGCAAAGCCGCTACATAGCCGCCGGCAACCAAGAGGCTGCCGACAACTTCCATCGCACATTCAGCGCCACCATAAGCGAGCGCAAGCCCGACCTTGCCGAACAGTTGTTTGTTCACGACGCCGAGCCCGAATAAACGCCCGGCTCTTCACAAAATCGATACAACTAACGATAATTTCACCCACAAAAAAAACTTCATAACAGCCATGCATACATTCAACGAATATCTCGAACGAGTGAACAACGCCATCAAGGCAATACCCTATCCCGAACAGCCATCGCACCTCTACGAACCCATCACCTACACCATGGACCTCGGAGGCAAACGCCTGCGCCCGGTGCTGGTGCTCATGGCTTGCGAAGCGGTGGGCGGCGACATCAACCGCGCCTTAACGCCTGCCATAGGGCTTGAGATGTTTCACAACTTCACCCTCCTGCACGACGATGTGATGGACAAAGCCGACATTCGCCGCGGCAAACCCACGGTGCACGTCAAGTGGGACGACAACACCGCCATCCTCTCGGGCGACGCAATGCTCACCATGGCAACTCAGCTGATTGCTCAGGCTCCCGCCGACGTTATGCCGCAAGTGATGGACCTCTACAACCGCACAGCAATGGAAATCTACGAGGGTCAGCAATACGACGTCGACTTCGAGACGCGCAACGACGTCACCGTTGACGAATACATCGAGATGATTCGCCTGAAGACATCGGTGCTGCTTGGATGCGCATGCAAGATGGGCGCACTGATTGGCGGCGCCGACGAAGCCACCGCACAACTGTTCTACAAGGTGGGCGAAAACCTCGGGCTTGCATTCCAACTGCAGGACGACATGCTTGATGTGTGGGGTGACGAAGCCACTTTCGGCAAAGCCATCGGCGGCGACATCATGAACAATAAAAAAACATTCCTGCTCATCAACGCCATGCAACGCGCCACCGGCGACCATAAGGTGGAACTCAGCCTATGGCTCAGCACACCAAACGCCAGCCGAGCCGTGAAGGTGCCTGCCGTGACAGCCATCTACGATGCCCTCGACCTACGCAGCCTTTCGCTCGATGCAATCAACCGCTACAACGACGAGGCACTCGAAGCCCTGAGCAAGATAGCCATCAGCGACGAAGCCCGCTCTGAATTTGCCAACTTCATCACCCGCCTGGTTAAGCGCGACAAATAATTCCACGCCATTCAGCTAAATGATTGACACTCACACCCACATATATCTTGAGGAATTCGATGCCGACCGCACCGAAGTGATGCAACGCGCCCTCGACAGCGGCGTGCGCCACATGCTGCTGCCAAACGTCGACCTCACCACCATCGAGCCTATGCACCGCCTGCACGATGCGTTCAGCCACTGCACGTCGATGGCTATGGGATTTCATCCCACCGAAGTAAACAGCGACTATCGGGCTGCACTGGCAAGTGTCGAACGCCAGTTTGCCAGCCACCCGTATGTGGCTGTAGGCGAGATTGGAATCGACCTTTATTGGGACAAGACTTTCGTGAAGGAGCAACTCGAGGCATTCGACACGCAATGCCATTGGGCTGTGGAGATGAACCTGCCCATAATCGTTCATTGCCGCGAAGCGCTTGAGCAAGTGCTGCAAGTGTTCGACCACTTCAGCGGACCGCTGCCACGCGGCGTGTTCCACAGCTTCACCGGCACACCAGACGACGTGGCTGCCATTCGCCGCCGCGGCGATTTCTATTTCGGCATCAACGGCATTGTCACTTTCAAGAAATCAACCTTACCCGCCATTCTGCCCGTTATAGGCATCGACCGACTGCTGCTCGAAACCGACTCGCCTTATCTGGCACCGGTGCCAAACCGCGGCAAGCGCAACGAAAGCGCCAACATTCCGCATATTGCCGCCTGCATTGCCTCGCATCTGGGCATGAGCGCCGGCGAGGTGTCGGAAGCCACCGACGCCAATGCGCACGCCCTGTTCGGAATAGGCTGATTTTCACCCTCCAACCCACCCCGAAAAAGCTATGATAACCCGACCCAACTACCACGAGATAGAAGCCATTGGCGACTACCTGTCGCAAGTGCCCTACGACGTCACCCGCGCCACCCTATACAGCGCCGCCGACCTCTACAACCGGTTCGACCCCTCGCAGCCGCAAAGCATCGATTTGTGCTACGACACGATGGTATATCGCCACTATCTTGCCCAAGGCAAGCACACCCGATGCGCCAACGAGAAACTGGCGCGCACCCTGCACGACCACAGCATATCGATGGCGCTCACCGAGTTTGTGTCGAAATTCAACGTAAAGCGCATAGTGGGCGTGATGGGCGGACACTCAGCCCTGCGCACCGACCCCACCTACACCAAAGTGGCACACCTGAGCAAACGCCTCACCGAAGAAGGTTTTCTGATGGTGAGCGGCGGCGGACCGGGTGCTATGGAAGCCACCCACCTGGGCGCATGGATGGCAGGCCGCCCGGCGCACGAACTTGCCGAAGCCCTCAACGTGCTGTCGGCAGCGCCCTCGTTCACCCATCCGCACTGGCTCAGCACCGCCTTCGAGGTGATACAGCGATTCCCGCAAAGCACATATCAGAGCCTTGGCGTGCCCACCTGGCTTTACGGGCACGAGCCCGCCACCCCGTTTGCCACCCACATAGCCAAGCTGTTCGAAAACAGCATCCGCGAGGACGGCATCCTCACCATGGCATTCGGCGGAATAGTATTCAGCCCCGGCAGCGCCGGAACCGTGCAGGAGATTTTTCAGGATGCCGTGCAGAACCACTATCTCACCTTTGGCATCGCCAGCCCGATGGCATTCCTCGACACCACATTCTGGACCAAAGAAATGCCCATCTACCCCATGCTCAAACAGCTTGCCGACAACGGCAAATATCGCAACCTGCTGCTGTCGATTTCCGACGACCCCGACGAGATTGTGGCAACCATGCTACGCTTCCGGCAATAGCCGTCATCCCAAACAATGCTACACACAACATCGTGCTATATGCAAAAGTTTTTGTAATTTTGCACGAAACAAAAAAATTCAACAACAAATGGCTAAGAAAACAATCACCATAGCAATCGATGGATTCTCGTCGTCGGGCAAAAGCACCATGGCTAAAGTGCTTGCCAAAAACATCGGTTATGCCTACATCGACAGCGGCGCCATGTATCGCGCCGTGACGCTCTTCTGCCTTAACCACGGCATCATTGCCGACGACGGCACGGTGGACACCGCCGCCCTCGAAGCGCAGATTGGCAACATCGCCATCACATTCGGCGTCAACCCCGCCACCGGCGCCACCGAAACCTACCTCAACGGTACGAACGTGGAAAGTCAAATACGCGACATGCGCGTGTCGAGCCGCGTCAGCACCATTGCAGCCATCCCCTTCGTGCGCCACGCCTTGGTGGCTCAGCAACAAGCCATGGGCAAAAACAAAGGCATTGTGATGGACGGCCGCGACATCGGCACCACCGTATTCCCCGATGCCGAGATGAAGGTGTACGTCGACGCATCGGCTGAAACCCGCGCTCAACGCCGCTTCGACGAGTTGCGCAGCAAAGGCGACACCACTACCACCTACGAGCAAGTGCTCGAAAACGTGAAGCATCGCGACCTCATCGACACCACCCGCGCCGAAAGCCCGCTGCGCCGTGCCCACGACGCCATCGTGCTCGACAACAGCCACATGAGCCGCGACGAACAAAACCAGTGGCTGCTCAGCCTCTACAACAAAATAGCGGGCGAATAACCCTCAAAAAAAATTCACTCTCGCCTATGGCTATCATCGAAATCGACAACGGCTCGGGATTCTGCTTCGGCGTGGTCACCGCCATACAAAAAGCCGAGGAAGAAATCAACAAATCGGGGCACCTTTATTGCCTCGGCGACATTGTGCACAACAGCAACGAAGTGGAACGCCTGCAAAAAATCGGGCTTGAAACCATCACACACGACCAACTCAGCCAACTGCACGACGTGAAGGTGCTATTGCGTGCACACGGCGAGCCGCCGCAAACCTACGAGGTGGCACGCCGCAACAACATATCGCTCATCGACGCCACCTGCCCCGTGGTGCTGCAACTGCAAAAACGCATCCGAAACACCTATCTCGATACCCCCGACGACAAACAGCCTCAGATTGTGATTTACGGCAAAAAAGGCCACGCCGAGGTCAACGGACTCGTGGGGCAAACCCAAGGCAACGCCTTGGTGATTGAAAGCGTCGACGAGGTGGACAAAATCGACTTCTCGCGAAACATCTACCTCTATTCGCAAACCACCAAGTCGCTCGAAGGATTCAAGAAAATTGTCAACGAAATTCAGCACCGCGTGGCACACAACGTGCAGTTCAGCAGTTTCGACACCATCTGCCGACGAGTGGCAAACCGCATTCCACAAATCAAGCAATTTGCCACCAACCATGATGTCATCCTGTTTGTGTGCGGCAGCAAAAGCAGCAACGGCAGAATTCTCTACGAAGAATGTCGTCGCGTGAACCCCCTCAGCTACCTCATCTCCAACGAAACAGAAATCAACCTCAACTGGTTCCTCGGCAAAGAGCACATAGGCATCTGCGGAGCCACCTCAACACCCATGTGGCTGATGAATCAGGTGAAAGACTACCTCGACGCTCACCTTAATGCCTAAGCACGGCAGAGCCTCGAAAAAATCAGCAGTTTTTCATTTAATCAGCAAAAAATTTGCTCAAAAGTTGCCGAGATAGAATAATTTTTATTACTTTTGCACTCGCAAAGCCCAGGTGGCGGAATGGTAGACGCGCTCGTTTCAGGTGCGAGTGTTGAGAGACGTGCAGGTTCGAGTCCTGTTCTGGGCACCAAAAAACAACCCCTTAACCGGTAACGGTCGAGGGGTTTTTAGTTATCTATAATTACATTATTCAGCGAAGCAGCATTCATGCCCAATGAGGGCGACAAGTTCCATTTATGACTCAACGAAGCAACTCGTTGATGTTGGTGGTGATGTTGAGCATAAACGTGGTGGCGCCGCTGTGAGGCTGCGCAAGGGCTACGCCAAACCCAAAGCCGCGCACTTTCATTCCGGCGGCAAGCGAGAATCCCGACAGCAGGTTGCGCGAATAGGTGCTCATGTCGGTGCGGGTCTTGTAGTTATAGCCGAGTCCCAGATATATTCGCTCGGTAGGCGTGTATTCGCCGGCAAACACCAAATGGCGGAACAAGTTCGACGTAAACGAGTCTTTCACCTGCAAAGGCGAGGTGGTGCTGTTATCGTCGCTACGCTTCAGATATGGCAATTTCCATTTATTCAGATTGGTGGCAGTAACCGACAATCGGAACGGAACATCGCTCAGCCCCTTTGTTAAGCCCAGCTGAATGTCCCACGGCAGTTTGTCGTACTTCTCGTTGAACTTTTTCACCTGACCGCCCAGGTTTTTCAGCACAAGGCTTGCCGAGAAATCGCTTTCGGGGTTATAGTAGTTCACACCAAGGTCGGCAGCAATAGCCATAGCTGAATAGCTTTCGTAGTTCGACGTCATGAACTTCATGGTGATGCCGCCGCGCCAGTTGTCGCTGATGTCGTGCGAATAGGTGGCAGAGAACGCAATGTCGTTAGCCGAGAACGAGCCGGTGATGTTGCCCTCAACGTCGGTGGCAGTCATCGAGCCGTAGCCAAAATATTGCACGCCGGCAGCCCATGCGCTATGGTCGTTGATGCGCATACCGTAGCGGGCACCCATAAAATTGCAGTCGCCAATATAGCGCATATAGTTGAGCGCAACCTGCTTCTCCACTTCCGGACCCAGCAGCGCCGGGTTTTGCTCCGTGAGGTTCACATCGTCGTCGATGAGCGAGATGTTGTGCCCGCCAAGACCATAAACATGGCTCGAAGGTGATATGTTGAGGAAATTATATGCCGTGGTACCGTCTTGCGCACGCAATTCAAAGGAGGCTGAGAGTGCCACAGCCGCCATGGTTAGTAATATTTTCCCTGTCATCTTCATCGTCGGGGTGTTTGTGAATAGCGTTCTTATCATCTTTTTTATAACGAAACAATGGCGGTGAATAGTATTCAAGTTAAAAGATTTTTAGAATTTGCTGCAAAAAGCGAGTTGAATGTAAAAAAACTCTAAACCTTATTAATCATTTTCAAAATCGCCGATTTTGCTTTGTGCACACACAAATAAAGGTATATATTTGCCGCAGAAAACGCTTTGAAACTATAATGAGCCTGCTTTTACGACATATTGCTACGGTGGCATTGATGTGCCTGATGTCGATGCCTTTGTCGGCGCAAGTGCGCAGAATGTGCATCGAGAACCCGGCACGAAACAATCACATGACCTATGTGAATGTTTATGAATACGATTTTGTGGACGTGCAGCCACAATTCCCCGGCGGCGAACGCGCACTGATGAACTACATCAACGAAACGCGCGAATACCCCTATCACGCCTATAACAACCGCATTCAGGGTCGCGTGGTGTGCAGTTTCATTGTCAACACCGATGGCAGCATCGTCAACGTGCAGGTGATTAAAGGCGTTGAGGAATCGCTCAACCGCGAGGCGGTGAGAGTCATCAGCCACATGCCCAAGTGGAAAGTGGGCAGAATTGGCGGCGAAGTGGTGCCTGTGCACTGCATCCTCCCCATCGCATTCCGCCGATAACGTCAAGAAAGATAGCATCGAATAGAAGGGAGTAAAACACATTAGGGGAATAGCAATATTCATTATTTATGGCACTAGCAATAAACATTAACGACTTGCTAAACAAGCAAAAAATAGAATCAAATCGAATTGAATTCAAGAAGGGTTGGAATCCGGCAAGCATATACCATAGCGTATGTGCATTTGCTAATGACATTGATGACCTTGGAGGAGGATACATCGTGGTTGGTGTTGATACAGACGAATCAACTGGAGTAGCTATTCGCCCCGTTGAAGGAATACCAACAGAAAAGATTGATGGGATACTTCAGAATATGGTGGGTTACAATAACAAGATTTCACCTTACTATATGCCTCGCACCAGTGTGGAGGAAGTGGATGGCAAGTCCGTTCTTGTGATATGGTGTCCTGCAGGCATCAACCGACCTTATTCCGTACCCGAGAATGTAACTGCCAAAAGTAATACTAAAGAATATTTCTATGTCCGTAGTGGCACAAGCAGTATTATTGCTAAGGGTGAAGTTCTTGACGAGTTGCGTGAGTTGGCAAGTCGTGTGCCATTTGATGAGCGTGGTAATCCTGATATTAAGATTGAGGATATTTCAACGCTATTGTTAAGAGAATATTTAGTGAAGGTAGGTAGCAAACTTGCCAGTGAGTTATATACAAAACCTCTCGAAAGTATTTTGGAGCAAATGGATTTGTATGTCGGTCCAAAGGAAAATCGTATGCTTAGAAATGTGGCAGCAATGATGTTCTGTGAAGAACCTAGCAAATTCTTTAAGCGTACACAAGTTGAAGTGGTATATTTTCCCGAAGGGCGGTTAAACAATCCCAACAACTTATATGAAGGCCCTGTAATTAAGGGTTCCATCACCCAGATAATTGATAGAACATTGGAATACCTGAATCGTATGCTTGTTATGCAGACGGTGATTAAGCCCAAGGATAGTAGTAGGAGTCAAAAGTTTGTCACTTATCCATATCAAGCATTGGAAGAGAGTGTAACAAACTCACTCTATCATAGGGATTATCGTGAATGGGAGCCAGTGGTTATCACCGTAGAACCTCTAGGAATAACCATACAGAATGTCGGTGGCCCTGATAGAAGTATATCCGCAGCCGATATTTCAAAATGTGAAATATTAGTATCTAAACGCTATCGTAATCGCAGACTTGGTGAATATCTTAAAGAACTGGATTTGACAGAAGGTCGTAGTACAGGTATTCCAACAATCCAAAATGTTTTGGAAAACAATGGTTCACCCAGAGCTACAGTTGTTACTGACGATGAACGAACCTTCTTTAGAATAACCATCCCTTGTCATAAAGCTGCTGGTAATATTGTCGCAGACATAGCACACAAAGATGGCACACTAAAGGTTTCTAAACGAGGTTCACTAAAAACTGCATTACAAAGTGCACCAGAAAGTGCACTGCAAACTGCACTCGAAAGTGCACCGAAAAGTGCACTCAAAATTATAGAACAAATACGTAATAACCCACGAGCAACCATGACGGACATTGCAAATCTATCTGGTTATTCAAGAAGATGGGTTGCTCAAACAATGAAACGACTTCAAGAACATAATATCATTAAGCGAATAGGTTCTGATAAATCTGGTCATTGGGAAATTATAGGATAGTTCTTAATCATTCTAAAAGAAAATCGGAAGGGATAGGCATCTGCTACCCAAACACGGCGCGGTTACATGCCCTGATGCGAAGGCAACAAGGGCGCTGGTGCGGTTGCAGCCCCTGCCTCGCTGCCAAGCCCAACTGGCGCATTGTCTGCCCCAAGGAATCACTATTTTTTGGTATTGCACATCAATGAAAATTGATGTATCTTTGTGTTATTATTACAGAACAACATTGCGAGGAGGCAACTATATATGCTATTATCGGAGTTAAAAATTGGCAAATCGGCAAAGATTCTTTCGATTGGCGGTGCCGGCGAGCTTCGTCAGCACCTTCTTGACATGGGGCTGATTCCGGGAGGACTGGTGAAACTTATGAAATATGCCCCGATGGGCGACCCCATGGAACTCCGCATTCACGACTACGAACTTACGCTGCGCCGTGCCGATGCCGCACTGATTGAGGTGGAACCGCTGCCCGACAACTATGTCGACACCACCGACTACAGCGCCGAGGTGGTGATTGAAAACCACGCCGAGCACCCGGGATTTGGCGAAATGGGTCCGGAGCACGACACCAAACACGCCACTCGACTGCCTAAGAGCCAGCAACTAACTTTCGCCCTTGTAGGCAATCAGAACTGCGGCAAAACCACGCTGTTCAATCAACTCACCGGCTCTAACCAGCACGTGGGAAATTTCCCCGGCGTGACAGTAGAGGGAAAGAGCGGCGCAATAAAAGGTCATTCCAACACTTTGGTCACCGACCTGCCGGGCATATATTCGCTGTCGCCTTACACCTGCGAGGAGGTGGTGTCGCGCGACTTTATTCTCAAGCAAAAACCGTCGGCTATCATCAACATTGTCGATGCCACTAACATCGAGCGAAACCTCTACCTCACCATGCAGCTGATGGAACTCGACGTGCCTATGGTGCTGGCGTTGAACATGATGGACGAGGTGGAGAACAACCACGGCGCCATTCGTGTCAACCTTATGGAGCAGCTGCTCGGCATTCCGGTGGTGCCCATCTCTGCCGCCAAAAATCAGGGCGTTGCCGAGCTGGTGCAACACGCGCTGCACGTTGCCCGATATCAGGAGCGTCCGCAACGCACCGACTTTTGCAATCCTGCCACCAACGGCGCCGTTCACCGCGGCATTCACGCCATTATGCACCTCATTGAGGACCACGCCGAAAAGGCTGGCATTCCGCGTCGTTTTGCCGCAAGCAAACTGGTGGAAGGCGACGAACTGGTGCTGAAGTCGCTCAACCTGGCACCCAACGAACTGGGCATGCTCAACCATGTGATTGAACAACTCGAGGAGCATCGCGGATTGGACCGCGGCGCTGCCATTGCCGACATGCGTTACACCTTCATTCACGCCCTGTGCCACCAAACGGTGGTGAAGCCCCGCGAAAGCAAGGAGCATCAGCGCAGCCGACACATCGACTCGGTGCTCACCGGCAAATGGACTGCTCTGCCGGCTTTCCTGCTGATAATGGCGTTCACCTTTTGGATGACGTTCGACGTGATTGGCGGAACGCTGCAAGGCTGGTGTGAAGACGGCATCGCATGGTTCACGCAATGGCTCGACGCATTGCTCATCGACTGGAACATCGAGCCTACCGTGCAATCGCTCATCATCGACGGCATGATTGGCGGCGTGGGAAGCGTGGTGAGCTTCCTACCCATCATCGTCACGCTGTTCTTCTTCCTGTCGATGCTCGAAGACAGCGGCTACATGGCGCGCATTGCCTTTGTTATGGATAAATCGATGCGAAAAATAGGGCTGTCGGGCCGCTCAATCGTGCCGCTGCTCATAGGTTTCGGTTGCAGCGTTCCCAGCATCATGGCAAGCCGCACGCTGCCTTCGCACCGCGACCGCAAACTCACCATTCTGCTCACCCCATTCATGAGTTGCACCGCCAAACTGCCGATATATGTGTTTTTCACCGCCGTATTCTTTCCGCACAACGCCGCTCTGGTGATGGTGTGCCTCTATCTCACAGGCATCATCGTGGGCGTTTGCTGTGCATTGGCGCTGAAATACATTAAGTTCACCGGCTCCACCGTGCCGTTTGTGATGGAGCTGCCCAACTATCGCATGCCGGGCTACAAAAACGTGTCGCACTTGCTTTGCGACAAAGCCAAAGATTTCTTGCAACGCGCTTTCACGGTGATTTTCCTGGCTTCGCTGGTGATTTGGTTCATGCAGACTTTCGACTTCCGCCTGCATGTGGTAGACGATTCAAGCACAAGCATGCTTGCCGTGATTGCCGGCTACATCGCACCGCTGTTTAAGCCTCTCGGCTTCGGCGACTGGCGCTTTACCACCGCCTTGATTTCGGGCTTCATCGCCAAGGAAAGCGTGGTGTCGACCCTCACGGTGCTCTTCGGCTCGGGCACCTCGGTGGCATCGCTGCTCACCACCGGCACTGCACTCTCGTTGCTGGTGTTCTGTCTGCTCTACACGCCTTGCGTGGCAACCATAGCCTGCATACGCCGCGAACTCAGCACCCGCAGCGCCTTGCTCATTCTGTCGGGGCAATGCGCCATCGCATGGGTGTGCGCTCTTATTGTTAACATCGTTGTTAATCTCATTATTTAATCCCTCTCACCCACCCCTATTATGAATCTGGCAACCCTCATAGTGCTCGCCATGGTGTTGGCGCTCATAGTGGCGGCTGTGTGGCACATTGCCCGCCATGGCACTCACTCGTGCAGCGGTTGCAGCGGATGCCCCGGACACGGCAATGGCAACGGAAACGGCAAAAACGCTCCCGATTGCAACACTTGCAGCAGATGTCACTCCAACCAATGCCCCTCGCGGAACACCAAGCACTAACGAGCCACACAACCACACAAATTAGGCAAAAATGCCACATTATTGTGCAAATTGTTTCACGCACAATTTGTGCTGTATAATGCTGTTCAATAGCGAAAACCATTGTTTCACGGCAAAAGTTATTAACAAAAAGTGCCACTTATCAACAATTTGAGCAAAAACACGCCAAATGCTTGTTATTATCCCAAAAAGTTTTGATTTCTTTGCATCGGAATTAATTTTTGAAACGCAAAATTCTTTATATGGGAAAAACAATAGCAATAGCAAACCAAAAAGGTGGTGTAGGTAAAACAACAACTGCCATCAACCTTGCTGCATCGCTGGCAATGAACGGCAAAAAAGTTCTGCTAATCGACGCCGACCCGCAGGCAAATGCCACTTCGGGACTTGGCATCGACCCCAAGAAAACCGCTTCGTCGATTTACGAATGTCTGGTTGACGACTACCCCATGGCAAGCAGCCGCAACAGCACCTGCGTGAAGGGGCTCGACCTCGTGGGCTCGCGCATCGACCTTGTGGGCGCCGAACTCGAACTCGTAAACAAGCCCAACCGCGAACGCGTGTTGCGCAACCTCATCGCCGACGTCAAGAAAGAATACGACTTCATACTCATCGACTGCAGCCCGTCGCTCGGCTTAATCACCGTTAACGCCCTCACCGCTGCCGACTCGGTGATTATTCCCGTACAAGCCGAATATTTCGCCCTCGAAGGCATCAGCAAACTGCTCAACACCATACGCATCATCAAGTCGAAACTGAATCCGGCTATCGAAATCGAAGGATTCCTGCTCACTATGTACGACGCCCGTCTGCGCCTCGCCAACCAAATCTACGAGGAACTCAAAAGTCACTTCGGCGACATGGTGTTCAACAACGTCATCCCGCGAAACATACGCTTGAGCGAAGCTCCCAGCCACGGCCTGCCTGCCATTCTCTACGACCCCGAAAGCCGCGGCGCTACAAGCCATGTGCTGCTCGCCAAGGAGGTTATTGCCAAAAATCGGCATTTCACCAGCAGCATCTAAACACTAACTAACCCCGATAATTCATAAAACGAAGATATTATGTCAGTAAAACGAAACGCCTTAGGTCGCGGCCTCGACTCGCTCATCTCCATGGACGATGTGCAGCCCAGCGGCTCGTCGGCAATCAACGAAATAGCCATCTCACAAATATCGCCCAACCCCGAGCAGCCTCGCACCACATTCGACGAGGACTCGCTCGAAGAACTTGCCATGAGCATTCGCGAACTGGGCATCATTCAGCCGCTAACCCTGCGAAGCACCGGTCCCGACACCTATCAGATTATCTCGGGCGAACGTCGCTATCGCGCTGCCCGAATGGCTGGGCTCGACACTGTGCCGGCTTACGTGCGCACCGCTAACGACAGCGAACTCACCGAGATGGCGCTCATCGAAAACATTCAGCGCGAGGACCTCAACGCCATTGAAATTGCGCTCACCTTCCGCAAACTCATCGACCAATATAGCCTCACCCAAGAACGCCTGAGCGAACGAATCGGCAAAAAACGCACCACAATTGCCAACTTCCTGCGCCTGCTCAAGCTGCCTGCCGAGGTGCAGATTGGTTTGCGCGACCGAAAGGTGGATATGGGCCACGCACGCGCTCTTCTCTCTATCGAGAAACCGTCGCTGCAGTTAAAATTATATAACGACATTCTTAAAAAAGGTTTATCGGTGAGGCAGGTCGAAGCACTCGCAAAACAGCTGCAAGCAGGCGGAAACACCACCGGCAACGAGCCTTCACCGACACCTAAACGCCTGACTAACAAAGACTACGAAATTTTGCAAAAACATCTCAACAATTCATTTCACACTCAAGTGAAGTTCGCCGTCGACGCTTCGGGTAAAGGAAAAATAACATTCCCTTTCAAAAATGAGGAAGAACTTGAGAATTTAATTCGTATCTTTGACAAACTAAAAGAAGAATAACTGTAGGGGGAAGGGAGGAAAATTACGGTTTTCTCTCCCATTCCTACGCAATAAAAAAAACCAACACGACTTTTGTGAAACTTACAGAATCGACAAAAGGACGGATGATGTGCAGAGCAGCTTTAGTGTTGCTCTGTGCAATTGTGTTCGCTCTTGGCGCCAACGCCCAAGAGCGCACCCTCGCTGTGCCCGACAGCACCGGCATCAATGCCGACGCCGGCACTCTGCTGCCCAACCACCGCAAGCGCACGCGCGTGCCGCTGCCAGCCGCAGGAAATGCTGCCGCAGACTCCACCCTGCGCACCATCGTCGACCTCGAAGGCGACACCGTGCATATTGCCGACATGGATTCGGTGCAAATACAAGCCGTGGAGGAGGAGCTGAGGCAACGTGAGCTGCAGGAGAAACGCGACTCTGCCGAACTTGCCGACTATGGCCGCCAACGCGCTATGAAAATCAACCCTACACGCTCGCTGTGGCTGTCGGCGCTTTGCCCCGGATTAGGACAGGTGTACAACCGCCGCTATTGGAAACTGCCCATCGTGGTGGGCGGATTCGTCGGGCTTGGCTATGCCATCTCGTGGAACAACAAGATGCTGAAGGACTACACCCGTGCCTACAACGACATCATGGACAACGACCCTAACACCAAGAGCTACATGGATTTCTATCCGCCTACGGTGCACGAAAGCGACATCGACGAGGCATGGCTCAAAAAGTCGTTGAAATCGAAAAAAGACTACTTCCGCCGCAATCGCGACCTTTGCGTTATTAGCATTGTGGGCGTTTATTTGATATGTATGGTCGATGCTTACGTCGATGCCGCCTTGTCGAAGTTCGACATCAGCGACGACCTCTCGATGAAAGTGCGACCAACACTAATCGACCAACAAGCAATGTCTAACAAGCCCGGATTGGGCGTGGCGTGCGCCATAAGTTTTTGATAAAAAAAGAACAAGAGATATATGAAAAAAACAGCTTTGCGATTTGTTACAATCTGCACATTGGCATTGACCTCTGTCACTGCCTGGAGCCGGCAGAATGTAAACACCATAAAAGAGGACATCGTCGATAACTCGATTGTGTTCCCCGAAAGTTTCGAGACCGACACCAAGGCGTTGATGAACAATTGGTATCTTAAGAACTACACCGTGCTCGACTCTTACGTTGAAAACTCCAAAAGCGAAACCGTGAGCGACGAGGTGTACATCAAGCGCCTGCGTGCATTGCCCGTAACCATCGAAATGCCTTTCAACTCGGTGGTGAAAACCTACATTGAAATGTACACCCAGCGACGCCGCACCCTCGTTGAGGAAATGCTGGGTATGAGCCTCTACTATATGCCAATCTTCGAACAAGCCCTCGAAAAAGAAGGCTTGCCGCTCGAGCTGAAATATCTGCCGGTAATAGAATCGGCGCTGAACCCCGACGCCGTTTCGCGCGTGGGAGCCACCGGCTTGTGGCAATTCATGATTAGCACCGCCAAAGGCCTCGGACTCGAAGTAAACAGCCTGGTCGACGAGCGTCGCGACCCTTATCGTGCCTCGGAAAAAGCCGCCGTATATCTCAAAAACCTATATAACATCTATCACGACTGGTCGCTGGTGATTGCCGCCTACAACTGCGGACCCGGCAACGTCAACAAGGCGCTGCGTCGCGCCGGCGGCTCAGGCAAAGACTTCTGGGCCATTTACCCCTACCTGCCCAAAGAAACTCGCGGCTACGTGCCCGCGTTCATTGCCGCGAACTATGTGATGACTTATTTCAAAAACCACAACATAAGTCCAAGTCTTGCCAAGAAACCGCTGCTCACCGACACCATCGCCGTGAACCAGCGTATCAATTTCAACCAAATCAGCAAGGTGCTCAACATGCCCATCGACGAGCTGCGCGTGCTCAATCCGCAATTCCGCCGCGACGTGATTCCGGGCGACACGCACTCCTACTCGCTCTGCCTGCCCACCCACCAGGTGTACAGCTTCATCATGAGCAAGGACAGCATCCTCAACTATCGCACCGACCTCTACGGACGCCGCGACGTGGTGGAACCTGCCACCATCACCGACTCGAAGGACATTCAAGGCGTTGAAGGTGTCGATTTCACCTATGAAACGCAAACCGTCACCAAATGGCACAAGGTGCGCCGTGGCGAAACTCTCGCAAAAATCGCCGGCAAATACGGTGTGACCTCGTCAAGCATCAAGCGCGCAAATGGGCTGCGCAAGTCGTCGGTTAAACGCGGACAGTCGCTCAAGATTGTCACCACACAACGCGTTAAAGTGCCTATCGAAAAATCCGACGAACCAACCAACGACGAACTGCTGGCTGCCAACAATGCAGGCACCGAACTCGATGCCGAACAGACCGACACCGAAGAAATTGAAGTAGCCGAACCTGCTCCTACAACCATTAAGCCAGCCGAACAACCCAAAGCCAAGCCTGAGCCTAAGCAAAAGGAACAACCCAAGACTAAGGAACAGCCCAAGAAGCGCAACCACAGCCACGACGCCGACATCATCACCAAGCACACCGTGCGCTCGGGCGAATCGCTCTACAAGATTGCCACCGACAACGGCATCACCGTCGACGAACTGAAGGCTGCCAACAACCTCACCAACGACGCCGTGAAAGCCGGACAAACCTTGGTGATTCCTGCCAAAGGCGAGGCTGCCAAGCACGCTGCCGCCGCTAAACCGGAGCCAAAAACATCGAAGTACACCGTGCGCAAAGGCGACAACCTCGGCAAAATTGCCGCTAAACACGGCATCACCGTCGACCAACTGAAAGAACTCAACAACCTCACCGACAACAACATCATGGTGGGTCAATCGATTGTAGTGCCAGGCGATGGCGAACAAGCCGCCACCAAACCCGCAAAAGCTGAACGCGAAAAACCGCGCACCACCACCCACACCGTGCGCTCGGGCGAAACACTCGGCGCAATCGCCGAGAAATACGGCACAACAGTGTCGGCAATCAAGCGTGCAAGCGGCATCAAGAGCGACCGAATCAGCATCGGACAAAAACTCACCATCCCAAAGAAGAAATAAAAAGATTATAAACGATTTTATAGGACAAGATAAACATCAGAACCATGAACAAAACGGAATTAGACCTCTGGTGGTGCGGACTCACCTGCGAACAAAAATCACGCATCGCCTCCAAAGCAGCCACCAAGCAGAGCGGCGTTGCCACACGCATCGAATACCCGCAATGCACCGAATGGTGGAACACCGTTAGCGACGAACGAAAACAAGCCATTCACGACCACTGCACCGACAAGCACGGCTACCTGCTCGACGAATGGTCGGAAGGCAAATCCTACAGCTACTAAAATTCTGATTACCCAACTCACATCCGCTCCGTCACCAACGGGGCGGATGTTATTTCACACCTCGTCGGTTACATACCGGGGATGCGAAGCCCTCCTGCGGCGTCAGCGATTACTGCGAGAGGCGTGCAAGCGTATTCACATCCAAGGTGTTATGGCCGTTTTGATGCGATGGTGTTAGGACATATTGCCATACTCCCCTACAATCAATGATTGTAACCATCTGATTTCCAGCGATATTAACCGCGCGAGCGGTTACATTATGAATAACCCCATATTGGCGCCGTAGGCGACTATGTGGGGAAAGCCGAATACACCCCACCATCTACAACCGCGGCGCGGTTGCAGACCCGGCAGCCACGCCACCAAACACCCAGCAACCACGGCATAAAAAATCATCCTTTTTTCTTGTTAATCACAAAAATACCATGTAAATTTGCCGATGTCGACCGCCCGAGCAGAGCCCGGTCGTGGGCAACGCGGGAGGGTTTCGGCAAAGACATTTTGGGAAAGCGTTTACTCGACGCTCTTTCTTGACTCATCGGAATCTGGTAAATTCAATCGTAGCCAAGAATGTAGCAAACAGTAGATGCCAAAGCGAATATGAGTAATCATCGTCAACAGGCCGACAATGCGCGAGCATTGGCTGTTGACGTATCATATTCTGCGTGAGGCTCTGCAAGTTTGCTCGTTCAGCTACGATGGGCAATACCAGAGCCTCGATGAGTGGAACGGGCAACAAGTACGGTCTCACGCTTGAACCTAAAGTATAATTGTAACTATATGATATACAGATGTTAGTGGTGGTGATTGTAGTTTTTTGATACCATATATTTCCCACGGCCAACACTTGTACTACATCCATAGAGGTTGATTCTCCCAATCATTTGGGAAACCCATATAATGGATGTTTATCTTTGGATATTCGTTTAACAGATTTTTAACCTGTGTCTTGAAGTCATTTTGGGGATATATACTATCTAACAGGTATGCCAGACAGCATGTCTGTGCGTATAGTTTGTTGGGTCGGACATGGGTGCAATCAACCCAGTTTCCTCTGGCTCTTATTGATAATTGTGGCATTTGTGGGAAACGACGGTTCCATACACGTGCATGGTGAGCAAGACAGTTCCGAAGGATTACTATACACTTTATCCAACTTTCGAGAACTTGATGTTGTGGCAGATTATACAGCCGGGCAATTTGCTTTTTGACGCGATTGTCATTTAGGTTGCAGAACAATTTGGACAATGTGCCAAAAGAAGCAACCTCCAGTGTCTTCCATACTGGAGGAACATCAGGAGAACTATATTTCCTGAAATGTTCTTGGATGAAATCCTCTTTTGAACGCTGTACCTCTCTCTTTATGGTAGTCAAATTGTCCGCATACATCACTCTGTTAATGCAGAGATTGGAATCTGCAAACCAGAAAGGACCATGAGAAAGGGCAACATGATGTATCACCTTTGAACGTAGCGATACCTCTATGCTTTGGATTGCCGTGAAAAGAAGACTACGCAGTTTTTTGTCGAAATTGTAGATATAAACCGCATCCTCAAAATATGTATCAGGTTTATACAAGTGCCTGTCGTTATCTATTTCAAAATAGCGGAGATAGTTTGCTATGTGGAAATAACTGATATTTGCCAACACCTCAACAGCCTGTTCTTCATTTTTGAAGAGTAGCCCTCTCGCCTTTAGCTGAGCCAATATCTGCGTATAATCAAGAGCATTCTTTGTGTAATCCATATCTCTATAAAAACGAAGTTCCGCCCTGGTTCGCTGTTCAAATGGGAAGCGTGGCGGAATCTGTTGCTGCAAAATTACTTGATTTTCTTTGACTGTGCAAATTTTACCAAGACATTTTCACAGAAATAATGATTTTCCCGCCGGCCGCCCCGCGGAGTGTGCAATCGCGCCTTTCACATTCGTTAACCTCGAGAAGGCCCGCGAAATCCACCGGCCGCCCCGCGGCCGAAAATATCGCAAGCATGGCGCGCTTGCATTTGACAGAATGTGGCATATTCATGCTCTATACGTAGTATGTTAGTTAAATCCTCTGAATTTTCTTTAGAAAACACCCGAAAATCGCCCCCGCCGCGCCGCCTCAGGGTATGCGTTTCGGCGTTCACTGTATGGGCGACAGAAATTTCTGTAACGCTTACAGGAATTTCTGTCGCCCAAACTCTGCGGCCACTGTGCGATTTTCGCCCTTCGCCGCACCTTTCCGCTTCTATTTGCGCGGCGGCGGGCGTTCACGTTTTGGGCGGCAAAATTCACGTTGTTGGCCGAGTGTGCAATTTTTTAGGGCATTTATATGCGCTCTTGCTTGACCAGCTCTTTGCCGTCCTTTTTTATTATAAAATACTCGTGTTGCGTCATGTCTCCATCTGCCTCATGGTGCGTCTCGCTGTAGCCCACCACATAGGCTGCGCCGTCGTGCCGGAATGTATAGACATCTTGATTGTCAACGGTTTTGTACGTTCCTCCCATGATGACCAACTCCGGTTCTTGGGAGAGCGTGGCAGGCTGTTTCCACTGCGCGTAACGCAGCGTGCCGTCCGCCATTTCGTCCACGCGCAGGGTGTAGTCTGCGGTCCGGAAGAAATAACGCAACCGCTTATACTGCTGCAACGAGGGGTGCAGTCCGCGGTGCGCCACCTCGCCCTTGTTGACAAACCGCTTGCCGTCGAAATGGTACAGCATGTAGCGGTCCGTCATTATCTGCGGCCACCGTTCCCCCTCAGTGACAGGGATGTAGAGGTTTCGTTGCGCTTTGTCATACGCATACATCCATTCGTAGCCTTCGCCGTTCGTATTGAAGTACCAGTCGCTGATGTTATAGTTGATGTCCGGCAGACTGCCGTTGTCGATGTCCGCACTGCCGTCCACGGCGGCCACGTCCATCAGCGAGTCGCCCTCGATGGCGAAGGCATTGACCCGAGTGTACCCGTCGTTGCTGGAGGCGCGCATACTGCGCACGGCCAGATAATACGTGTGGCCGTCGTCCTTCGTGATGGTATGTAGCATCCGGACCCATGCCGGGCCTATTTCGGTATTGCTTATTTTGCGCGTCCTCACCTCGCCGCTCTTCGTGCGATACTGCGCCATCACGATAGGCTCGGGACAGTTGCCGCCCCCGCCCCATTCGGGATCGGGATACCAGCAATACAATCGAAGGCGCTCGTCGTCAGAGACGCATACCTTCACGTCTTCCCGTTGAGCGTCTATCACGAAGGCAGGATATTCCAGCGTATCCACGTTGCAAGTGTCAGGTTCGTTGGTCCCATTGTTTTCTTTCTGCCCGTTGCATGCAGCGAGCGCGCTGACCATCAATGTGGCCGGTATAGCGAGCATAAACTTCATCATATCCTTTGTTTATTATACAGCCGTATGTATTAGGAAAGCCTTCTGGTACTACGAAATGCTAACGGATGTAACAGTAACTCTGGAACTGCTGATCTTGCCGGTTTCGGCATTCAAGTTGATGTGGCAATCGCATTGGGTGCCATCTTTCTCGATGATGGTGGCGTCAATGATGAAACCACCATATTCGTTCATCGTTGCTGTGCATGACATGCGTGCACTCGTTGTAATACTCCCAGAAAGATGTACGTGCGAACTCCACACTGTAGCTATGCCGTCGGCGGCGATGTGTTTGCGGGTAATGGTCATGCCCGTCTTGCCGTCTTTGGCCTCTAACGACAGCTCGATGTACTTGTCGTAGTCTAAGGGGTACTGATGGTCTCTCAAGATGTTTGCGTCGAGGTCTATCTTTATCTCTCCTTCAGTGGTGACGCAGAGGGTGCGGTTGGGGGCTTCCAGCAGGCACGAGTTTTCATACCATGGCCTGATTGAGCAGTCCGCGGCGACGTCCTCCATCTTGCGGCAAATCGTCTTTGTGCCATTATTGAAGTAGGCGTAGGTCGCGTCAAAGAAATCTTGCACTTGCTCGGAACGGTATCTGGTCCCGATCAAGCAAATGAAGCCGTCGTTTATTCTGATGATCTGAGGCGTAATGGAGCGCAGACGATATTCCACCTGCTCGTCGTAGTAGGGTTTGATGACGGTCTTGGGGGCAGCGATGGAATAATCGTGGATGACTTGTGTGTTTTTGATGGAGTCGAAGACCGCCACAATCAGTTTCTCGTCCGTCTTGCGCAGAGCCGATACCACTAAAAAATGGTCATGGATATATACGCCAAAGACCTCTTCGTCCAGTTCATCAGGGTTGATGCCAAGCGATTCCAGTATCTGCCTTCTCTCTGCGGTGTAGCTTTCTTCGATGGTGGGCAGTTCGCTTTCAGGTATAGGGTCACTGTTGTCGCCGCATGATGACAAAGAAAAAGATAGCAGGAGGATGGCTAAGGGATAAAGACGTTTCATAGGTCAAGATTTAGTGGTTCTGCGGACAAAGTTATGGAAAAATGCGATTTGCTGACACTGCGGAACGGAAAAAACTTGGGGCGTTGGGGGCATAGGAAGATAGTGATGGTAAAAGTTCGTGCGGTAGTAGTATATCCATACCTCTTTGGTCCCAATAAACGACCATGTCTATCTCGTTGCAGGAGTAGGGATAGGGCTCTAAAAAAGCCACCCTCAACTCCTCTCTTTGAGAAGGGTTAGGGGTGGCTTGAAGGCAAGGCACGTTATCTATATCCAATTATTCTGAAAGCGTTTGACAGCGATTGATTCTGTAAGAATACGGATAAACTCTTGCATGGAGTGTTTGCGATAGGTTTCTTTCAGGATATGAACGCATCCGGACATCTGGTTGTCGGGTACATTTATCGGCACGGCCTTCACATCGCAAGCATCGTATATGGAATCTTCAGCCAACACGGTGACGAGATTTGTCTGGCGTACGAGTTTCAAGAGCGTGTTGACATCGTTCAGTTCGATACAAATCTTGAACTTATCGTAATCGGACACGATGTGGTCAAATGCGTTACGGGCCTGTAACCCTTTTGACGGGAGCGCCAAATCGTATTTTTCAAGCTCGGCGATGGATACTTTATCTTTTGAAGCAAGGGGATGGTTGTTCCCAACTATCGCCGACAATGTGTTCTGAAACAGAATGTGTGACTCAACATTGGGCAAGGGTTGAATGGGCTTGAACGCGAGAACAAAATCGAGTTCATGGTTGGAAAGCAATTCCATTAGCTCGTTCATCTGCTTATACACGATATTGACTTTTATCTTCGGATACATCTTTATAAAAGATATAACGGTTTCAGTGAGGATGGGGCTGAAAGAATGGGTGACTCCAATGTTGAGCGTGCCAGTCAGCATTTTCCGTAAATCGCGAATCCGGTCGGCGCAGGCCTCTGCAGCGTGAATAGTGCGAAGGGCAAACGGAAGCATCTCTTCGCCCGCCTCAGTCAGTTGGAAGGAATGTCTGTCGCGGATAAAAAGTTGCGTCCCAAGTTCGTCTTCCAGCTGCTTAATCTGCTGTGAAAGGGAGCTTTGGGCAATATTTAGGCTGTTTGCCGCATGCGAAAAGTTCAATGTCTCAGCAGCTTTGGCAAAATATCTCAGTTGTCTTAGTTCCATTAGATTACAAAAGTACAAAAAATCGGAGCTATCGCGTTGCCGTGAACGAAAGTTTCTTTAAGATGAAAACCGGGATTGTAGCACCCACCACCATGCCTAAGATAATAAACGCACAGGTGAGACCATTGAAGGCAAACAGATAAAAATAATGGCTGAACATGTCCTCCTGCGTATGATACAGGCACGACAGCAAGGCCTCGATGGTACGGTAGGCATACATGCCGGGAATCATGGGCAACAGCGCGGGAAAGAAGCACACCTCGGCGGGACACTTGATGCGCGGTGCAAGCAACACTGCGCACAGTCCGATGGCAAATGAAGCCGCCGCGCTGGCTGGAATAATGTGCAAGCTCCCCAATTCGGGCAAGGTCAGCACATAGCGTATGGCATGGCCGATAGCGGCAATCACGGCACAGGTCAGATATGCGCGCCTGGGCGTGTTGCTTATGCTCGAAAAACCGATGGCCGCAATCGCCGCAAAAAAACCATCCTCAAATATATTCACAAAAATATCATTCCACATCATTCCTTAAAACCATTTTAATCCGAGTATGAGCATACCAGCGCAGAGCCCGGCCGACAGACACGCGGTTAGCACAGCCGCATCTAAAAAACGGCTGAACGCACACAGATAATGCCTGTATATCAAATCGCTGACAGAATTGATATATGGCACTCCGGGAATCAAGAACAAAACACTCGTGCCGAGCGCCAGTTCTGGGGTAGAACTAATATTGAAAATATGTCCCCCGGCACTGATGGAAGCGGAGAAGAATGAGGCGCAAAGAAATGTTAGACGCACGTCGCGGCCGTCTTCGAGCATGATTTGCTTGAGCCTAAACCCTGCCAGCGTTGAAAGGAACACTATCAGCATGGCATACCAGTCGCCTCCAAACAAACGGCAAAATGCGGCATTGGCAAAACTCGTCAGTATCAGCACCTCCCATTTCCCCGTCGGCTTCGTCATTGTCTTTATGCGTTCAAAGCACTCAAGGGCGGCATGAAGGGACAAGCCGTTGTCGGCTACTTTCCAGCTGAGCCGGCTCAAACGGGTGTTCAAATCAAAACTGATGCCACAGCTTACAGTCTTACGTTGCGCCGTTTCAGCATGTGCACAGTCGCCCCTCCACACCGAAACCGCCACATGGTCTGGCATGATGAATATGCCGAGGTCCACACCGAAAGCTTCCGCCATGCGCCTGGTGTTTTTCTCAATACGGATACACGTGGACCCGCAGCCCAACAGCAGGGAGGCATAATCGGCAAGGAATGCGGCCGTTTTCCGCAAAGCGGAATGGTCTTCACAATCGCCCATATCAACAATCCTCTGTTTCATCCCGTTTGTCAGCAATTCCGGGAATCTCATCGTCACCGGGAACGTAGAAGATATCTGCTTCCCTACCGAATCTCAAAAAATGTGTCGCTTTACGACCGCAACTACGGCTTTTGGAATAATAATATCCGACGGCTCGGAAGATAAATGCGCACAACAGCACGCCCGCAATAATGCACCACATAATCATTGAATGGTTCATAATCATTTGTATTTTAAGGTGAAAATTACTAGTGTTCATCTAAATCGGTGCAAAAGTAGAACATCTCCCCCAGAGCCCATCAACGATGATTAAGGGATTTTCCTATCATTGCTATAGGTAAAGTTGAATCCATCCACTCGGGTAATGTATGGATGCCATCAGCAGCAATCGGAACTTGTCAAAAAAAACGACATCAAATCAGAGGTATTATAGCCCGGAACAACGTACGTAACCAAGTGCAAAGAAAAACAACAATGCTGTAGTGTCCTAATTTTCCTAATGGACAATATGAGTTGAAGCCCAAGGCATGTTTGTCCGTCCCGTGCTTTCTTTCCAAGCCCCTGACTGTGATGCTACGGCAACTACGTTTTGTTTATTGACCGCACACAAACTGCTGCGCCCAGGGGGAGATGCGAATAGCCATTTGCCAAACCGCGTGTCGTAGTAAACCGCGGGGAGGGCGAATTTTCTTCTACACCATAGGCGTGCGCCCGCGAATCATGGGCGTTTTGCTTGGCCCATCCCGCGCGTTGCACTAACTTTGCAGACAAAACCAATACCTTATATATATTATGCAGCAAAGCGACAGCCTTGTCATCATTCCTACATACAACGAAAAGGAAAACGTAGAGAACATTATCCGGGCCGTCCTCGGTCTGGAGCACGGCTTCCATATCCTCATCATCGACGACGGATCGCCCGACGGCACGGCCGACATCGTCAAGGGACTGATGGCGGGCGAGTTTAAGGACCGCCTCTTCATCGTGGAGCGTCAGGGAAAACTGGGACTGGGCACGGCCTATATCGCCGGCTTCAAGTGGGCCTTAGAGCGCCGGTACGAATATGTGTTCGAGATGGATGCCGACTTCAGTCATGCGCCGGCCGACCTGCCCCGCCTCTATGCCGCCTGTGCAGAGGGCGGCGCCGACGTGGCCGTAGGCAGCCGCTACGTCTCGGGCGTCAATGTGGTCAACTGGCCCATGGGGCGTGTGCTCATGAGTTACTATGCCTCGAAGTATGTCCGCTTCGTCACCCGCATTCCCGTGCACGACACCACTGCCGGCTTCGTATGCTACCGCCGCGAGGTGCTCGACACCATCGACCTTGATGCCATCCGCTTCAAGGGCTACGCCTTCCAGATAGAGATGAAGTTTACCGCCCATCGCCTGGGCTATAAGGTGGCCGAGGTGCCCGTGGTCTTCGTCAACCGCTGCCTTGGCACCAGCAAGATGAGCGGCGGTATTTTCGGCGAAGCCCTCTTTGGCGTGATGCGCCTGCGCTGGGCCGCGATGTGCGGCAAGATAAAGCCGCGCAAGAAAGACGGCGGCCGGTAGGGGCGAGATACGAAGAGACTTCAACGTTTTAGAAAATTCACAAGACCGACTTATAGAGATGCATTCAAGAAGACTTATCCTCAACACCATGATCGTCAACGAGGGGCAGTGCCGCAAAGGGCATGTGCTCATCGATGACGACCGCATAGAACGCATTGTCTTCGGCGAAGCGCCGCGCGACCTCATCGACGTGGCCGGCGTCATTGACGGCGAGGGCAGTTGGCTGCTGCCCGGCGTGATTGATACCCACGTCCATTTCCGCGACCCCGGACTGACCTACAAGGCCGACATGGAGAGCGAGAGCCGGGCTGCCGCCATGGGCGGCGTGACCACATGGCTCGATATGCCCAACACCGTGCCGCAGACCACCACGCGCGAGGCCTTCAGCGAGAAGATGGCTCTGGCCGCACGCAAGAGCCGCGTCAACTACGGCTTCTTCTTCGGCGCCACAACCGACAACGTGGATGTGCTACCCAAACTGAACCGCCGCAAGGTGGCCGGCGTCAAACTGTTCATGGGCGCCTCGACGGGCAACATGCTCGTCGATGACGAGGCCGCCCTGCGCGCCGTCTTCGAGAACAGCCGCCTGCCCATCGTGGCCCACTGCGAAGACTCCGCCGTCATCGCCCGCCGCATGGCCGAAGCCCGCGAACGCTATGGCGACGACCTGCAAATAGAGATGCGGATTGCTTACGGGTTCAACGTGTGCCATCACCCCGAGATACGTTCGGCCGAAGCCTGCTATGCCTCGACCGTCAAGGCCGTGGCGCTGGCCACCGAGACCGGAGCACGCCTGCATGTGGCGCATATCACGACAGAACGCGAACTGGGCCTGTTTTCGGCCGGCGACACCCACATCACCGCCGAGGCCTGCGTGCCCCATCTGCTCTTTACTGATGCCGACTATGCCCGGCTGGGCACACGTATCAAGTGCAACCCCGCCGTCAAGACGGCCGCCGACCGCGCCGCCCTGCGCCGCGCCCTCAGCGAAGGCATCATCAGCAGCATCGCCACCGACCATGCGCCCCATGCCCTGACCGACAAGGTGGGAGGCGCCGCGCGTGCCGCCTCGGGTATGCCGATGGTGCAGTTCTCTCTCGTGGCCATGCTCGACCTCGTGGACGAGGGCGTACTCAGCATCGAACGCTTGGTGGAACTGATGTGCCACGCCCCGGCACGGTTGTTCAACATAGAGAACCGCGGTTTCCTGCGTGAAGGCTATAAGGCCGACCTCGTGATGGTGCGTCGCGACCACCCCTGGACGCTCACCCCCAACCGCATCGCCAGCCGCTGCAACTGGAGTCCGCTGGAAGGCCACACCTTCAAATGGCGCGTGGCCCGCACCTTCTGCAACGGCTTCCAAATCTATAACGGCCACCGCCTGACGGACGAATCGTTCCGCGGCGAGGCCGTCACCTTCGACCGTTAGCCGCCGACTGCGCCATGACCCCTCTGCTGCATACCGAGACCTATGGTGTGTCGGAACTGACGCCCTATATCAACTGGCTCTACCTGCTGCACGCCTGGCAACTGCCGCCGCGTTTGGCCGGTGCGGTTCAGGTGCACGACTGCCCCGCCTGCCATGCCCGGTGGATAGGGAGTCTGCCGACAGCCGACCATGCTGCAGGTCGCGAGGCCCTGCGCCTCATCGCCGATGCCCGCGAGATGCTGGCATGGCTCGACAGCCGCTACCATGTATATGGCCGCTTCGGCCTCTTTGCCGCACAGGGTGACGGTGACGACATTGTGTGCTACACCGCACCGCAAGAGGAAGTGCGCCTGCCCCTTCTCAGACAGCAGACCGTGCGCCATGTGGGCGACCCCTACCTCTGTCTGGCCGACTTTGTCAGTCCGCAGCGCCCCGTAGCCGATGACGTGCGCCGCCTGCCCGTAGCCAACGTGGTGGGCGTCTTCGTCACCGCCGTTGAGGACGCCATGGAGCAAGCCTTTGTCGGCGACGACTACCGCCACATGCTGGTGCGCACGCTGGCCGAACGTCTGGCCGAGGCCGCCGCCGAACGCCTGCATGAAGCCGTGCGCCGCACCCACTGGGGCTATGCGCCCGACGAGCACCTCGATGCCAAGAGTCTCTTTGCTGAAACCTATCAGGGGCGCCGGCCCGCCGTGGGCTATCCTTCGCTGCCCGATCAGAGCCTTATTTTCCTGATGGACCGCCTCATCGACTTCGGCCACATCGGCGTGCACCTGACGGAAAACGGCATGATGCAGCCCGCAGCCGCCGTGGCCGGACTGATGCTCGGTCATCCCGCCGTGCGCCACTTCGCCGTAGGGCGTATCAGCGAAGAAGCCCTGGCCGACTATGCCCGGCGCCGCGGCGTGCCCGCCGACAGGCTGCGGCCATTCCTCAGAGCCAATCTGACTTAGCCGTGCCCCATACCTTATTATATATAGGTGTAGAGTTATGTTGCTCCGAATCCTTGTCCCCCTGCTCATCCTCCTCTTTCTGTCGCCCTACGTCATCGACAGGCTGAGCCTGCGCCACCGCCCACAGCGCTGGCTGCGTTGGCTGTTGTGGCTGCCCCCCGTGGTGGTGGCCCTGATGCTGGTGTGGACGGTCGTCAACGAAGGCTATACGCTGGCCGACGACCGCTGGAAGGGCCAACTGCTGTCGCTGGCCATGCTCCTCATTGTCCCCGGCGTGCTGTCGGCCCTGACGATGGGCATAGGCTACGGCGCCGCAAGGGCATGGCGGAAGTGGGGTAGGGCGCTGCTTCCCACTGTGGGCGAACACGCCGGCGGCGAAGCCACGGATCATGTTGCGGCTCCATCGCCGCAGGCCGTGAAGCCAAAAGGCGCGGGTCGCACCACGCGGCGCATTGCCCGCGGCGTGGCCCTCATCGCCCTGGCCGCGATGATATACGGTCTGGGTTTCGGCTACCGCCGCTTGGTGGTGACGGAATACCACTTTGCCCACTCCCGCGTACCCGCCGCCTTCACGGGCTACCGCATCGTCCAGTTGTCCGACCTGCACCTCGGCACCCTGGCCGACAAGGTCGGCGTCGTCGAGCGCATGGTGCAGCAGGTCAACGCCCTCAAGCCCGACCTGGTCGTCGTCACCGGCGACGTGGTCAACTACCACCCCGAAGAGGTGCAACCCTTTGTGAGCGTGCTTAAAGGGATGCAAGCCAAGGACGGCGTCGTTTCCGTTATGGGCAATCACGACTACCTCACCTACCACCGCTGGCCCTCGGCCGCCGACA
>SFEA01000030.1 GCA_004557385.1 Bacteroidales bacterium
ATCACCGCTCATCGCATCGTTTAACCTTGCCTTTGGCAAGAGAGAGGTGTTGCCGTGGGCGACAAAATCTGCAAGCCGATTTTGTCACGCACGCCAACTCATTCACCGCACATTCCGCTAAAATCGGTTGGGGGTTGCTCGCTCTCGCTCCGCAGTGCGGTGGGAGGTCTTTGCAGACAGCAGCAGGTGGAATACTTTCCCTGCACCCCTTAATCGGCTATTGCATAGCCTTTTAGCATTTTAAACCCTTTACTGGCGTGAAAATTCCGTAATGCCGGCTTTGTGAAGATAACATTGTCTATATTTTGTGTCTCTGGCGATGTTATCTATTGTTATGACTTTTTGGGGCGGTGTTATTCGCTTCGGTGGACTTCTGCAAATGTAGTTCATTTTTACGAGATAATTTGAAGTCACCATTTTCAGGCTATTCGATGCCATATTGCCGGCAGTAGTAGAAAAATGTGCCTATGCCTATTTGGAGAGTGGAGCGAAGCAGATTGTTGAATTTGCGGTCGCACTCGGCGGGATTGTAACCGCTGTTCTGCGAACTGCACAGGTGAAACCACTGCCTTCCGTTTTCGCCAAGCGAGGACAAGGCGGCACCGATTTTCACCCAATCTTCATAGTTGGCTGTGAGGTCGATGTGCCGCATCGCAAGCTCTCGACAAAGTCGTACTACCTTTTCTTCAACTTCGCTTTCAGTATAGCCGCATTGACACCATTGGCGTGGCTTTTTCGGCTCACGATAGATACCGCTGAATGGCTTGGCATCAAGGTTGATGAAGGGATGCTCATCATAACTTTGGCACCGCAGTCGGCACACGTCTCCGCAAGCTTTGTCGATGTTGATACCCATATCGGCAAACACACGCACCAACTGCTCGAACTGAGCCTTGTGCAAATGCGGATAGCGTAGCGGAATGATTACGAAGTAGCCCTTGCCGCTGACGGAATGTGCAGCGTATGCCACTTCGTCAATACGGCTAAGCACATCTGCGATGAGCGTATCAAAATTCTCGATATGCTCATTGTCCTTACGGTCGATGTCAACGCATATTAGTCCACTGTGCCGCACAAGGTTCTCGGCAGAACGTGTAGGCGAAAAGATACCGCTAATCGTGGCTTGCAGCAACGACATCTTTATCTGCCGTTTTCGCTCGGTATCCGTGCATGAACGCAGTTCTGCGATTGCCGAGACATCGACATTCGTCAGGAAATCGTGAAGCGTTGATAGATGTCCGATGCGGTCTTTCACGCCCTGATAAACTGTTATTTCTATTTCTTGAAACGATTTCATTTTTCTAAAAATGAGGTTAAGGTTAATTTTATATATTACGTATTGATTTTCAGTTGTTTAGGTATTGACTTGGTATTAACCTTTCGTTAACCTTGTTGAATGTTCGTCAGGTTAATACTTGGTTAATACCTTGTCAATACTTATCGCATTGAATTTAAGTGAGTTACAAGCAAATTAACCTTAACCTGTTTTTCCGCTTTTTATTTTTGAGATATAAGCCGGTGATACGCCTATCAGTTTGGCGAGTTGCCCTTGCGGCACATCTGGATAAAGTCTCAAAAACGCTGAAAGCAATTCGGTCTTGTTCATCTGCTCGGGTTTCACAATCGGCGGCTGTTCGGCAATCCGTGAATACACCAGCAGTGCCATCTGCTCAAAGTACTCCATACAGCGAATGGCGTACTCCATCGGCTCTTTCCGCATGATGTTGTAGTCGCAACGCATACCGCGTTGCTCTGCTAGGTCGAGCACGTGGACTATTCCGGCATAGCGAAGCACCTGTATCTGCAATTTGCTATAGATTGACGCCACATAGTCGCAGTCAGCCATCGCCTTTTTGTCTTGCAGATAGTTGTGGTAGTCGTCATATAGGGCATCAGCCTCCTTTCCAAGCGACACCTCGCCATCGGTGCTGCGAACAAGTGTGTAGTGGTTACCGTCGGGACTGTGATATATTCCCTCGTAGAGCATCCGCACGGTTTGTGCCCACTCGCAAGCAATGCCGTAAGGCAAGGTCTCGTGACTGCGATGCGGATATTCGATATCCTCGGCAACGCTGAACAAAAAACGCTGGTTTAAGCCATTTGTCATGAAGAGTTCGCTGCCGAAAGTGGAACGGAGCATACCGGTCTGCAAGTCGCCGATGATGTTGAAGAACGGGTCTTTGATTAGCATCGTGAAGCCGTTCTTGCGGTCAACCTTGATGTCTTCGCAATCGAAAAGCCGCAGCAGTTTGGATATGGCAGATGTGCCGCCATTCTGGTACTGGTTCTTTGAGTCGAACATACCTTTTAGTTCGGGATAGATACCAATTGCGCCACGTTTGTTGCCTCGTTTGGCAACTGACTGATTTTGTGGCTCGTTGGTATCATTGTTCATGAACAGTATCTCGCTGCGTCGTTCATCGGTACAGTCGTCGAGAACAATTGCCGGACATTTTGGCTCATCTGCACGGTCTTTGGCTGGAATTGCTTTCCAATCGTCATACTCACGCTTATACTCAGCATATAGTTCCTCGTCAATGCGGCGAAGCGGTTGCGTGACGAGTTTCATCGGGTACGACTTGTTGCTGCCGCTCCGTGCCACCGACACAAACCACAGCACCAAAGGATTCTTGTAGATGCCTTCGTTGACTACCACCTTCTTGCCGATAGCGGTAGATGCGGTAGCGAGCACGGCTGTGGTCACAAACTCACGCGGACAATGGTAGATGCCGCACACTGCGTTGATGTAGTTCTGTATCGAAGCCGGAAGTCCGTCGATAGGAAGTTCGGGTCGCTGCTTGTTGAGCGACAGCGACCCTTTGGGCTTAATCGTTATTTTCTCGTCCATTGCTTCTTTTCTTTTCGTTGTTCGATAGCAGCTTCAACATCGGAACGGCGATAGCGGCGTTTACCTCCGATTTCAATCTTGGGCAAGGTATCGTTCATGTTCCAACGATAGAGCGTCATCTTCGACACTTTCAGCATGTCCGCCACCTCCTCAACGGAGAGCAGTTCCTTGGAGAGGTTGGCACGCTCTATCTGCAACCGAGCCACGTCGGTAGCGGATTCGATTAGGCGATGAGCGAAGTCGCATAGGTCGCCTGCGGAGATTTGGAGAATGGCATTAGGCATAGCAGCCGCCAATTCCATAATGTTGACGTTTGAATTAGAGTTCATATAATAGTGCCCTCACGCAATAACGGTGCTCTCGCGTCGCTTCAGGCGGTGGCATCCAAAAACTCCGGCTCTCGGTCATTGAGCAATGCCAGTCCATCGCTATCGGATGCACTGCAAAGTTATCTCACGACACATTATTTCTAAAAGACACAAAATGAGCACTCGCCAAGCCATAGTTAACTCGCTAATATTTAAGCATATAACTGCAATTTAAACGAAAATTGAGTATTTTTCAAATAAAATAGGCATATCGTTGTAACACACAGAATAACAAATTGTTACACTCAAGTCGTTACTGGCGTTACAGGCGTAACAATGGTCAAAAATGGGTGCCGAAGTCGGAGCGATTTTTTGAAAAAACTCCCGTCCACGATTTTTGGCACAAATCAGCTAATTGCAATAAATATTTTTAGCGAATCATAAAGACCTTATAATCAATTAAATGTAATAACAAAGGCTTTATTACCTCCCAATATCCACCTTTGTAAGAGCTAATTCGCTTAATATATACTTCTGCAACCAAACTCTCCAAACGCCTTTTAATGTTGCTGTCGTGAGTCCTAACCGCTTAGTTAATTCTATGCGTGAGATGCTCGGATATGCCAAAATCAAATCTAAAACCTGTTATTTTCTAGTCGAAATTTTGTTCCCTACTAGTCGTTACTGGTCATTTCTAGTCGAAATTTTATTCCTTACTAGTCGTTACTAGTCATTTCTTGTTGGAATTTATTTTCTATTAGTCGTCGCAAACCAGATTTTGTTCTTTCGAAATATAGAACCTTCATTACTCAATTCTACTAAGATATTTCCGACTAGTCGTTGATTCTGTTCTTTTGTATTTCTTATTGGGAGTGAGACTTTTAGGTATTCTATAATAGACGCCCTTTTGGATCCTTCCTCGCCGGCGTTCTGAATATACTGTAAAGCCAACTGTTTTAATCTATCTCGCTCAAGACCTTTTACCTTGTCGTTTTCTGGTCGGTTCCCGTTTGTTTTCTGGTCGGTTTTCTGGTCGCTTGCCTCAGCCGTACCTTCGTAGAGGTCAAGCATTGCTTTGACATCTTGCTCGTTGCCACCCGTAGAAAGGGTTAAGATAGTTCTATCCACTCCATTATTGTGAGTCTCCTCAAGCATTATTGGAGTATGGAAAACCTTGTTCCAAACCGTATTAATACCACACAAACCACTTCCGGCTCTTTCTCCAAAATCAATTAGTGAAAACATCTTCAGCACAATCCCATTGCGAGGGTCCGAAATACCGCCGGTAATAGCCTCGGAAATAGAAATACGCACGCAGCCCGGATTTGAAAACTTATAGCCGTCCTCTGACTTTTGTATTACAATACCTTGTCTGCCATAAAAATCAGCATGAACCACTGTATTAGTAATAGCTTCGCGGAGAAGCTTGTGTATAGGTGTATCATCAACTCGTTGATTGCCCTTAAGAACAAAAGGCACTTTGAGCCCTTGTTGCATTCTATTTAATGACTCTATCACAAAATCGAAGACGTTTCCGCTCCAATCTCCGGACGTTGATACAATACGGTCTGTCCACCTGGTTGTCCCTAACATTCGATTCTCTTGATAGTCCAAGAAATAATTAGGAAATTCCCGTGTGATTTCATATTCATATCCAAACATCAGCAAACCGGCAGCAGTAGGGTGATAAAGTCCATCAGCACCTATCGTCATTGCTCCAATTTTTCTCAAAAACAGCTCATCATCTTCATTGTTCCACAAATGGTTACTATGACAAGACCTGAAAAAGTTTCTATATCCCTTGACAGAATCCTTGCAGAATACCGAGCTATCCATATTTCCCAAGACTTTGGCATCTTGTGTTACGGCAGAAGCATCACGAAACATCAGCGATACTTCATCTATAGAGCAATGATAATCTCCGTCATGGTTGCGGCGATATGTTCCCGATTTTGGGTCTAAACCAACATACACAGGGCGTGCACTCCTTTCTGCACGTGGAACAATAATTACCAATATATTGCTGCCGTTGACATTCTCAACTGTCACCATTCGGTCTGTAACAATATTTGCACTGACCTTTTGGCGATTATTGACCATATTCCAGAAATCCTTTCTCAACTTCTCCGCATCAATTCCTGGTTCCGGTTGAAGGCTTCCGTCTTTTGTCTCTTTTATGCCAAGAAGAATTATGCCTCCATTAGTATTGGCAAAAGCCGAATAAGTTTCCCATAAAGAATTTGGGAAACCTCCTTTAGCCGACTTCGCTTCAAGGCGACTATTCTCTTTATAGGTATCCAGTGTTTTTATGTCGAAAGTATCCATAGAGGTGTTCTTTATGCAAAATTACAAATTTTTATTGACATAGAAGTGTTTGATTATTTCATTTTCTCTTGCTGCGACCTGTTCCACTGCTCGATTAGCATTGCGGCATATTTTTCAGGGTCAGTTTTGATGTATGAGAGGAATGCTTTCTCGGTCTTGTGCCCGGTTATCTGCATTATCACAAGTGCCGGCACGCCGCTTTCAAACATATTCGTTGCGAATGAGCGACGGGCTGTGTGTGCACTCACCAATTCATATTTCGGGAAATACTCTTTGATGCGTTTGCCGGCTATCGTGTGAGTGATTGATGTTTCCTCGGTTATTCCGGCAAGACGGCAAACCTCCTTCAAAAAACCGTTGAATTTTTGATTTGAGATGACCGAGGGCAATTCTCCATCGTACTTTTCGAAGATTCGCTTCACTTGGTCAAATATCGGGATACACACTTTGGTGCCTGTTTTATATTGCTCCAACTCGAAATATCCACGAGCAATGCATTGCGGATCGTCAAGCTTATCGAGGTCGCTATAACGACACCCGGTCCATGCAAGCAATAGGAATTGGTCGCGCACCCTATCAAGATAATCTTGTTTCAACTCAACCGTCTCAATAGCATGCAGTTCATCTGTTGAAAGAAACACGTTATCAACTTCTTCCGCCAACTTCTTACACTTCCTTGGTGCTACAAACTCGCACTCAATTCGCTCCGACAATGGCAACCAATTTATTACGGCTTTGAGATTTTTAATATGCTTCCCCACGGTGTTCAATTTGAAACCTTTTCCGTTGAGGAAAGCCACATACCCATCGTAGAACTTTTTGTCAAGTTCTTTGACCGGCATGTCATTAGGAGAAAGCGTATCCATATACTCAAACACAAAACGACGCATTTGATTATATTGCAGAATCGTCCTATGGCAGACAGGTTGCCCTTGATGCACGCCATTCTCTTGTATGCGATTCGGCGCATCCGCAATAAATGCTTCAACAGCGTTCCTTACCGTAATAGGCTTTGCCTCCTCTTCTTCCGAATGTTGCACATACTTTTCAGGATAAAAATACTTATCGATAACAGTCTTAAGCCAATCTTTAGGGATAGGCACATTCTGATCCGTATTTTGCCATTCTTGAATAATCTCAAAGCAAAGAGACTCTATCTTCGCACGCTGCTCATTATGATACCGCCGTGCTTCATCGTTCATACGGCGTGTATCTACCATCTTTTCCCCATCCCAATAGCAAGGGTCATCCAGAATGTAAATTCCTGTTTTCACCTGTTGGTCTATTTTCTTCCCATGGTAAAAACGCAGCGCTATTTCTTGCCGTCCGGTTAGTTTATCTTTCTTCCGAGATAATGTCAAATCAATCTTCGCCATAAATCGTTCATCTATTTCAGTTGCGAAGATACAAATTCTTTTTGATTTTGCCCGAATTTTGCCCGACATATTTGTTGCCTATTGATTTCCGATGTTATCAAACACATAACACATATAAACATAATATATTAGCTATAAGCTATTTGTAATAATATGAGTATATCATTCAAAAACACCAAATATCACACTTTTAGCCCAAGTGGGACCACATCACAAATCGCTAAAGAACTCGCTACGAGCCCTTTAGCGATTTTCTTTTCCCCGCCCTTTTGGCGTTTTTTCCTTTCCTCTTTAGCGTTTTCCCTTCCCGCCTTAGCGATTGCCGCCCTTTAGCGTGATATTGAAGGCTCAGTAGATATTTAGCACCCTAATTGGTTAGCGAGTCTCATTTTGGGAACAACAAACCCACTGACCTTTGGCATAACTGCTGATTGTCAGTGGGTTTGCTCGTTTCGTTGTCAATCTTGATAAGATGAATTACTCCATTTCACCATCTATAACAGGAACAGTCATAGGCATACCTCTATTGGTCGTATAGCTATAAGTTCCAACTCTTTGAGGGCTCTTGATTGTTACAATCTGGTCATTATAGAAATCCTCACCAAGAACAAGAACTGTGTTGCCAAAATACATAACATCACTACCAATCTTGTCTGAAGCTTCGGTTGCCAGAGCTCCATTACCGAGTACTTGAAGCACTTTGAATGAGGTTTCCTTTTTGTTTTCATAACTCACAGGCTGTTCAAGGTACTGAACTGGATCGTTATCAGCAGAGTTCTGGTTTATCAGACCAATAACAAACAAACCTACGAATGTCAAGACTATACCTGTCACGACACCCAAGAAGAAAGATTTCTTATTCATAGTCTCGTTATTTTAGTTGTACTTTTTGAAATTCTCAGCCTGTTCAAGCACCTTTTTATACACTTCGTCATAGTTTTCACCTACTGGAGGGTACTTGTGCTTAGCCATAATTTTTTATGATGATAAACTTTGGTGTAAAGTTAATAAATTTCTAAGATAAAGACGATTCTTTACCTCAAAAATGTACAAAAGCAACTGTACTTTCGCAGAAGAATGCTTTCTGCCTTGCGGCATGGCGGGGTGAGGTGTTTTTTATTTGCCGGGGTGGGCGGCGAGGGTGAGCAGGCGGTGCCCGATTTTGCAGTAGAGGCACTTGCGGGCTTCGCAGTATTGGCGCCGCAGTTCGATGAGAGCTTGCGAGGTGAGGGCGTCGCGACAGGCGATGCCGGCGAAGGTGAATTGCTGCACTATTGCGTTGTTTTCGGGGCGCAGGCTTTCGAGCAGGGCTATTGCTCGGTCGGCAAAGGTGTTGTCGTTGAGCATTTCGGCACGGGCGTAGAGCAGCGGTGCCACGGTGTTGATGAGCAGGATGTCGATGCTTCGGTCGCCGAGGGCTCGTGTTGGTGTTTCGCTTGCGCCGGAAAAAGTGTAGTGCGTTGCCCAGTATCCGTTTAGTTCCACGCTGAATAGTTGCCGCATTTCTTTTTCGGTTTTTGCGGCTACGATGTCGGCAAAGAGGTTGAATCCGCCTTCGATGTAGTGTGCCAGCATGGCTATGCGGCGGTAAGGGAAGTTTTGCGGGCGCATTCGTGCCAGTTTCCAGGAGTGTGAGTCGATGGGGTGCAGCGAGAATTTGTTGGCGAGGAACGAGTATTCGCGGCACAGTTGCTGGTAGTAGGCGTCGCTGCGATTTTCGCTGGGGTTGAGCATTCCGGCTTGGCCGAAGAGGAGTGCTTCGATTTGCAGCATCGAGTCGCTGTGTTTGTGCAGCAGGCGCAGCGGTGTGCAGCGCGCCAGGCGCTCGAATGCGTCGTTGTTGATGCCGAAGCCCAGGTTGCGTGCCAGCGTGACGTAGCACACGTCTTCCCAACTGCCGTGATACATTTCGTGGAGTTCTTTCAGGCGGTCGGCTTTGCTTTGCAGGCGTTGGAATGCCAGTCGTTCAATCCATTCGGTGAGCAGCAGTTTGGGCATTTGCCTGATGGCGTCGGCGCATGGCAGTTCTACTTTTGCGTTCACAAGTTGGGCATATTTTTGGTTGAATTCGGGTGAGCAGGTCATCACCAGCTGCGGAATGCGCTCGCCGTTGGTGCGATACACCGGGGCGTCGTCTTTTTCCACTACGTGCAGAATCACCGAGTCGTAGGCGGGGTCGCTGTTGTGATGGTGGCGCCGCCAGTCGCTGGCGCGCACGTGCATTTCGATGTTTCCTGCCCACATGTGGCCGTCGATTTCCACTTTGGCGTTGAAGAAGTCGGGACCGGCGTCGGTGTTCAGCAGCCCGGGGTCGATTACGCGCACACGGCGGCCGTCGTTGGTGGTCATGTCCTCCAAGCGATATAGGCGGTGTTGCCAAACGTATTGCATCAGTTTCTCCATGGCTGCGCGGCGGGTGTGTTGTTTGCGATTATGTTGAGTGTCACTTCAAAATTATTGATTTTGCTCGTAATATGCAAATGCATTCGTTGAGGATGAAAATTATTGGTGCAAATTTGGCTAAATAAACATAAACTAACATAAATATAGTTAAATTTTCGTCGCTATTGTGTTAAAAAGCACGGCTTATGAGACGCGCGTATTGCTTATAAAGCAACAAAGCGTTACCTTTGCATCAACATTTCGAGATTATATCGGGTGAGGGGGCAGGAGCTCCCTCATTTTTTTGATAACAACGTAACTAACAGTTTGTAACAATATGATTGAACGACAAGCGCTTGTTGAGGTTGTTGAAGCTTGTTTGAGCGACGACCTGTTTTTGGTGGATGTGGCAATTAGCGCCGACAACCACATTGTGGTGGAGATTGACAGCCACGAAGGCTCGGTGAGCATCGACGATTGTGTGGCAATCACTCGCGCTGTTGAGCAGGCGTTCGACCGCGACAAGGACGACTATGAGCTGGAGGTTGGGTCGGCTGGACTCACTTCGCCATTCAAGGTGAAAGCGCAGTACGAAAAAAACATCGGCAACGATGTGGAGGTGCTCACCGCGCAAGGTTCCAAGCTCAAGGGCGTGCTGAGCGAGGTTGGCGACGACACTTTCACCATCAAGGTAGCTAAGAAAGTGAAGCCGGAGGGAGCCAAGCGTCCAGTGATTGTTGAAGAAGACGTGACAATAAAATACAGCGAAACAAAATATACAAAATACTTAATACAGTTTAAATAGTAATTATGGCTAAGAAAGACGAATCGACGAACCTAATCGACGAATTTAAGAGCTTTAAAGAACTAAAAGGTATCGACCAGACCACTATCATCAACGTGCTTGAGGAATCGTTCCGCAGCGTGATTGCAAAGATGTTTGGTGGCGACGACAATTTCGACGTGATTGTAAACCCCGACAAGGGCGACTGCGAAATCTATCAAAACCTCGAAGTGGTGGAAGATGGCGCTGTTGAAGATGCCAACAAGCAAGTAGGGCTGACCGAGGCTCGCCAAATCGACCCTGAATGTGAGGTGGGCGAAGAAGTGACTCGCATCATCAATTTCGCCAAGTTTGGCCGCCGCGCCATCCTCAACCTGCGTCAGACACTCGCCAGCAAGATTCTCGACTTGCAGAAGGATGCCATCTACAGCAAGTTTAAAGACCTGGAAGGCGAATTGATTACCGCCGAAGTATATCAGCTTTGGAAAAAGGAAATCCTGCTTGTCGACGCCGACAACAACGAGCTCATCCTGCCCAAGGACCAACAGATTCCGAAGGATTTCTATCGCAAGGGCGACCAAGTTCGTGCCATAGTATACTGTGTTGACAACAAGAACAACAACCCCAAGGTGTACGTTTCGCGCACCAGCGACGAGTTTCTTCGCCGCCTCTTCGAGCTCGAAGTGCCCGAAGTGCACGACGGCTTGATTGCCATCCGCGCCATTGCTCGAATCCCGGGCGAACGCGCCAAGGTGGCTGTTGAAAGCTACGACGACCGCATCGACCCCGTTGGCGCCTGCGTTGGCGTTAAGGGCGCTCGCATTCACGGCATCGTGCGCGAACTCAAAAACGAGAACATCGACGTGGTGGACTACACCAGCAACACCCAGCTCTTCATCGAGCGTGCGCTGAGCCCGGCAAGAGTGTCAACCATGCGCATCGACAAAGAAAACAAACGCGCCGAAGTGTTCTTGCACCCCGAAGAAGTGTCGCTTGCCATTGGCAAAGGCGGCTTGAACATACGTCTGGCTTCGAAGCTCACCGGATATAACATCGACGTTTATCGCGAAAGCGACGACCCCGACGACATCTACCTCGACGAGTTCAAGGACGAAATCGACGAATGGGTTATCGAAGCGCTCAAGGGATTGGGCTACACCACCGCTAAAGCCGTGCTGGGTGCCGACCGCCAGAAACTTATCGACGATGCCGACTTGGAAGAAGACACAGTCGACAATTTGTTAGGCGTGCTCAAGGCTGAATTCGAAGACTGATTGCTCTTCATTAACAGCCCACTCTCTCCCCGCCCGACCCGCGTGTCGGGCATTATGCCGCAAGTGTTTCTTCAATTTTAATTTATTAATCACTTATTATTTAATATGCCCACAAAAATAAGTAAAGTAGCAAAAGAACTGAATGTAGGTATTAAAACACTGTTTGAATACCTCGAAAAAAAGAATATGCCAGCCGAGCATAATTCGCCCAATGTGCGCATCTCCGACGAGCAATACGACCTTCTCATGAAAGCGTTCAACGCCGACCATGACGCAAAAAGACGTGCCGAAAACCAAGCCGAGGAGCGCAAAATTGAGCGTAAGGGAAGTCAAAACGAAGCCAACCAAATTAAAGTTGAAGAACTCACTACCCAAGTGAAAAAGCCAAAAATCTTGGGTAAGATTGACCTCAATACAGGCAAACCTATTGGACCTGCCGAAGCCGAACAGCATGCAGCACCGGTTCAGCCGAACACCAGCGAGGAAGCGGCTCCGAAACCTGTTGAAGAGCAAGCGCCAGTCAACACCGACACGCCTGCTCCTGAAATCAACACTACACCCGAGCCCGAGAAACCCACTGCCGAAAAACCGGTTGAGCAGCCCAAGCCTGAGCAGCCCGAAAAGCCTGCCAAACCAGCCGAAACCGAGCCTGAAGTTCAGCCTGTGGCGCCAAAGACCACTGCCGAGCCTAAAGAGCCCGCTGCCAATACTGCCGTAAGCAGCAGCAATGGCGGCGACGACGAAGTGTTCACCATCGGCACGCCTTCGCTCAAGACCTCGATTAACGTGGTGGGCAAAATCGACCTGAGTCAAATCAACTCACAAACCCGTCCGAAGAAAAAGACAAAAGAAGAAAAGCGCAACGAGCGCATGGCAAAGAATGCCAACCGCCAAGAACACAACGCAGGCGACGCTAACGGCGAGGGCAACCGTAAGAAACGCAAGCGCATTGGCGGCAAAGAAAAGGTGGACATCGAAAAGAGTGCCAACCAAATTCAAAACGACGGACGCAAAGGCGGCGACAAAGGTCAAGGCGGCAACGCCAAACGCGACAAAAACCAAGGCAAAAACCAAAAGTCGAAACGTCCTATCAAGCCCGAAGTAAGCGAGGAAGACGTTCAGCGCCAAGTGAAAGAAACACTGGCACGACTCACCACCAAGACGCAGAATAAGGGTGCAAAATGGCGTAAAGAAAAACGCGAAGCCATGCGCGAAAACGAGCGCGAAATGGCTGAACAAGAAGCCAAAGAAGAAAAGATACTTAAGCTCACCGAATTCGTCACCGCCAACGACTTGGCTATGATGATGGACGTGCCTATCAACAAAGTCATAGGCACATGCATGAGCCTCGGCGTGATGGTGTCAATCAACCAGCGACTCGATGCCGAAACCATCAACATCGTTGCCGAAGAATTCGGATTCAAAACACAATACGTCAGCGCCGACATCGCCGAAGCCATACAAGTGGAAGAGGACGACGAGGACCAACTGGTGGAACGCCCGCCTGTAGTGACCGTGATGGGCCACGTCGACCACGGTAAGACATCGCTGCTCGACTATGTGCGCAAGTCAAACGTAATCGCCGGCGAAGCAGGTGGCATCACCCAGCACATCGGTGCTTACAACGTCAAGCTCTCCAACGGACGCCGCATCACATTCCTCGACACCCCAGGTCACGAGGCATTCACCGCCATGCGTGCCCGCGGTGCCGAAGTAACCGACATCGTAATCATCATCGTGGCTGCCGACGACAGCGTAATGCCGCAAACCGTCGAAGCCATCAACCACGCATCGGCTGCCGGCGTGCCTATCGTGTTTGCCATCAATAAAATCGACAAGCCAAGCGCTAACCCCGACCAGGTGAAGACCGAACTCGCCAATATGAACTACCTCGTTGAAGAATGGGGCGGCAAATATCAGTCGCAGGACATCTCCGCCAAGAAGGGCATCGGAGTGGACGAGCTTATGGAAAAAGTGCTCCTCGAAGCCGACCTCCTCGAGCTCAAAGCCAACCCTAACCGCAACGCTGTAGGCTCAATTATCGAATCGTCGCTCGACAAAGGCCGTGGCTACGTTGCCACCGTGCTCGTGCAAAACGGCACACTCCATGTGGGCGACAACATTCTTGCCGGAACACACTTCGGCAAGGTGAAAGCCATGTTCAACGAGCGTAACCAACGCGTGAAAGAAGCGGGTCCATCGTCGCCAGTGCTCGTGCTCGGACTCAACGGCGCCCCAACTGCCGGCGACAAGTTCAACGTGATGGACACCGAACAAGAAGTGCGCGAAATTGCCAACAAACGCGAGCAACTGCAACGCGAACAAGGCTTGAAGACACAAAAACGAATCACCCTCGAGGACATCGGCCGACGCAAAGCCCTTGGCAGCTTCCACGAGCTCAACATCATCGTCAAGACCGACGTGGCTGGTAGCTACGAAGCCCTGAGCGACGCTCTGCTCAAGCTCTCTACGCCTGAGGTGCAAGTGAACGTAATACACAAAGCCGTGGGTGCAATCAGCGAAAGCGACGTCACACTCGCCTCGGCTTCCGATGCCTACATCATCGGCTTCCAAGTGCGCCCAACAGGCGCCGCCAAGAAGCTCGCCGAGCAAGAAGGCGTCGACATTCGCACCTACTCGGTAATCTACGATGCCATCGAAGAAGTTAAGCAAGCCATGGAAGGCATGCTCTCGCCCGACATCAAAGAAGAAGTCACCGGCACCGCCGAAGTGCTTCAAACCTATCGCATCAGCAAGGTGGGCACAATCGCCGGCGCAATGGTGCGTACAGGCAAAATCAAACGCACCTGCAAAGTGCGCGTGATTCGCGACGGCATCGTGCGCTACACCGGCGAACTCGGCTCGCTCAAGCGCTTCAAGGACGACGTGAAGGAAGTAACCACCGGATTCGACTGCGGTCTGAGCGTGAACGGATACAACGACATCGCCGAAGGCGACATCATCGAAGCATTCGAAGAAATCGAAGTGAAAAAGAAAATCTAACAAGCTGCACCGCCGCCATTTCGCGGCTGAACACCAGCTCAGGTTTTTCCCCAATAACGAGGCGAGGCGCCACCAAGCGCCCCGCCTCATTTTTTGCATCACCCCAGCCAAAGGGCACAAAAAAACCGACTGTGACCATCATCACAATCGGTAAATGAAATCTTTGAGCGGAAGACGAGGCTCAAACTCGCGACCCTCAGCTTGGAAGGCTGATGCTCTATCAACTGAGCTACTTCCGCAGTGTTGTTGGTGGGTAGTGATGGATTCGAACCACCGAAGTCGAAAGACAGCAGATTTACAGTCTGCCCCATTTGGCCGCTCTGGAAACTACCCATAGCCGTTTAGGCGACCACAAAGTTACTACAATTTCTCGAATTTCCAAAATTATCGCAAACATTTTTGCCTCCACCCCAAAAAAGTCACAACAACATTCATCAACTCCACAGGGATAGCAGCCGCCGCGAGCAGGATTGACAGCAAAATAGCGAATCGACTTTGAATTATAACACTATTTTGCACAGCCGGCGTAACATAGCAGCAGGGGCTGCGCCGAAACGGAATGCGTTTGGTGCAGTCCCTGCCAGTTATTTTATCGTTCCAAGCCGATGCTTATGCCGCGATTGTCGTGGCTACGCAGTGGCTTAGATTGAGAGTGTGCGGAGGGTTTTGAGCAAGGTGCGGTCGATTGGTTTGTCGTTCTTGATGGCTTTGAAGAACGGCACATACACAATCTCGTCGTTATGAACGCCAATCATCACATTGCGTTGGTCTTCGAGCAGCGCATCGATGGCTGCAGCGCCCATTCGCGATGCGAGGATGCGGTCGGTAGCTGTTGGCGAGCCGCCTCGTTGCAAGTGACCGAGAATCGACACGCGCACGTCGTATTGCGGATATTCGTTCTTTACGCGTTCGGCGAGTCCCATGGCGCCGCCGGTGATTGGGCTTTCGGCAACGAGCACTATCGACGAGTTTTTGCTCTTGCGGAATCCGTTTTGAATGAGTTCTGCCAACTGGTCGACCTCGGTTGAGATTTCAGGAATGATGGCAGCCTCGCAGCCGGTGGCTATTGCACCGTTGAGGGCAAGGAAGCCGGCGTCGCGTCCCATCACTTCGATGAAGAACAGGCGCTCGTGGCTGGTGGCGGTGTCGCGAATCTTGTCGACGCACTGCATGATGGTGTTGAGCGCTGTGTCGTAGCCAATGGTCATGTCAGTGCCATAGAGGTCGTTGTCGATGGTGCCGGGCAGACCCACAATCGGGAAGTTATATTCGGTGGCAAACACGCGGGCACCGGTGAGCGAGCCGTCGCCGCCTATCACCACCAGGGCATCGATGCCTTCTTTCACCAGATTGTCGTAGGCTTGTTTGCGCCCTTCGGGAGTTTGAAACTCTTTGCATCGGGCAGTCTTCAAGATGGTTCCGCCCATCTGTATGATGTTCGACACGTTTTGTGTCTTAAACTCGACGATTTCGTCGGTGAGCATGCCTTTATAGCCACGATAGATACCTTTCACTCTGAAACCGTTGAAAATGGCTGCGCGAGTCACCGCGCGTATTGCGGCATTCATGCCAGGTGCATCACCTCCCGAGGTAAGAACACCAATACAGTTAATCTTTGACATATCGATTTTGTTTTATTCTGGTTTTTTGATTTCTTTTGCTTTGTGCAAATATAACAATAATTTTTGTTCCTATGCTCTAATATCGATATGTTTTTTGTGCTATATTTGCATTGATGCATGGCGGCATTTTAGGGCTGCCGAGGCAGCATCAAGCCCGGCGTGGAGTGAGCGCCACCAAGCGCTGTAATGTTTCAGCCAAAACAGTGGCAAGAATGTGCTTTTTTGCGGTAATGTTGCCATCGATTTCGCCATAACAGCGCATTTTCATATCTTTGCGTCGTCGATAACCAAAGCATGCAGCTGCATTGCCGATGGCGCACAGCAAAAATAATTTTTGCCAACGACGAACAATTTACATTAACAAACAATTTATATTAAGAAAAAACCTACTATGATGAAAAAAGGATGTTTAATAGCAATAGTTGCCGCAGTGGCAATTGTATTGGCCTGCTTCGGTTGGGTGAAAAGCACCTACAACGGATTTGTACAGCAGCAAGAAGGTGTTGAAGCCGCATGGGCACAGGTTGAAAACGTGTATCAGCGTCGCGCCGACCTCATCCCCAACCTGGTTGCAACAGTGAAAGGCTATGCCAAGCACGAGCAGGAAACGCTCGACAAGGTGGTGTCGGCTCGCGCCAAAGCCACTCAAATCACTGTCGACCCCACCAATCTCACAGCCGAATCGCTCAAGAAATATCAAGAAGCGCAAGGCGAACTGGGCAGTGCTCTTGGCAAACTGCTCGCCATCACCGAAAACTATCCCGACCTGAAGGCCAACGAGAACTTCCTGCAGCTGCAGGCTCAGCTCGAAGGCACCGAGAACCGCATCACCGTTGAGCGAAAAACCTTCAACGAGGTGGCTCAAACCTACAACTCTGCCATCCGTCAGTTCCCGGGCAACATTCTTGCCGGCATGTTCGGTTTCGAGCGCAAGCCGTATTTCGAGGCTGAAAGCGGCGCCGAAAAGGCTCCGAAAGTGGAATTTTAATGGTGACGCACAGCAATTATGCCATTAACCGATTTCTTAACCACCGACCAACAACAACGCATTGTTGACGCCATTGGCGCCGCCGAACGTCGCACCTCGGGCGAAATCAGAGTGCACATCGAGCCTAAGTGCAAAAGTGCCGACCCGATGAAGCGCGCCGTGAAGGTGTTCGACGCTCTGCGCATGTACGAAACGCGCGAACGCAACGGCGTGCTCATCTATGTGGCGTACGAAAGCCGCAAGTTTGCCATTATTGGCGACTGCGGAATCAACAACCGCGTGCCCGACGGTTTTTGGGACGAGGAACGCGACACCTTGCTCAAGAGCCTGAGGGACGGGAATGCTGCCGATGGCATCTGCCAGGTGATTGCCCAAGTGGGCGAAAACCTTGCCGAGTATTTTCCGTGGACTCCCGACGACATAAACGAACAAAGCGATGAAATTTCTTACAGCGAATAAACCCTCCGCGGCTGGCTCATTGCCTCGCGCTGCTCTCACGGTGCTGATTGTGATTTGGGCGGCTCTTTCGGCATTGGCTGCCGATGTTATCCCCGACGCTCCCAATCCGCCTCGGCTGGTGAACGACTTCGCCGGAATCTTCTCTCCCGAACAAACCGCCGTGATGGAAGATTCGCTCGAGGCTTTCGCCCGAAAAACAAGCAATCGCATTGCCGTGGTGACCATGAGCGACCTTCACGGGCTTGAACCGATGGAGATGGCTTACGGCATAGGCAAGAAATGGGGCGTAGGCGACAAAAAGCACAACGCCGGCGTGGTGATTTTGGTGAAACCCAAAACTGCCGACAGCGGCGGCAAGGTGTTCATTGCCACCGGCTACGGCGTTGAAGGCGTGCTCACCGACGCCTATTGCAGCTCAATCATTCGCAACGAGATGATTCCGCATTTCCGCAAAAATGACTATTATGGCGGCGTCGACGCTGCGCTGAAGGTGATTAAGCCTGCCATGAAAGGCGAGCTCAACGAGGAGCAATATCTTGGCAAAGACGATGGCGCCGAAGCCATTTTGGCGCTGTTTGTCGTGGTGCTTGTTGTCATTATCTTCATAAGCGTAGTGAGCAAGAAAAACGGTGGCAATGGCGGCAACAACAGCGGCGGCACCTTTGGCGGTGGCGGACCGATTATCTTCGGACCCGGGCTGGGCGGATTCGGCGGCGGGCACTCGTCGTCGGGTGGCTTTGGCGGCGGCGGATTCGGTGGCTTCGGCGGTTTTGGTGGTGGCGGCTTCGGCGGCGGCGGTGCCGGCGGTTCGTGGTAACCCCCACTCATCCCTCTCACAATAACAAACAATTTCTCCAAAGCACTCAAGTATTGCATATTTGGGTGCTTTGCTGTAACTTTGCTTGCATAATCACCAAGCAAAAATCATCCCGCAAATGATACGATATTTCATTATAGCACTCTCTTCGATTATTCTGTTGTTAGGCGGATGCTCATCGACATCGAAAAGCGAAAAGATTGCCCAAGATACCGACACCGTGGCGGCGGCACCGGTAAGTTTCAACGCCGACTCGGCTTACGCCTTTGTGCAACGCCAATGCCAATTCGGGCCTCGCGTGCCGGGCACCGATGCACATCGCCGCTGTGGCGACTATCTGGTGAGCACGCTCAAGAGTTATGGCACTACGGTGATTGAGCAAACCGGCAAAGTCACCACCTTCGACGGCGTGAACCTGCCATTGCGAAACATCATTGCGCAAATAAACGTCGATGCCGAAACCCGCATCTTGCTGCTGGCGCACTGGGATTGCCGCCCGTGGGCTGACAAAGACCCCAACCCTGCCAAGCGACGCACGCCGGTGATGGGCGCCAACGATGCTGCCAGCGGAGTGGCTGTGCTGCTCGAAATGGCGCGCGCCATGCAAACCAAATTGCCAAACATTGGCGTGGACATCATGCTGGTGGACGTTGAAGACTGGGGCGACGACGAAGGAGGCAACGACGACTCGTGGGCACTGGGCACACAATACTGGGCTCGAAACATGCACCAGCAAGGCTATCACCCAATGTATGGCATCTTGCTCGATATGGTGGGCGCTGCCGATGCCTCGTTCTTGCAGGAATACTATTCGATGCAATATGCCCCGGCGGTGGTGCGCGAAGTGTGGCGTATTGCTGCTGCACTGGGTCACTCCAACCGATTCTTCAGCAAGCCGGGCGGCGGCATCAACGACGACCACCTGCCCGTAAACCGTGCCGGCGTGCCTTGCATCGACATCATCGACATGCGCATGGACAGCCAATACGGCTTCTTCGACGCTTGGCACACCACCGACGACGTGATGCGCCACATCAGCCCTGCCACCCTTGGCGCCGTGGGCGAGACGCTGCTCACGCTCATCTATTCCTACTGACATCTCTCACACCCTTGCAAGCCGAGTTTTTACCTGACACAAACGCACCCCACCATCCACAACCGCGACGCGGTTGCAGCCCCAGCCGCAAAGCCATTTTACATAAGCTTAGCGAGGGGCAAGGGGCTTGCCGAAGTGTTATACGGCAAAAGTGAGATAAATTTGGTGGGGTGTGGAAAAATTTAGTAACTTTGTAAATTAATACTCAATTAATAACATAATTATTCACACACCCAAAAATATTGCCAATCCGTACCACAATGAAGATAGCAATCATAAATGGACCAAACCTCAACCTCTTGGGCACAAGAGAGCCGGGCATATATGGCAACCGAGCTTTTGAAGGCTACTTCGAAAGCCTGTGCAAACGCTTCTCGCCAAAGGTGGAGCTGAGCTATTTCCAGAGCAACCACGAGGGCGCTCTCATCGACGAAATTCAGCGCATCGGCTTCGACTACGACGGCATTGTGCTGAATGCCGGTGCCTACACCCACACCAGCATCGCGCTTGCCGACTGCATCAAGGCCATTAGCACGCCTGTGATTGAGGTGCACATATCCAACGTGCACAGCCGCGAGGAGTTCCGCCATCGCTCAATGATTTCGGGCGTTTGCCGTGGCGTGATTGCCGGTTTCGGGCTCGACAGCTATCGCTTGGCGGTGGAAGCTCTCATCGGTGACGAATAAATAACTAACAATAACGCACTGTGGAAGAAGATTTGCACGACTACATATTGCAGCACATCGACAGCGAACCCGACCAGCTGGCACGCCTCGACCGCGAAACGCATCTCTATCACTTGCGTCCGCGCATGTGCTCGGGGCATCTGCAGGGAAGGCTGCTCAAGATGTTTGTGCGCATGATTAATCCGCGTCTGGTGTTGGAGCTGGGCACGTTCACCGGCTACTCGGCGCTGTGCCTTGCCGAGGGACTGCTTGACGACAACGCCATGGTGCACACCATTGAAATCGACGACGAACTGGAAGATTTCATCCGCGACCACTTTGCCCGTTCGCCTCTTGGCGAGCATATCACGCTGCACATCGGCGACGCCTGCCAAGTGATTCCCGAAATCGAAGGTGACTTCGACCTGGTGTTTATCGATGCTAATAAGCGCCACTACGTCGATTACTACCGCATGGTGCTGCCTCGCGTGCGTCCGGGCGGTTTCATCATTGCCGACAACACTCTGTGGGACGGCAAAGTGGTGGACTGGGGCAAGAAACTCGACGACCAAACGCGCGGAATCCTGGAATTTAACGACCTCGTGGCTGCCGACAGCAACGTGGAAAAGGTGATTCTGCCTCTGCGCGACGGATTGACTATCATTCGCAAAAAATAACCGCTAAATTAATTTTTGTAACTATCAAAATTGCTTTTATGGAAACTACAAGACAACAAAAAATAACACGACTCATTCAAAAGGAACTGAGCGAAATCTTCCGCCAACAAACCGCCAAGACTCACGGCGTGCTGGTGTCGGTGAGCGCAGTAAGGATTTCGCCCGACTTGAGCATCGCTCATGTGTATTTGAGCATCTTCCCTTCGGAACAAGGCGCCACCATCCTGCAAAACATCAACAAGACGTCGCAGCAGGTGCGCTACGCATTGGCTCAAAAGGTGCGCTATCAGCTGCGCAAATGTCCTGAGCTGCAATTCCACATCGACGATTCGCTCGACTATATCGACCACATCGACTCGCTTTTGGCTGGCATCAAACCAGCTGACAGCAACAGCGACCAACCAGCCGACGGCGAATAACCCATCAAATCACTGCCAAGCAGCATGCATCTGCCGTTACACATAGCCTTGCGCTATCTGCGTTCAAAAAAGTCGCATAGCGCTGTCAACATCATATCGATAGTGTCGGTGTGTGGCGTTATTGTCGCCACCGCCGCCATCGTGTGCGTGCTGTCGGTGTTCAACGGCTTCAGCAAACTCATCCACAGCAAATTGTCGATGCTCGATGCCGACATCGCCATCACTGCCACTCTGGGCAAAACCATCGCTGATGCCGACAGCGTGGCGGCTGTGGCTCGTGGCGTGGCAGGCGTGGAGATGGCGCTGCCGGTGGTTGAGGACAATGCTTTGGCTATGTTCTTCAACTATCAGATGCCTGTGACGTTGAAAGGTGTGCCCAACGGCTACGATTCGCTCACCAACATTCGCGGCACCATCATCGACGGAAAATATTTGCTTGACGACGGCATTTCGCAATATTCGGTCATTGCCATCGGTCCGGCGCTCTCGCTAAACGTGCGCCCCGACTACCTGAAGATGGTGAGCCTATACACGCCGCGCCGTCGCGGCAACATCAACCTTGCCAATCCTGCCACAGCTCTGCGCAGCGATTCGGTGTTTGTTTCCGGCGTTTTTCAGATTGAGCAGAACAAATACGACCGCAACACCATGTTTGTGTCGATTGAGATGGCTCGGCGACTGTTCGACTACACCACCCAAGCCACCGCTGTGGAGCTGCGCCTTGCACCGGGTGCCAACGAGCCGGCTGTGATGGCTGCCTTGACCGATGCTCTTGGCGAGCAATATGTGGTGAAAAACCGCCTGATGCAGCAAGCCGAAGCATTCCGCATGGTGAACATCGAAAAATGGGTGACTTTCTTGCTGCTGGGCTTCATTCTTGTGATTGCCACTTTCAACGTCATTGGCGCACTTTCGCTGCTGATTATCGAAAAAACCGACAGCATCGACACGTTCCGCAACTTAGGTGCCTCCAACAAGCTGATTAGCCGGATTTTTGTGATGGAGGGATGGGTGATTTCGTTCACCGGCACCGTGCTGGGCATTGCGCTGGGGCTGCTGCTATGCTTGCTTCAGGAGCACTTCGGACTGATTGAAATGCAGGGCAATGCCGCCACGCTCATCATCACTGCCTACCCCGTTGCCGTGCAGTGGACCGACGTGCTTGTGGTGCTCGCCCTATCGGTGGCTGTGGGTGCGCTCACCTCGCTGGTGACCAAACTGATTATGCGCCGCAAACTCCGCTAAAATTACAAACGGGGCATATCGAAATACGCCCCGTGAAATCTATCGAAACCTCCTTATTTATTAGGAACTTTCTGGTCGATGATATCCTTAATTTCGTGAACGGTGCTGCGCAAATAGATTGGAATGCGCTTATTCGCCGACAAATCTTCGTAGATTTTCTCTATTTTATATATTTCCTCTTTCACCAACTGCAACTCGTAGTCGCTGAGCATGCTGCAGTCGCCAAGCAGTGCGCGTATGCGTTCCAAATAGGCATTAGCCGTCATATAGGCATGGGGCGTTTTCACCACAGCGTTGCTATAGAAGTCGAATTGGCTGAGCCACTTGCTGCGTGAAGCCGGAATGTTGCCATTCACCAATTTCTTTGCCTTCACCGACGGTTCGCCGCTGATGTTGTGCATCTCATATCCCACAGCGTGAGTGAACAGCTCCTTGCCGTTGAGCAACACCTTTTGCAAATCCTTATCAACCGAAATGGTGCATCGGCTGCGGGCAGGCTGCGCTGTCTTGTCGCATTTCACCACAACGCCTTCGGGGAATAAATTGAGCATATTCTCGCGCGCATCGTATTTCTTGCCGTTGATTTTCACCACGCCATTCTTTTGGGCCTCAATCACATAGTCTTTCACCTCCACTTTACACTTCTTGCCGCTGGTGGCATAGAGCGAAGCGCCTTGCACATTGGTGATGGTGAGCGTGCCTTGCTTGTCGGCATACACCTGCAGACAAACATCTTTGCTATCATCGTCAACGGTGAACACATTTCCTTTTTTGCTAATCACAGTGCCGTCGCTTTTCACAATGGTGCCGTCGCTGCCATATACCGTGCCATCGCTTTTCACAATGGTGCCGTCGCTGCCATATACCGTGCCGTCGCTTTTCAAAATGGTGCCGTCGCTGCCATATACCGTGCCGTCGCCGTTCACAATGGTGCCGTCACCTTTAAAAATAATGCCATTCAACTGCCCTTTCGACAAATCCGTCAACCCATTTAATCCATAATCCCGCAAATCAATATCCGTAATCTTAAAGCTGTTGCTCGTTGATTTCGGACGTTCGCTGAACGAATACACGATGCTGCCATCAATCGTGCCGTCGGTTTCGCACCAGTCCATGGCATAGACATGGCGATAATTGCTGTCGGCTTCGTCCTCGTAGCATGCCACAATCACATTTTTGTCTTTTCCGCCAACGGTAACTTTTTGGCTATCGCCGCAACTAATCAGAAACGCCTGATTGCTGCCGTCGCGGCTGTCGGTTTTGAAGTAAGCGTCGCCCGGGTCGGCAAACGCTGCTTCGGCATTGTCGAAAACTTCGCGCTGGTCAGAAGGTATTTTAAACTTCCACACCTTCAAGTTAGTGTTTTTGCCATTAGCACTGCCATTATACATCGAATTGCTTCGCACAAAATTCGAACCGGCAATGCGGTCATACGCTTGTTGCAATTGCTGCTTGGTGGCGCTCATCGATGCGGCAACCAGTGCAAACGATATGAGTAATAACAATCGTGATTTCATAAGTGTATTATTTTTCAATTTCATAAAGTTAATTCTAAATTTTCACAAATAAAAATTTCATGGCACGGTAATCACCTGCGTGAGCGGCACGTCGACGGTGTCGGCAAACATCGCCACCTCACGCTCTACTGCTCTGCGCGCCTCCATCATTTCCTTCATAGCCAAGGCGCACGAAGCATCTGCCGTGTTCTCAGCCCAATACTGTGCCTCAGCCATTCGTTGCAAGTCGTCCGCAACAATTTTGTCGCTTTGCGGTTCGGCAAGCCGTCGGCTCGGGCGTGCGGTGGCGGCAGCGGTGGCACGTTGCTCAACCGGCTTGGGCGATACCTCGGCTGCCATCACCTTGCGGCTTAGGGCAGTGTCGGGCTCCTCCGAATAGCTTTGCTGCGCATAGCCGGGTGAAGTTTCCAGGTCGAGCGGCGGCAACTCGTCGCTGCCGTCAAACAATTGCCACAACCCCGTTGCAAACAGCAGCGCCACGGCAGCTGCGGCGGCAATCCGTAGCCACCTGAATCGCACCACGTTGGGTTGCGCCGCTTGCTCCGCCTCTTTCGCCGCAGCGGGTTGCGCTTCGTCAGCCATGCCCGAATCGAAATAGGCAAACATCTGCTTATACGGCTCCCATTCGGCATCCACCTCATGAGTGGCAAAATAGCGGCTCAACAGCTCCTCCTCGGCAAGAGTGCTCTCGCCGTTCATGAACCGTTCAAGCAGGTTTGATATATGTTCCTTTTCGCTGTTCATTGTGAGTGTTGATTGAATTGTTGTAATAATTTCTTTCTCGCTCTTGCCAACAGCACTCGGGCTGAAGTCTCCTCAATGCCGAGCAACCGGGCAATCTCGCCATATTCACGCTTCTCCACCTGTCGCATCATCAGCACCATGTGCTCCTTGTCGGGGAGCGAGCGTATTTTCTCGTGCAGCCAGCGGCTCGTTTCGGCAAGCTCAAGCTCGGCAAGTGGCGTGAAGCTGTCGGTCAACAGCTCGTCGTTCACTTCCACGAGCGATGCCGAATGGGCGTTACGCCTATACAGGTCGACGGCTCGATGCCGGGTGCACACTGCAACCAGGGCGTCCAACGAACGGAAACGGCTCAGCTCGTGGCGCATCTGCCACAGCTTCAGCAGCACATCTTGAGCCACGTCGAGAGCATCGTCGTCGTTCATGCCCATCATACGCGAAATCTGCAGCGATTTCTCGCGCAGCCGAGGTGCAATTTTTTCGTATTCACTGTAATCCATCATCCGTCTCGTTTGAACGTCGTTCATCAAATAAACGAAAACCCCGCGATTTTGTTAACAACAAAAAAACGAAAAATTTTTCATTATTCATTACAATCAGCATTATTTTGGCATTTTCAATGTCACTATTACCCGTAGCTTGAGCATAATTTGTTACCTTTGTGGCAAATCAACCTTATAACAAAACTGACAACTATGAGAATGACAGGACGACGCGAAAGCAGCAACGTCAACGACCGACGCGGTGGCGGCGGTGGCATGTTTTCGCTTGGCAAATTGGGCATCGGCGGCGTTGCCGTGGTGGCTATTGTGGTGCTGCTGATGGGCGGCAACCTTGGCGATGTGCTCAACATCGTTGGCGGCGGCAACCTCGACTTTGGCGCTAACCCTGCCTCGGCATACGAATCGTCGGCTGAGGAGGACGAATTGGCTAAGTTTGCAAGCCAAGTGCTGGCTGGCACCGAAGACGTATGGACTGCCGAATTTAAAAAGATTGGCAAGGAATACATCCCGCCCAAACTGGTGCTCTTCACAGGCAGCGTGCAAAGCGGCTGCGGCGGCGCTACATCTTCGGTGGGTCCGTTCTACTGCTCTGCCGACCAGACGGTGTATATCGACCTCTCGTTTTTCTCCGATATGAAACGTAACATCGGCGCCGACGGCGATTTTGCCTACGCCTACGTCATTGCCCACGAGGTGGGACACCATGTGCAATATCTTCTTGGCACGCTCGATGCTGCCCACTCGCAGATGGCACGCGTCAGCCAAAAGGAGGCAAACCAAATTAGCGTGCGCCTCGAGCTGCAAGCCGACTATTTTGCCGGCATGTGGGCTAATTGCGACAACAAGATGTTCTCGTCGCTCGAGGACGGCGACATCGAGGAGGGCGTGAATGCCGCGTCGAAGATTGGCGACGACTATCTGCAGAAAAAGTCGCAGGGCTATGCCGTGCCCGACTCGTTCAACCACGGCACATCGGCTCAGCGCATCAAGTGGCTCAAGCGTGGCGTGCAGCTCGGCTCGTTCAGCGGTGCCGACACGTTCTCGCCTGCTTACGCCGACCTATAACTCCATCCCAAGATATGCCTCAACGATTGTTACATCTAATTTGCGCTGTGATGCTGCTTTCGTGCTGCGCCTGCCGAAGCCAGCACAACGTGGCACGCCATCTGGCAATCGCCGAGGTCACTGTAGCCTCGTTCAACATGCGCTGCCAGGTGCCTGAGGACAACCCAAGCAACAACTGGCACTACCGCCGGCATCGCATTGCCGAATTTATTGCTGCGCGGCAAATCGATGTGGTGGCTTCGCAAGAGCTGGTGGGCACTCAGGACAGCTCGCTGCTCAGCCTGATGCCAGCCTACGGCGAAGTGCGCGCCTCCGACGGCGTGAATGCCATTTTCTATCGGCGCGATGCCGTGGAAGTGATTCAGCAAGGCTGCTTTGCCCTTTCCGACACGCCCGAAGTGATTGGCTCGAAAGGTTGGGACGGTGCCTACCCACGGCTCGCCCTTTGGGCTGTGATGCGCCACCGTGCCTCGCGCCGCGAGTTTGTGATTATCAACACTCATCTCGACCATCTGGGCGAAGTGGCGCGCCGCGAAGGCGCTCGACTCATTGTCAGCCGCTTGCCAAAGATAGCGGGGAAACTGCCCACTATCGTCACCGGCGACTTCAACACCGACAGCAACGGCGACGCCTACAAAACCTTGGCAGCGGTGCTCACCGATGCCAACAGCGCCGCCCAAAAGCGCATCGGCGCCAAGCACTCTTGGCACAACTTCTGCCGCCTGCCCATGAACAAACGCAGCACCATCGACTTTGTGATGGTGAGCGGCAACGTTACGCCCAAGCTCGCCGAGGTGCCGCACGAATGTCCCGGCGCTATGCTCAGCGACCACAACCCCGTAATCACCACCCTGCAACTGCCATAAAGCCACATTTGCCGGCAAAAAATAAAACAGGCTCGTAGGTTAATCGCATGAGATGTAGTAACTTTGCACGCAAATGCTTTTTAATTTACAACTAATAGGAATATTTTATTTTGATATGGAAAAACTAATGAGAGCGGTGCTTGTGCTTTGCGCCGCCACCATCGTGTGCGCTTCGGCATTTGCCATCGAATCGCCTGCCGAAGCCTCCTCCAACTCGCCTGCCGAAGCTGGTTCGTCGGCAGTGAAACAAGCAATTCAAAACACCACTTTTGGTGGATATGTCATAGGCAAGGCTTCAGCCAACAATCAGGAGGGTGCCACTCACAGCAACTTCGAGTTGCGCTTGGTGCGCCTTTATGCCAAGGGCAAGATGCTCGATTTTGCTTATAACCTGCAGATGCAGGTGAACGGCATTGGCGGCAGCGCCGGCGAGAAAGGTCCGCGCATTGTCGATGCCTGGATTGAATGGCAGCACTGGACGTGGGCGCGCATCAAGTTCGGTCAGATGAAGCGTGCCTTCATGATTGAAAACCCCATGAACCCGTGGGATATAGGGTTCGGCACCTATTCGCAAGCCACATCTAAGCTGTCGGGCATGAGCGACCGCTGCGGCGAGCACGACAGCAACGGCCGCGACGTGGGCGTGCAGCTGCAAGGCGACCTGCTGCCTTCGGCTCGCGACGGGCACGCTTGGGTGCATTATCAGGTGGGTCTGTGGACCGGTCAGGGCATCAACCACGCCGACAAAAACAGCCACAAGGACCTGATTGGCGGCATTGGCATCTCGCCCGTGAAAGGTCTTAGCCTGAATTGGTGGGGTTGGAACGGCCGATACACCTCGGCAACAGGTATCACCGTCGACCGCCGCCGCTGGGCTGCCGGATTGCAATACAACGGCGCATTCACCCTGCGTGGCGAGTATGTGCACAGCTACGGCTACAAGGTGAGCGACTGGGACGCCGAAAACGCCGCGTGGAAAGGTTCGGCTAAGAGCCAAGGATGGTATGTGATGGCTGGTGCTCCCGTCACTCGCGACAAAAAACTGCGCATCTACGGCAAAGTGGATGCCTATTCCGACTATCTGCACCTCGACTATTCAACCACCAAGACCATATACGGCATCTCGGCTGAATATTGGATTCTGAAGAACCTGAAACTGCAGCTCAACCTCAACCAGATTGACGACAACGCTGCTGAGCATCGCGGTGCCGACGGCAGCTACTCCACCGCCGACCTGCAGCTCTATTGGCGCTTCTAAGAACCCACAATCACCCTCTCTCTGAAGATTGCCAACAATATTAACCGCGGCGCGATTGCAGACCTCGGCTGCCATGTCGCCTGAAAGGCGTGACCCCTGAGGCGTAAGCCGAAGGGACTTAGCCGTGGGTGAGCGCAGCGTAACCCACGGACCACCGACGCTCCCCGAAATCGACAGGACGCGAATTGCCTTCGTTTGCTGAATCTGCAACCGCTCCACGGTTGTTGTCTCTGGGGTTCATCGGCTTTCCCTACGTAGCCGGCATCACTTCGTTCGCCGTCAACGCAGGGTTATTGATATTGCAACCGCTCGCGCGGTTGTGCGCACAGTGGGCGTATGTGGGAGATGTGATGCGATGTTGTTAGGGCGTATTGCCATACGCCCGGTGAGCGAAGCGAGGATGTGCCATCGGAGATGGCAAACCATGCATAACCGCTGGTGGAGCGATAGCGCAACCTGCGGGGAGCGGATGCCTCACTATCATTCGGCGTCGAAGATGTCGAACAATGTTGTGCCACTTCGAGGCACATTATTATTGATGCCACCTCTCCGCAGGCTGCGCCCTTGTGGGCTTGCCAGCGGTTAAGCATGGTCAAGCACCTTCGGCGCTTGTTATACTTCCCCTTTCTGCGACGCCTGCGCCGTATGCGATAAGAAGAGGAGTTTCTCGCAGAAATAGCAGAACCCGCAGAGGAAATAATAAATCTGAATAATCAAATCAATCTGTGTGAGACCCAAACGCACCATCTTCGAGGGAACGCCCATACAGAGCAAACG
>SFEA01000068.1 GCA_004557385.1 Bacteroidales bacterium
AAGTCGCCGCACACTATCACGTTCTTGCCCAACTCGCCAATCTTGGCACGCACCAAGTCGGCTTGGTCGGCACGCAGGCGAAACGCTTTCTGCAACTTGCTGAGGATGCCCACGCGCAGGCTGTCGGTGCCGGCAATCTTGCCACGCACGTCGCCAGGTTTGGTATACTCGAGGAAAAACGACTTATCGTCGCTGTTGAGGCGAATCGACTGCAAGTGAAGGTTCACCACGTACAGCTCGCGGTGCTTGATTTTCACCTTATAATATACCGCCATGGCAGTGTTGTCGGCACTGAGAGTGTCGGTGCCAAGCACAGTGAACGGATAGCGCGACAGCAACGACATGTTGCTGCGATGCTGGTCGGTGCGATAGGGATATTTGCTTTTCAACTCGGCATAGCGGTCCTTCAGCGAGGGCATCTGCGACAAATAAGTGCCCACGTCGCCCTCTTGCACTGCCACGATGTCGGCATCGCTGCGCATGATGTAGTCGAATGCCAAGTTATTATTGTTCCAATATTCGCTTTCGTCGTAGATGAAATATTTGGCGTTGAAGGTCATCACCTTAAAGAGCAACGCCTCCTGCTCGGGCTTTACCTTTGGCGAAAAGGCGTGCAGCGGACACACAACTCGGGCTGACGGCCACGACAGCGCAATAGCCACCACGGCAATGAGCGACAGCCGCCACCAACCCACCACAGCAAGCAGCACTGCAAACGCTACGACCGACATCAACACATAGGGCAACGCCAAAGTGAGCAGCGATGGCTTGGCAGAAATGCGCGGGTCAACCATGCCACCGTATGCCGAGGCAAGCAGCAGCGCACACAGCAACAAAGTCAGCAGCAACGCCACTCGCCTTGCCGCCTTCATTGCCACTTTCATAGCCGATGTTTTCTTTTGTCCTGCCTTTTTTGCCATATACGTTTGTGTAGTATCAGTTTCGCACTCTCCAAAAATTATTTTTGTTTCATCAAACCGCTGCGGCCTCATTTTTGCAGCAACTTGCCTACGGGGAAGAATTTTTTCACAGGCTCACCACGCCTAAATCATTTCTTGCCTACGCTGAACAGCAACTCTTTTTCTTCCTTGGTAAGCGACGCGTAGCCCGATTGCTTGATTTTATCAAGGATAGCATCGATTCGTTCCTCCTTCTCGCTCACAAACTGCTTGCGCACATCGGAGCGGCTGTCGCGGTGCGACTCGTCAGCCGAATAGTGATAGCGTGGTTTACGCTGATTTTTCACTGCTGGCTTCTTGCGGCTAAACACCCCAGCCAAAGCGTCAATCACACGGTTGATGCCGCTTGTGATGTCGAATCCTTTCTTCATGGCAAGGGCATAAAGCAAGCCCACCACAGCGCCGCCAAGGTGTGCTATGTGCCCGCCAAGGTTGTTGCCGTCGAAACTCACCACATCGAGCACCAAGATGGGCAGAACCACCCACTTCAGAGCCACAGGACCGAGAAACAGCAAGTTCAACCTATAGTTTGGTGCCTGCAATCCAACCGCAATTATAACGCCCAGCACCGACGCCGATGCGCCAACAAGGCTGCCGTGAACCCCGGCAAACGCCGGCAACACGCTGTGCGCCGATAGATAGGCTGCAGCACCGCCAAGCCCCGACAGCACATACAGCGCCACCATTTGCTTGGGGGTGTTGAACTCCATAAATATCAGTCCGAACCAATAGAAGCACAGCATATTAAAGAAGATGTGCATCAAATCGCCGTGCATAAACATATAGGTGAGCAGAGTCCACGGCTTATGCAAAACGGCTTGCCACTGCGAGGGCAATTCAACCATGCCCGACACCATCGCCGGAGTCAATCCCAGCAATGTGAGCAAAAACATAGCCAGCTTAACCACAACAAACACGCCGATGTTGATGAATATCAACCTCACCAACAACGAACCGCTACTGTAGCGCCGCTTTATTTCTTTAATAATATCCACCTCTGAACAAGCCTTTCTTTTTCCAATACATCAACACAATAAAGCCGAACAGCATGCCACCCAGGTGAGCAAAATGCGCCACACTGTTCATGATGCCCGACACGCCAAACATCAGCTCAATCAAGCCGTAGCCTATCACCATCCACTTTGCCTTTATAGGCACCGGAATGAACATCAAATACAGCGGCATATTGGGGAACAGCATACCAAAAGCCAGCAGAATGCCAAACACACCGCCACTGGCGCCGATGGTGAGCATTTGGTTCAGGAACGGCAATTCTTCGCCTGCAGCAAGCGCCTGGTCGACATACATTGTCATCTGTTCGATGCTGACGGCATTGAAGTTGGCAAGCGCCGGTATGAAGTCGGAGCGCCATGTCATTGTCCACACCAGCTCCTGAACAACCGCGGCTCCCAATCCGCAGGAAATGTAGTAGAACAAAAACCGCTTCTGCCCCATCACATTCTCAAGAATGCGGCCAAACATCCACAGCGAAAACATATTGAAGAAAATGTGTGAGAAATCGCCGTGCAAAAACATGTAGCTAATCAGCTGAACAGGGTTAAACCCGCTCGCCTGCCAATAGTGCAGCGCCAAATATGCCTCCACATCGATGCCAATGCGCGGCAACACTATCTGGGCAAACCACACCAAAAGGTTGATTATTAGCAAGTTTCTTGTAACAGCCGGTATTGAATCAAGAAATGAATTTCCGTAATTTCGCATATACAATATGTTGAATTAAATAACTATGTCACAAAATTAGGCAAAAAATTGCATCTTTTGGCTATCTATATTTCTTTTTAATTAGCATTAAATGTTTTTTGCTAATTTATATCTCTGTTTCAGCTGTTCTTTCAATAACAACCTTATCCAATTATGGTTTCATCAGTCACGACACGGCATCTCTTTCCCGTTGCCGTGCTTCGAGTCATACAAAAATAAATCAGCAATTTTACGAACATTTTTTTGTAATAATGTTGTAAAATGTTTAAATTTGCCACAACTAAACCATTACTAAACTAATAATCAATTCAATCATAACTAAAGTATGAACAAGGCAGAACTAATAAATGCTATTAGTGAAGAAACTAAACTTAAAAAGGCTGATGCTAAACTGGCTCTCGAAGCCATCTTGAAAATTATTTCCGAAAAGGTTAACGAAGGAGAGCGAGTTTCCCTCCTTGGTTTTGGCACATTCAAACTCATCGAAAAGTCTGCACGCATTGGCGTGAACCCATCAACACACGAAAAAATTGAAATTCCGGCAAAACGAACAATCAAATTCAGCCCCAGCGCCGATTTCTCCGACAAATTGAAATAATCGCATATCGGCAAGGCTCAAGGCTTCAATACATATTACGAATGCGACGCGCGGCTGCTTTGCCGTGCTTTCGCGTTATGTTCTGGTCGATGTAGACGCGCAACGACAGCTGCTGCCACATTGCAAACACATCGCTGGTGACGTGAAAGTTGAGTGCCGCCTCAAGGTCGACGTAGCTGTTGCGCACGATGTGCGCAACCACATCGGTGCGGCTGTAGGTTTTTGCCTGATAGTATGGCGAACCCATGTTGAGCTCGGGTCCATAATAGGGATATAGCGGCATAAGGTTTTTACCGGCATAGAATGTCTCGCGCAAGCCAAGCCACCGCCAATCGGCAGCCACCTCGGCAAGCACTCCGGCAGCATTTTGCCATCCATCGGCATGGATGCGGCTACGCTGCATCGACAGCACTGCGCCCACGCGTATTTTCAGGCTGTCGAGCTTCGTGCTGCCACTCAAATCGACACCCACCCATGGATTGAACATGAAGTCGTCGTTCACGCTTTGGTCGTCGGGCGCATCTTTTTGCTTGGCAAGATGATTATATTGCATCCTTTCGCCCACTTGCAGCACTCCGCTTCGGCTGAGCGAATAGCGGCTGTTGAGCACCACGTTGAATGCCTCGCGCTGTTTGGCAGTTTGCAGTTGACGCCAATCGAGCATAAACTCGGCGTAGCCTCGCGGCTTCACGTATTGCAACAGCACACCTCGCACGTTGGGCTGCTCGTAGGCGGCAGAATCGCTCCACAGAAACTTCGGGGCAGCCTCCATCAGATAGTCGCGCGAGAACATACCGAAGTTCAGCTTCCACTGCTGCTTGTCGAGCCGATAGTACAGCGTGGGGCAAATCTTATGTCCCTCCCATCCGCAGCCCACAGGCTGGTTCCACACCACGCCGCCGCTGATGCGATGCTCGCCACCGGGCAGCATCACACCCACTTCGGGCGCCAATCGGGTGAAAAAGATGGTTTGGTCGTTGGCGTCGTCGCCCTCGCGATTGTCGAACACGCTGCCAAAATCAACGCTCCAAATGAACTCTTGAGCCTGACAGCATGCCGCAACCGCTACGGCGTACAATATGATTATTAGTTTACGCATTTACCGAAGGAATCTTCTCCAAGCCTTTTTGAATACGAGCTATGGTTTCGTCCTTGCCGAGCAGTTCGGTGATATCGAACATGTGCGGGCCCTTGCACTCGCCCACCACCACAAGGCGGAACGCATTCATCACGTTGCCCATGTGATAGCCATTGTCGGTAATCCAACCAAGCACAATGTCCTCCGATGGCTTCGACGAGAAATCGTCAATGCCGCGAAGCACCTCAATCAGCTCGCCCATGATGCGCGGAGTGTCTTCCTTCCAACGCTTCTTCACGTCTTTTTCGGCATACGCATCAGGAGCCACAAAGAAGAAGCGTGCCTGTTCCCAAAGGTCTTTCACAAATGTGATGCGACCCTTCACCATGGCCACCACGCGGGCAAGGAACTCGTCGCTATATTGCGAGGCATCGATGCCATGCTGTGCAAGCACCGGCTTGAACATTTCAGCCAATTCGGCATCGGGCTTGTTGATGAGATATTCGTGATTGAACCACTTAGCTTTATCGAAATCGAAGCGTGCGCCGCTCTTCGAGCAATGAGCAAACGAGAAATCCTTGATAAGTTCGTCCATCGACATGATTTCGCGGTCGTCGCCCGGATTCCAGCCAAGCAGAGCCACAAAGTTCACCAAAGCCTCAGGCAAGAAACCTGTTTCGCGGAAACCGTCCCACACTTCCTCGCCGTTTTCGCTATTATCGTGCCACTCCAGCGGGAACACCGGGAAACCCAACTTCTTGCCGTCGCGCTTGCTCAGCTTACCCTTACCGGTGGGCTTGAGCAGCAATGGCAAGTGCACAAACTGCGGCATTGTGTCCACCCAGCCGAAAGCCTCGTAAAGCAGAACGTGAAGCGGAGCACTCGGCAACCATTCCTCGCCGCGAATCACATGGCTCACCTCCATCAAGTGGTCGTCAACGATGTTGGCAAGGTGATAAGTAGGCAACCACCACGTCGCGGTTCGGCTCAATCTTGAAGCGAACAACGTATGGCGTGCCGGCATCCACGAGCGCCTTCACCTCATCGGCAGGCATGCTCAGCGAGTTGCGCATTTGCATACGCGTTGAAGCATCGTATTGGAAATTTGCCACCTCGGCACGCTTGGCATTAAGCTCCTCGGGAGTGTCGAAAGCAATGTAGGCATTGCCCGAAGCCAGCAGACGGTCGACGTGCTCGCGATAAATCTCGCGGCGTTCGCTCTGCTTGTAAGGCCCGTAATTGCCGCCCTCATGCACGCCCTCGTCGATGCCGATGCCCAACCAGGCAAGCGCCTCGTTGATATACTCCTCGGCACGCGGCACAAAACGTGTCGAGTCGGTGT
>SFEA01000069.1 GCA_004557385.1 Bacteroidales bacterium
ACCAACGCCTTTGCACTGGTGTACTTTATGTTGCGCACGTTGTATTTCTTCTTCACTATCTCGCAGATGCGCACCATCTTTTCGGGGATGACATCGGGCACCACAATCTTAAACTCCACCCAGTCGGTTTCGCGCTCAAACCCGAGTTTCTCGATGTGTTGCTGATAGTAGGGGTGATTGTAGATAGTTGCCATGGTGCTCACCTGGTCGAAGCCCTCAATGAGCATGCCCTCGGGGTCCATGTCGGTGAATCCCAACGGACCCACTATGTGATCCATGCCCTGCGAGCGGCCCCAGTCTTCAACAGCTGCCATCAAGGCGGAGCTCACTTCCTCGTCGTCGACAAAGTCGATAAATCCGAAGCGAACGTTCTTTTCGTTGCACTTTTCATTCACCACACGGTTGATGATGCCTGCCACACGGCCAACAGCCTTGCCGTCGCGATACGCCATAAACAGCTTGCTGTCGCAAAACTCCGATGCAGGATTTTTTGCGGGGTTAAACGTGTCGAGGTTGTCCATCAACAGGTCGGGCACATAATACTTGTTGTCCTTATACATGTTGGTGCTGAACATCGAAAACTTCTTAATTTCTTTCCTTGTTGGCTTGATTTCTCTGATTTCTATTGCCATTGCAGTTATAGGATTCTCTTAATGTAAGTCGTTAATAAAAAATTGCTATTATTCGAGTGTTGTCAATGCCGAAGCGGTGCAGTTGCGCGGATTGAACACAAACTCAAGTGCCGACGCTGCCACATACACCATGCCGTCGTCGGTGAATCGCACCGTGGAGCGCGAGGCTACACCCTGCGATGGCGCATACACCACAAAATAGCGGCGCTTGGTTTTGCTGAAGCCAAACACAGCGCCTTTGTCGTCAGCAACGATTATCAGGTTCTCATTCTCGATGCGTGCACCGTCCTCGGTGTCGCTCATCGCGAATATGGGTTTATCGTATACGCTGATGCTCATGCGCACGTCGGTGGCGCCCTCTTTCAGCGCCGTCACGTTGTCGGCGTTCTCCACCGCCCATCGGCGAGCGGCGTTTTCAGCCTTTTCAAGCTCGAGTTCTTCGGGCGTGGGATGATAAATTAGCGCAGCTGCTTGCGCCTGGTTAACCAGATATTCGGTTTCTGCCGAACGGCGAATGTTGTCAGCCTTGCCATACACCAACTGCTTGCCGTCGCGTTGCACAATCTCGCCCTTAAATGGCACGGCAACAAAATCGCTGGTCTGCGCCTCGTAGAGGCACATCACCACTTCGCCTTCGGCATCGGCGGCTTGCGGCATGGCTCCGTAGGCAAAGAACAGATAGTCCTTACCCTTGATATCGGTGACGTGCAGCGGCATTTGCTGCGCTTCGCCCATCACTTGCTCGGGATTGAAGTTGAGCCAATGCTTGTCGACGGTGCGATTGAGTTCGTAGGTCACTCGCCATGTAGCAGTGAGGCTGTCGCGCGTGATGGTGTATACCTTAAAGAACGAACGGTTGCTGGTGCTTGAATAATACGTCACGCCGGCAATCTGTCGCTCGCCTGTCTTGTTAGCATTCACCTCGAGGGCAAATGCCACATTGGCAAGGTCGCCCAGGCGGTTCTCGCTGTTGAGCGTTGAGCGCAATATCTCGCGTGCCTCGTCGGCTGAGATGGGCACTTCCACAGTGTCTACTTCAGTGGTGTTGGCTTCGCTTCTGCCCTGAAAGAAGAAAAATCCCAGCACGCCCAATATCAATGCCGTGATGATGGCTGCAACCAACGGACCGTTGTTGCGGCGCTTTGACGACGGTTCGTCGCTGTCGTAGGCTGTGGCGCGAGTGCTCACGCTGCTTGGCGGCACTTGCTGCTGTTGTTCTTCCTCTTTATTGAAATCCCACCCTTGCGAGTCGTTTCGCGACGGCTCTTTTGGCGCTGGAGGCTGCGGTGCTGAAAGCTGACGCCCGCACAGCGGACAAAAACGCGATTGCGCCGGTATCTGCCCTCCGCAGTAGGGACACACGGCTGGCTGTGGCATCGGCGCTCCGCAATGATTGCAGAATCGCGAGTTGGCAGGCACCTCGCTGCCGCAATGTTCACATATCCTATTCTCCATTATCTGAACTGATGCTTGTTTTCGGCGCAAAATTACTAATTCTTTTTCAATTATCCTTTTCACCCTCAGCCGGCATCGCTTTCTCGCCGCTTTATGAGGCGTGAAGATTTTATAGTTTAACAAAAATTAACCATTACATCAATGAACATTTTCTCCTCCTACACATTAATATATACAATACTTATAAGTATTGACCCCTCTCGCGTCTCGCTTTTTAAGCGTTGGCACAAGTGGCGACGCATAACCTTGTTGGCAAAAAAATTTGCCCGGCTTTGTCACACATATCAAATTTTAGTGTAATTTTGCACCGAATTTTCTGCAGGTCAGGAAAAAAGTATTTAACCAACCAAAAAAATACTAACGTCAACATTTTTCAATTACAACGCATCTGAAATGGCAAAAAATTTAGTAATTGTCGAATCTCCATCGAAGGTAAAGAACATAAGCAAGTTTCTTGGCGACGACTATAAAGTGATGTCGAGCAAAGGTCACATCCGCGACCTCCACAAAAAGGATTTCAGCATCGACGTCAACAACGGCTTCGCTCCAATCTACGAGATTCCGTCGGACAAACGCGACCTGGTGAAAACACTGAAAAAGGAGGCTCAGCAAGCCGAAATGGTGTGGCTGGCTTCCGATGAGGACCGCGAAGGTGAAGCCATAGCATGGCACCTCTACGAAGTGCTCGGACTTACGCACGAAAACTCTAAGCGCATCGTGTTTCACGAAATCACCAAGCCTGCCCTCCTGAATGCCATCGAAAACCCTCGCGACATCGACATCAACATCGTCGACGCTCAGCAGGCTCGGCGCGTGCTCGACCGCATTGTGGGTTTCGAACTTTCGCCTGTGCTCTGGAAGAAAATCAAGCCGGCGCTGTCGGCTGGACGTGTGCAGAGCGTGGCTGTGCGACTGATTGTTGAACGCGAACGCGAAATTCAAAACTTCAAAAGCGAACCATACTTCCGTGTGGTGGCTCAATTCATCCCCGAAGGCTCCAACACCGTGGTGAATGCCGAACTGGCACGCCGCCTTGCTTCGCGCGACGAAGCCGAACAATGCCTCAACGCTTGCCGCTCGGCGCTGTTTACAGTTGAAGATGTGCAGGTGAAACCACAGAAGAAATGCCCGGCTCCGCCGTTCACAACCTCTACGCTGCAGCAGGAGGCGCTGCGAAAATTGGGATTCACCGTGGCGCAAACCATGCGCGTGGCGCAGATGCTGTACGAATCGGGATACATAACTTATATGCGTACCGACTCGGTGAACCTCTCGTCGCTTGCCATCAACTCAATAAAAAAGGAAATCACCGAAACGCTCGGCGAACAATATGTGAAGGTGCGCAAATATCACACTGCCACAAAGGGCGCGCAGGAGGCGCACGAAGCCATTCGACCAACTTTCATCAGCAACCACGACATTGCCGGAACCGCTCAGGAAAAGAAACTCTACAACCTGATTTGGAAACGAACCATCGCTTCGCAAATGGCAGATGCCGAGGTGGAAAAAACCATCATAAACATCGCTGCGAACAGCATGACCGACCGCTTTGTCGCTACCGGCGAGGTGCTGAAGTTCGATGGCTTCTTGAAGGTGTACATCGAATCGACCGACGACGAAAATGCCGCTAACGACAACGAACTGCATGTGCTGCCCGCACTGGCTGTAGGTTGCCCTATGGCGGTGAAAGGTGTAACTGCCACACAACGATTCACCCAGCAGCCTTATCGCTACAACGAGGCTACATTGGTGAAAAAACTCGAAGAACTGGGCATCGGACGCCCGTCGACCTATGCCCCTACAATCTCCACTATTCAACAACGAGGATATGTGGAACGAGGCGAAAGCAAAGGCACCGAACGCTCCTACGAGGTGCTGCAACTCTCGCGCGACAAGATAGTGTCGAAGACGAAAACCGAACTCACAGGCGCCGAAAAAGGCAAACTCATGCCAACCGACACGGGCACCGTGGTCAACGACTTCCTCATGGAGTATTTCCCTACAATCATGGATTATAACTTCACTGCCAAGGTGGAGGCTGAATTCGACGACATCGCCGAAGGAAAGGTGAAATGGAACAAGGAAATATCCGACTTCTACAAGATATTCCACCCCACAATTGAAAACGCCACCAAGCTGCGCCTCGAGCACAAAGTGGGCGAACGCATACTGGGCGAGGAGCCAAGCACCGGACGACCCGTGTCGGTGAAAATCGGGCGATTCGGCCCTGTGGTGCAAATCGGCAGCGCCGACGACAACGAACGACCGCGCTTTGCTTCGCTCCAGAAAAACCAAAGCATCGAAAACATCACTCTCGAAGAGGCGCTCAAGCTGTTTGAACTGCCTCGAACCGTTGGCGAGTTTGAGGGCGAAACAATAATTGCCGCTATCGGAAAGTTCGGCCCGTACATCAAGCACGGCAAAACTTTCGTGTCGATTCCAAGCAGCACCACGCCCCAAGCCATCACACTCGAGCAAGCTATCGCCCTCATCAACGCTAAGCGCAATGAAGCGGCGAACAAAGTGCTGAAAACTTTCGATGAAGACCCTGATATGCAGGTGCTTAACGGACGATTCGGTGTGTATATCTGCTACAAAAAAGCCAACTACAAAATCCCGAAGGGCACCGACGCTGCATCGCTCACACTCGAGCAATGCAAAGCCATCGTTGCCGACGAGGCTAATGCGCCCAAAAAGCGCACCTCTCGCGCCAAGAAATAATCATCTCAACATAACGGTGTAAAGCAGGAGGCATTACGTCTCCTGCTTGCGTTTTGCCCCTACCCATAATCCCCAAAAGAAAGTCCGTCGAGGATGTGACGCCGAGCCGACTGAGGCGAGGCACTTAGCCCGGGGTGAGCGTCAGCGTAACCCCGGGTAAGCAACACACAAACATCTTCGGCGTCCGGAAGACGCGAATTACCCTTGGCAACTGGGTGTGCAACCGCGCCGCGGTTGTGCGAGGTGGGGTGCGTTCAGCCTTCCCCACATAGTCGCCTGCGGCGCCAATGTGGGGTTATTTACAATGTAACCGCTCACGCGGTTAATATCGCTGGTTATCAATGCGTTTGCTCTGTAGGGGCGTTCCCTCGAAGATGGTGCGTTTGGGTCTCACACAGATTGATTTGATTATTCAGATTTATTATTTCCTCTGCGGGTTCTGC
>SFEA01000070.1 GCA_004557385.1 Bacteroidales bacterium
CCTTCTTTTTCAAGTTCTACAAGCGTTGGTGTTGCAATAGCCTCAACCTCAGGAATGATATGGTCGGGCTTTTCAAGTTCAATTACCTCACGCAATCGCTTGCCGTCGAGCATATTGAACACATGGCAGCGATGCGCAATCTGCATTGCCGGAGCACCTTCGTAACGGTCGCAAGCCACCACCTCAACGCCATAGCGTTGCAGCTCGATTGCCACCTCTTTTCCTAACTCGCCACTGCCAAGCAACAGCGCCTTCTTGCCTTTGCTTGTATTGATTGAACCTATCCGTGTCATAATAATTAATTTTGGTTTTCTTTTGTTTGATAATGCTATGCAAAGGTAATCATTAGCAATGAATAAAAAAAATTAAAAGCATGGGGCAGCGCAATTTGGGCGAGTGTGGGAATTTTTATAATTTTGCGGGCGTTATGAGCAAATTTCCGAAATTAATGCTATGCATGGCTGCTGCGATGAGTGTTGCCGCCAATGCCCAAACCATAAGCCAAAGCCTCGACGAAGACAACGAGGAGCCAATCGACCTCGAACAAGTGCGCAAGCCCGTGAGGCGTCCCAATCATCCGGTGGTGACCTATATCAGAGTGACTGTCGACGACAGCCGCGCAAAGCGCTATGCCGAGGTGAAAGCACCCGACAAAGCCATCAGCGCCGCCGAGCAAAGCAACAAGGCGGTGATAGAGCAAATGAACAAGCGTGCCAATCAAAGCCAGGAGGAAGTGGAAGCCAATGTGGAGCGATTTCTTGCCGAAGCCCGTTCTAAGGCGCCAAAGCACGAAACTTACGTTCCGGAATTTGCTCAGCGTAGGGTTCACGACGAGGAGAATATGACTCAGGAGCAGTTGCTGAAAAGTTTCACTGCAAAACACACCATAGGCAAAACCAAATATGTGCCACGCTCGGCGCCGTCGATGGTAGAGCAAAATGCCATTTATCTGTTCTTCGAGGTGCCCACTGCAAGCCGTCCGGGCGACATGAACATTCGCGTGCAGTATTATGCCGACGACCGTCTGGACATTCAGAAAGTGGAATTCCTCATCAATGGCAACAAATACACCATCACCCCATTGCACCTCAACACCAGTCGTCAAGGCAAGTATGTGGCTGAATGGTTTGAGATGCCACTCAGAGGCGACAACGCTTCGCTCGTCGATGCCATGGGATATGCCAACTATGTTCGCGTGAAGTTCATAGGCAAGCAGTGCAATCACATCAAGGACTTGACTCGCACCCAAGTGGCTGACCTTCGCAAAGCCTATTTTCTGCACAAAATATATCGCTGACCACGCCTTGCAAGCCATCACCCAAATGGCTATGTGTGTAGTAGCGTTTTTATTGCTGCATTATTTATTATGGCAAATCTTTTTATCTTCTGATACATTTTCGTATCTTTGCAACAAATAATCAACACTAAATAGAATTGGATATAGACCCTCTTACGTGTATCTTTACACTTGCTGATGTTGTCGACGCTGCGGCAACACCTTTATTTGTTATCAACCATCCCACACCGGGCAGCCTGATTGCCGGATGTGTGGCTGTCTTGGGGCTGCTGATGTCAGCCTTTATGTCTGGCTCGGAAATCGCCTATTTTTCAATTACCGAACAGCAAATCGACGAAATTGAGAGCGACGACAAGCAGCAGCAAATACGCCACCTGCTGTCGAATCCCGAAAAACTGCTTGCCACCATACTCATTGCCAACAATCTTGTGAATGTGATGATTGTTGTGCTTAGCTCGTTCACCATGACGCAAATATTCACTTTCAACAGCGCTGTGTTGAGCTTTCTGGTGCAAACGGTTATACTCACTTTCCTCATTTTGCTCTTTGGTGAAATCATTCCTAAGCTGTATGCCAACAACTATAACGTGCGCTTTGCCGTGATGGCGGCTAACCCGCTCAGCGCAATTCAGAAACTTTTCAACCCGCTGTCGAGCGTAATGGAGCGCAGCACGTTCATCGTGAACAAGATTGTCACTAAGCATGCCGACGACATCTCGATGGACGACCTGTCGAAGGCTCTGGAAATAAGCGACGTGCAAACCAGCGACGAAAAGGAGCTGCTTGAAGGAATCTTGAGCTTTGGCGGCAAGGAAGTGAGCGAAATCATGCGCCCGCGCATCGATGTGGTCGACCTCGACTATTCTACGCCGTTCTCCGAGGTGGTGAAGACCGTGATTGACAGCGGCTACTCACGTATCCCAGTGTTTGAAGAAACCCCCGACAACGTCAAAGGCATTCTTTATGCCAAGGACCTGTTGCCATACATCGGAAAGCAAAGCGACAATTTCAACTGGCAACGCCTGCTGCGCGAGCCATTCTATGTGCCCGAATCACGCATGATTGACGACCTGCTCGAGGACTTCCGCCGCAAGAGCGTGCATTTTGCTATCGTGGTCGACGAATACGGCTGCACTCAAGGCATTGCCACCCTTGAAGATGTGCTCGAGGAGATTGTGGGCGAAATCGACGACGAATACGACACCGAGGAAAAGTTCTACACAAAGATATCGGAAAACACCTATGTGTTCGACGGAAAAACCCTGCTTGGCGACTTCTATCGCGTGACAGGCATCGACGAAGACGAATTTGGCGAATTTGCCGAGGACGTGGAAACGCTTGCCGGACTGCTGCTAAGCATCAAAGGCGACTTTCCGAAGGAAAAAGAACCTATTGCCTTCGGCTGCTGCAAATTTTTGGTGCTCACTGTGGTGAAGCATCGCATTGAAAAGGTGCGCGTGTCGATAATTCCCAAGCAATGACAAGTCTTTGTCAACAGTCATAACCACTAACTACATCGAAAAATATTTGCTGCCATGCCACTAATCGACATCCCCTCACGCATTGTTAGCCCTAACGCCGACTTAGCCATCTGGCAGGTCGACGAGGACGAGGACGTGCTGCTCGATTTGTGCCAAAGATGCGGCGTCGATACCGAAACGATTCTCAACACAAAGCTTGCCAAGCGACGCATCGAATTGCTCGCCGAACATCTGTTGCTGCATGCGCTCAACGGCTGCGTTTCGCCAATCAGCCACACACCCACCGGCGCTCCATACATTGCCGACAGCACGCTGAACATAAGCATCAGCCACACCCGTGGCTATGTGGCGATGGCAATAAGCCGCCGCTGCATCGGCATCGACATCGAACATTTTTCCGACAAAGTGCTTCGGGTTAGGCAAAAATTCCTCAACGAAGCCGAGGCTCGGCACATCGAAGCCGACAACGTCGCCCTTAACATTGCAGCATGGACCGCAAAGGAAGCCCTTTACAAAGCCGTGCTCACTCCGGGCATCAATCTTTCTCACCACATTCCAATTGATGCACAAGCCATTGCCGGCAACGGCAATTGGGTAAGCACAGTTTGCGGCAAGCAATTCGACGTTAGCACCCACATCGCCGCAGACTACGCAATTTCACTTGCAATCGAAAATACACTACAATGAATAATCAATATAAACTAAATAAAACTAAAGCTATGAACAAAAATCGTTTCTCAACACGAACCCTGCTCGCCGCTTGCTTCGCCATCGCAGCCGGAATGTGCAACCTTGCTTCTTATGCATGCACATCGTTGCTCGTTGGCAAAAAAGCATCGACCGACGGTTCTACATTCATCTCCTATGCTGCCGACTCGCACGTGCTTTACGGCGCGCTTGCACACCTGCCGGCTGCCGACCATAAAGCTGGAGCTATGCGCGACATCCGCGACTGGGACGACGGCACTTATCACGGTCAAATTCCCGAAGTGGCACACACCTACTCGGTTGTTGGTAACATGAACGAGCACCAGCTGTCAATCACCGAATCGACTTTCGGCGGCCGCAACGAGCTGGTTGACACAACCGGCATTATGGACTACGGTTCGCTCATCTACGTCACACTGCAACGCGCCCGCACTGCTCGCGAAGCAATCAAGGTGATGACCGACCTGGTTGCCAAATACGGCTATTGCAGCGGCGGCGAATCGTTCTCGATTGCCGACCCTAACGAAATATGGATTATGGAAATGGTGGGCAAAGGCGGCAAGGAAAAAGGCGCCGTGTGGGTTGCCATTCGCATACCCGACGATTGCATTGCCGGACACGCCAACCAATCGCGCATTCACACCTTTCCGCTGAAAGACAAAGAAAACTGCCTGTATGCAAAGGACGTAATCTCATTTGCTCGCAAGATGGGATACTTCAACGGCAAAGACGCCGAATTCAGCTTCGCCAATGCCTACAACCCATTCGACTTCTCAGGTCTGCGCGGCTGCGATGCTCGCGTTTGGGCTTGGTTTAACCGCTACAAAGCAGGCATGGACAAATATCTGCCCTACCTGCACGGCAAGAAAGACGCCGAGGTGATGCCTCTCTACGTTCGCCCCGACCGCAAAGTTAGCGTTCGCGACGTGCAAAACATGATGCGCGACCACTTCGAAGGCACTCCTTTCGACATGACAAACGACCCGGGTGCAAAGATTCTGTATGATGTACCCTATCGCTGGCGTCCGATGACCTTCAAGGTCGACGGCGTGGAATACACCAACGAACGTGCCATTGCCACTCAACAAACCGGCTTCGTGCTGGTGTCGCAAATGCGCTCGTGGCTGCCCGACGCAATCGGCGGTATTCACTGGTTTGGCGTTGACGATGCCAACACTACAGTTTTCGTGCCCATGTACTGCTGCATGACTTCAATACCCAAAAGCTATGCAATGGAAACAGCCGACCTCTACAACTTCTCAACCGAATCGGCTTTCTGGGTTAACAACTGGGTTGCCAACCAAGCTTACACCCGATATAGCTTTATGATTAAGGACATACGCAAAGTGCAAAACGCCCTCGAGGACGGATATGCCAATCGCCAGGCTTCGCTCGAAGCCGAAGCACTTGCCCTGCACAAACAGGACCCGGCTAAGGCTGTGGCTATGCTCAACGACTACAGCAACCGCTCGGCACAGGACGCCACTGCAAGCTATCTGAAACTCGCTCAATATCTGCTCGTTAAATATCTCGACGGCAACATGAAGAAAGAAAAAGACGGCGAATTTGAGCGCAGCAAAACCGGCTATCCTGTCTATCCTCACTTCCCCGGCTACCCTCAAGAATATTACAAAGCCATCGTAACCGACAAGAACGCTGCCGA
>SFEA01000071.1 GCA_004557385.1 Bacteroidales bacterium
TATGGTGAATGCATTCGGCGCCGAGAGCCAAGCGGCAAAACGGCAGATAAGAGGATATAGTGGAGTGCGCAGGAAGTCGATTTCGCCGCGCATAAACACATCGGCAGCAAGGAAATAGCTGCCGCTGTCGTCGAAAAAACCAATCTTAAAGCCGTTGAGTGCCGACAAATAGATGTAGAACAGAAGACTTGCAATCACAATCGTCGACACAGGCAAGGCTCGCTTTGCGTTTTCGGTGAATGTCATCGGCTTTTATGCAAAAAATTATGTTTACTTAATCCTCGGGATATGTCATATTTTCTTGTGAAATGTTATTGAGCACCTCAATGAGATATTTGCGCGCTTCCCATTTTGCCATAGGCAAATTGTTGAGCATATAGTTGCCGCAGTCGTGAGCGTTTGCTCCGGGGATGTCGCCTTCGAACTCACTTATGAAGGTGAATGTCTCAATCATTAGCGGCACTATGTCGGCAGGCTGATAATCGCCCTTAAGCAACAAATAGTTGCCGGTGCAACAGCCCATTGGACCCCAATACACAATCTTGTCGGCCCATACGGGATGGTTGCGTAAGAAGGTGGCGGCAAGATGCTCCATGGTGTGTATTGCAGCTTGTCCGATGGCGGGCTCTTTGTTTGGCTCTTTCATACGGATGTCGAATGTGGTGATTACGTCACCGCCATTCATATAGTCTTTGCGAGATACGTATATGCCGCGAAGTAGTTTCAGGTGATTAATTGTAAAACTTGCTATTTTCTTCATTTCATTGAATATAAAAAAGATTATTTCAGATGCTTTGAATCAGTTTGTTGACAACGGCAAAAGTGTGCTCAGGAGCTTCTGCCCAGAAGTCGCTGTATTGCTGGGCGTTGTCGTGTCCGGCGCCTGGCGAGTCGCTAATGACTCGAATGCTGATGAAATCGGTGTTATATAGGTAGCATGTCTGCGCAATGGCAGCCGACTCCATATCCACGGCTTTTGCTTGCGGAAAAGCAGTCTTAATTTTTGCGAGTTGCTCGGCAGTGTCAATAAATTGGTCCCCCGAGCAAATAAGCCCGAAGTGAATGTGAGGCTGCTGGGCAATGCATTCTGTGATGTTTAAGCCTGGTAAATAGTAAAGAGGGAGCCCTTGAACAGCACCAATGATACTTTCTGGACCGCAATATACGTCGTGATAAGCCACCTTTTCGCCAATCACAATGTCCATCACATTCACTGAACTGTCGGCGCCGCCGGCAACACCGGAGTTTATTATGAGGTCGACTTTGAAGTTTTTAATCATGGTTATAGTGCCAATAGCTGCATTCACTTTGCCAATGCCGCATTGCATGGCAACTATGGTTTTGCCGCCAATGCTGCCAATGTGAAACTTGAACCCGTCGATGGTTTTTGTTGAGGGCTCGTTAAGGAGAGGTAAGAGCAAATTCAATTCTTTGCTCATAGCTACAATAATGCCGATTGTCATTTCTTTTTTCTTCTAATGCTTTATTCAATATTATTCTTTGGTAAAGATAATGAATTGTGCTGAAAAACACATAATTTTTTCACTAAAGAGTTAAATAACGATTATTTTTTAGTAAGTTTGCAGAGTAATGCGACACTATTCCTGTCGGAATTTTAGAATATTGTGATACCAAGCGTTGTTATCGACAAAAGAATTATTGAAATATGCCCAGACATGAGGGTTGGTCTAATTCGAGCGAATGTGCAAAACACGCCCACAGGCGATGAGTTGTGGCAAGAACTTGAGTCGGCTGCCCGCGATGTTGTGAGCCGATATGAACTGTTGGAAATAAACAAGCGCCCGGCAGTTGCAGCCACACGCCGCGTTTATAAGCATTTCGGAAAAGACCCGAACCGCTATCGCGTGGCGAGCGAGGCATTGTGCAGGCGTTTGATTAGAGGATTGGGCATTTATAGGCTCACTACGTTAGTTGATTTGATTAATTTGGTGTCGATACGCAGCGGCTATCCGATAAGCGCTTTAGACGCCGACAAACTTGTGGGCGACACCTTGAGCTTGGGCATAGGCGAGGAATGTGAGCATTACGAGGGTATTGGCAGAGGTCTGCTAAACATTGCAGGCATGCCGGTCTATCGCGATGCAAAGGGTGGCGTGGCAACACCGACAAGCGACGAAGAACGTACAAAAATCACCGAACTGACCGCCCGGGTGCAGATTAACATCAATGGCTATGGCGAGGAAATGCCTATGGCAGAATGTGTTGAATGGGTGGTGGCATTGCTAAAGAAATATGCAATGGCTACAGACATCGAAACTCAGATTATTTAAGACGAAGAAGAAATATGAAAGTCTTGCGAATGATTGAAAATAACGTAAATGAGCGTTATGTTGACGAAATAGTTTCGGCATTGAACGATGGCGGAATAGTAGTGTTGCCCACCGATTCGTTGTATGCCCTTGTTTGTGATGCCATGAATAACCAGGCTATTGAGCGAATTTGCAGGATTAAGATGATGAAATCGGCAAAAACAAACTTGTCGATTGTTTGTTCGGATATTTCAATGGCGTCGAAATATGGAAAAATTGATAATAATCTGTATAAGCTTATCAAGCATAATTTGCCCGGCTCTTTCACTTTCTTGATTGAAGCCACGTCGAAATTGCCAAAAGCATTCAAGGGCCGCCGTGTGGTTGGCGTCAGAATTGTCGACAATGAGATAATCAAGCGTGTGGTTGAAGAGATTGGGCATCCGTTGTTCTCCACGTCGGTTGAAGGCGCCGATGAAGATTATGTGTGTGAGCCTGAGCTTATTGCTCAAACCTACGGCCGCGATGTGGAGTATGTGGTGGATGCCGGACGAAGTGGCTACATCCCGTCGACGGTGGTTGATTGCACTGGCGATGAGCCTGAGGTGGTGCGGCAAGGTTTATCGGAATTTGAATTATGAACTTTTATTTATATAACCTTTAATTATTTCGAAATGTATGTTTGAGAGTGTAAATATTTATATTGTATCGGTTGCGGTAGTGGTTTTGGCATCGGTGGCATTGCTGTTTGTGCTGTTGAAAAACAAGAACAAGGACGGTGATGCATCCGACGGTAGATGCTCCGAAAATGGTGGCATAGGCTCTGACGATGCAAAGACTTATGATTCGGCGAGTTCGATGAATGATTCTGCCGGCAATTCGTCGAGCGATAGTGCCTTTCAGGACGGCGTGAATAACGGTGCACTGGATTCGACGAGTGGCGGAGTTGAAACAAGGCAAAGACCCGACACGGGAGGACTTCCGTATGTGCTCGTGGCAGAAGATAATATAAGCAATTATAAATTGATTGAGGTGTTCCTGCGCAATGTTGCTGTAACCGAAAATGCTGTCAACGGCAAGAAGGCGGTAGAGCGAGTAAGGGAAATGGATTATGACATGGTGTTGATGGACATAAAAATGCCTGTGATGAACGGATTGGAGGCTACTAAAGCTATTCGCCAGTTCGACAAAAACATTCCCATTGTGGCAGTCACGGCAAATGTGCTCGATTTCGACCGTAAGACCGCTTTGGCAAACGGTTGCAATGAGTTCGTGACTAAGCCGGTGGTTAGAAATCAACTGATTGCCGTAGTGGAAACATATAAACGAAAATAATAAAGTGCAATACTAACATATACAAAACCAAAATTTTATTTATGAGAATACGTTTTGAATTAATGGGTGCAGCGATTGCATTGTTGAGTTTTGCTGCATGCAGCTCGAATAATCAAGATTCAAAAGCAACCAGCGAAAAAACTGTTGAGGTTAGCGAAACTGTGGAGGCAACTGCAGCCGAAGCCGACCTTCAAGTGATTGACTTCTATGCAACATGGTGCGGACCATGCAAACAGTTGGCTCCGATTATTGAAAAGATGGAGAAAAAATACGCGGGGAAAATTGCATTTTCGCGCGTGGACGTTGATGCTGAACCGCAACTTGCCGAGCAATATAACATTACAGCCATGCCAACATTGGTGTTCGTCAAGGGCGGTGAAGTGATTGATGTTGCCGTGGGTTTGATGTCGGAAGCTGAATTAGACACCAAATTGCAAGATTTGACTAAATGAAGTTTTTCTAAACAATTTTAGCAAAACCGATTTTCACTTTTTTGTTTTTGATTTTGCAAGTGCTGATTTGTTCAAGCACCTGCGCTGCTTTGTTATAAGGGACCGCAACCAATGCGTAGTGGTCCTTGACGTCGATTTTGCCAATTTCATTTGCACTGAGTTGGCTGTTGTTGGTGAGAAAACCTACTATGTCGCCTTTCGAAATTTTTTCTTTTTTGCCAGCCATAAAGTACAGCGACCTGAAAGCGGGTAGGATTGAACGCCTTTCGGTGGTCTGCGTCATATTGAACGCCTCGTCGGTGGTGATGTAGTCGGGCATCTTTTCGTCGGGTGAAGCGAGGATGAATATTTCGCCATTCTCGTCGATGCGGGCAGTTCGGCCGTTGCGGTGAATATATGCTTCTTTCGACGTCGGTATGTGATAATGAATGATGTATGCAACACCTTCGATGTCGAGTCCGCGCGAACCAAGGTCGGTGGTGATGAGTATATTGTAGCTGCCGTTGTTGAACATTGCAATGGCCTTCTCGCGCTCGATTTGTTCAAGTGCTCCATGATAGATGCCGGCGCAGATGTTATTGGACTTCAGGAAATTATAGATTCGCTCAACCGATTCGCGATAGTTGGCAAACACTATTGTGCGCTTATTGTCGAGGCATAGAAGCAGCGTGCGCAGCGCTTCAAGCTTGTCTTTCATATCCGACCGGGCAAGCCACACTTTCATTCGCGACCGTGTTTCGCTGTTTTTATATAGGAAATTGACAATTACGTGGTTGTTGAGGCTTATGAAGTCGGGGTAGTCGTTAATCATCGTAGCCGATGTGAGGGTCTTGTTGGCAAGATTTGGCATTCGCTTGATTATTCTCTTCATCTCGTCTTGAAACCCTAATTCAAGCGATTTGTCGAATTCGTCGAGTACGAGTAGGCGAGTGGGATAAAGGT
>SFEA01000031.1 GCA_004557385.1 Bacteroidales bacterium
TGCGGCTCTAAGCCATTGAAGCTGCCCATTGCCTGACTACACGATGCCTTTGCTGCACAGTCAACAGGCAGTTTTAATCAAACAATCTTCATATTTAGTTTCAAAGCATAATGTGCCGTGATGGCTCAAGTGAGATTTAGTTTCATTAATTAATATACAGGACATTAGCTTTGCCCGTCTCGGTTAGCAAGGGCATGTGCTAAAGGAATACGTGTTTTATATTGACTTTTATTTTGGTTGATGTGCCTCCAGCAGCGATGCCCGAGGCACATGTTTTTTTCGCCCGAGCCTACTGCACCCAAATCAGGGGGCTTTTTGCAATTATTAATATAAATAATTCACATCCTTAGCTCATTATGCACTATTTTTGCCCAGCAATAGGTATAAACGGCTTGCTGCTGTGAGATGATATATACTGAAATTATGACGAAACGGCTCATCATATTGTTTTCGATGGCGTGCATAGCTTGTGCATGCGCTCTTGCCTCGCCCGTGCCCAAACACGACCAGGTGGACAATCCTATGGACAATCTGCCTGCCGTCGACGAGGTGCCTTCGGCGTTGCAAAAGGTGTTTGCCGGCTACTATCACTTTCGCGAGGAGGTGACGGGCGACACCGTGATGATGCTCGTTTTCAACCCGATAATCGTTTTTCCGCCCGAGCGTTTCAAAAACAAAAAAGAGGAGCAGTTCTATTGGAAAACCGTGCGCGACGTGAAGAAAACGCTGCCTTACGCCAAACTCATATGCAGCACGCTGCTCGAAACCTACGAATACCTCGAAACATTCCCCACAAAAAAGGAAAAAGAGGAATACCTGAAGCAATTCGAAAAAGAAATCTTCCGCCAATACAAACCGGTGATGAAGAAGATGACGCGCAGCCAAGGCAAGATGCTGTGCAAACTCATTAACCGCGAAACCAACCAGACGTCGTATAGCATCGTCAAGGCGTTTCTCGGCTCGTTCCGTGCAGGCTTCTGGCAGACCTTTGGCCGATTCTTCGGCGTGAACATGAAAAACCCTTATCGCCCCGAGCAGGACAAAACCGACGCCATGATTGAGCGCATTTGCGTGCGCATCGAGCAAGGCTCCTTGTGAGATTGGTCTTGGTTTTTACAAGGTTGACGTGCCCGGATTTTCCACCATCCTGAGCACGCCCCGAGTCGTGCTTCGTTGCTCCACAATTGCCGCACCTCCATAGGTTATTGCATAAACGTCGCCGCTCGTTTAAAACCAAAATAACTGACCATCAAAATTCATTATATTCTATAAATCAGGCGTTTTTGTGAGGAATTATTACTATCTTTGCACTTGATTTCAATATAAGACTTGTTTTAGGTTTGTATAAACATTCAATCAAAGCATGTTCGGTTAAGGAAATAATACTTTAATTCAATAATTAGTTTTAATTCTAACAAATTTCAAACTTTTATGCAAAAAACAATCAAAACATTGATTTTCATTGCCATTGCTATGGTGATGAGTGTTTTTGCACAAGCTGAAACTTTGAGCCCGCAGAAGGGCGTTGTGCGTATTAAACTGCAAAGCGAGGTGGCAACGCAAGTTGGCACTCGCGAAGTGAAAGCGCTTAACGGCCGACTGTCAACCGGTGTTCGCACGCTCGACGCTGTGAACCGTAGGGTCAAAGCAGTGAGAATGCGTAGAGTGTTCCCTTACTCGGAAAAGTTTGAGTCGAAAATGGCAGCCTACGGCCTCGACCGTTGGTATGAAGTTACATTCGACGAAACAATGAACCCCGAGGAGGTAAGAACGATGTATTCTCAAGCAGCAGGTGTGCAAAAGGCAACATGCAAGGTGCCTATGACTCTTAGAGAGAACAGCACATTCCGCAGAGTGGAAAGCACGTCGGTTGAACGCGACGCAACACTGCCGTTCAACGACCCGCGTCTGTCAAGCCAGTGGCACTACAACAACACAGGTGCCGTTTCGGGCAGCCGTGCCGGTGCCGACATCAACTTGTTTGAGGCGTGGAAAACCACTACCGGCAAGAAAAACGTGATTGTGGCAATCATCGATGGTGGTATCGACTACACTCACGAAGACCTCGCCGCTAATGTGCTCATCAACGAAGCAGAGCTTAACGGTACGCCGGGCGTTGACGACGACGGCAACGGCTATGTCGACGACGTTTACGGATGGAACTTCTGCACCAACGGCAATGACGTGTATCCACACGACCACGGAACACACGTGGCAGGCACTGTGGCTGCTGTGAACAACAACGGCAAGGGTGTGTGTGGTGTTGCCGGTGGCGACGGCACTCCGGGCAGCGGCGTGAGCCTGCTTTCGGCGCAAGTGTTCGACTCTCGCTCCGGTTCTGGTCAAGGCGACTTTGCCGCAGCAATTGTGTATGCAGCTAATCGCGGCGCATCAATAGCCAACTGTTCGTGGGGTTGGGCTCTCGATGGATACTATGAGCAAGACGTGCTCGACGCCATCGACTATTTTGTTGGCACAAAAGCCGACGTTGAAGGCGACGACATCAACAAGGCTCAACGCAACCTTGCTGGTGGCGTGATGTTCTTTGCCACCGGTAACGATGGCGTTACTGGCAATTTCTATCCCGCATGCTATCCTTCAGTGGTGGCTGTAGGCTCAATGACCAACGACTACACCATAGCACCTTACTCCAACTATGGCGAATGGGTAGACATTGTGGCTCCGGGTGGATTGGTTACCTATGGCAGCGCCGGCGGTGTGCTCAGCACTCTCCCGGGCGACAGCTACGGCTTTAACGAGGGTACGTCGATGGCAACGCCCCACGTCACAGGCGTGGCAGCATTGTTGGTTTCGCAGTACGGCAACAGCGATATGTCGGCTGAAACCATACGCCAACAGATTCTCACCTCGGTTAACGACATATATGAGTATAACAGCGGCGTTGTGGGCATGCACGGCGTAGGATACATCGATGCAGCAAAGGCTCTGCAAATGAATCCTGATGGCGAAGCCCCCGAGGCAATCACCTCGTTCAGCGCACTGCCTGCACAGGACAACATCACCATCGAATGGGTTATTCCTAACTCGTCGACGGGCAATGTTAACCACCATGTGCTCTACTACAGCACGCAACCATTCACCGCTGAGAGCGACCTCTCAACAGTGAATAGCGTGGTTATCGACACCAAGTTCCTTAGCTCGGGCGACACTCATCGTTACGAACTCAGCGGACTGAAGTCGCTCACCACCTATTATCTCGCCATCAAGGGCGTTGACCGCTGGGGTAATGCATCGGCACTCTCGCCGGTTATCTCAGCCACCACCAACGCTGGTCCGAAAATGACTGTCAGCAAAACATCGTTGACAATGACCATCGATGCTGCTTCGTCGCTCACCGGTGCTGCAGCATTCAGCATTGGCAACGCCGATGAGGGTCTGCTTAAATGGAAAGGCAAGATAGCCACCAAGCAGTACACTGCCGCTACCAAGGCAATTGCTGGCAGCAGTGTCATTCCGGGCGTGGTTGGCAAGCTTCAGAGCCGCATTGGCGCCACACTTTATGCCAACACTTCGGAGAAGTTCAACACTGCCGACTATCAGGCATCAGATTATCCAAAGTCGTTCAGATACTACTCTGAATACTGGGCAAGCATAGGTGAAGAAGATAAGTCGCTTCCTAACTCGCAGGCTCAATACTTCATGGTTGATGCCGATGTTTATCCCGATGGATTCAACCTCACCAACGTGGAGATTTTCTCGACCTACGGCAAGAATCCTGTAGTGCAAATCTACAAGGGTGGAGGTGCTCTCACACCAGCCAATATGCTCCAAGAAATCAAACCATCTTATTTCTATTCGGGCATACAAGTGCAACTCACCGATCAAATCCACTTTGCACCGGGCGAATCGTTCTGGGTAGTGGTGCACTTCCCTGCTGAGAGCAACACAAGCGGTTATCAGCTTGGTCTTGGCAAAGCCAACGAGGCATGGGCTGGCTACAGCTATATGAGTTGCGACGGCGGTGCAACATGGACTCCACTCAAAGAGGCTCTCAAAGGCAGCCCTTATGAGTCGCTCGGCGACAATGTTTCGTGGACCATCTCGGCAATCAGCAAAAACCCGGCTTGGGACAAGGTGTTCTCACTCAACCCTGCTGAAGGCACAGTGAAGCAAAACGAAACCCAAAATGTGGAAGTTGTGAACGACGGTCAGAAACTTGTTAACGGTACATACAAGTTCAACGTATCGTTCACCACCAACGAGAGCGAGAAAAACAGCATTGTGATACCTGTCACCGTCACCGTTAAGAACAATCTGCCGGAAATGACACCCGCCAAGATAGTGAACTTCAATTCGCTGCTCATTGGCGAGAGCAAAACCATTGAAGTGGAAGTGTTCAACGAGGGCTACGGAGTGTTTACAGGCAACTCCGGCTATCTGCAATCAAGCAGCTGGAGCGTAAGCAACAGCGCCTTCACGCTCAAGAATGTGCCCACCTATGGTTTCCCGGCTCGCAGTTCTTCAAAATTCAACATTGTTTATACTCCGCAGGAAGCCGGCACCCACAGCGGCGTTATCACATTCAAGAGCGCAACAGGTGTTGAATTCAAGGTTGCTGTTCAAGGCGTTGCCATCGACCCGTCGAAGATTGTTGTTGAACCAAGCACTGTTGAACTTGGCAACCTCGACGTGACTGCCGACGCTACCGAAAGCAAGTTCACCATCAAGAACGAAGGTAACTATCCTCTTGAATATGTATTCCCTAAGTTCTCCGACCAAAAAATTGAGGCTGCCGCAGGCAAGGCTTCTCACAAGTTTGGCTACTCAACCCTTACCAACCTCAACGGTGCCACCGGTTTTGCTTACGATGGCAACCCCGACCTGCTCAGCGCCACTGAAATCACTTCGACATTCACCGACAATGTGAAGAACTCCAAGGCTATCAGCTTAGGCTTCGACTTCCCATTCTACGGCAAGACCTACAACGAAGTGTATATCACCAGCTTGGGCGGTTTGGCATTCTCGTTGGGCGAATACAGCTATTTCCCACCGCTCACGCCAACATCTTCAAGCCTTGATGGTGTGCCTTACATTTCGGCTTACGGTCATCAACTGCAATTCGGTCCTAAATCACACGTCACCTATGCTAAGCAAGATGGCAAATTTGTGGTTAGCTTCAAGGATGTGCTTGCAGTGAAATATGATGTTGAGACAACGCCAATTTCATTCCGCGTTATTCTCTCGGCTAACGGCGACATTGAAATCTTCTATGACGACTATGAACGCACCGAGATTGGTTATGACGATTGGGGCGAAGAAACCGAAATCGACCGTCTCTTCCAAGGCGGTTCTACGCTGTTCTGCGGCATCAAGGACGAGAACAACGCCGATGCTCTTGTGGTTACCTCGGCTGACATTGCCGACTTTTGGGGTTCAAGCGACGACCCTCAAGGTTATGTCTACAAGCAATTCACCACTCAGTCGTCAGTTAAGTTTGAGGCTCCGGCTCCTTACTTCGTGAAGAACATCACGCCTGCCTACGGCATCGTTACTCCGGGCGAAAGTGTTGAGTTGACAGCCTCAATAAAGGCCGACGACACCATGAACGCCGGTGCTACATTCAATCGATTGGCTATTGAAACCAACGACCCGAATAACTCTACTGCTTACGTCACCTTCAACGCCAACATTGTGGGCGAATCGTTGGTGGCTAAAGCTCAGTTGCAAGATGAAGAGGTTGACTTTGGCAAGGTGTTCCGCACATCGGTTGCCAAGATGCCTGTAACCGTGAAGAACGTGGGTAAAGACGACTTCACCATCAACAGCGTTTCGTTTGAGAACGGCAAATTCACCACTGACCAGGAATTGCCTGTTACCGTGAAGGCTGGCTCGTCGAAAGACGTGATTGTTACTCTGCCAACTGAAGTAGAAGGCGCTGTTAGCGACGTTATCACCGTCAGCACTTCGGCAGGCGACCTCACCGCCACTCTCACTGGCGAAGTGATTGGCTGCCCTGCAATTCAACTTGGCTTCACCGAAGTGAACGAAACCGTTGAAAGCGGCGCTGACCTTGCCAAGGAACTCACTATCACCAACAACGGTAGCGAGCCGCTCACCTATTCAATCGTTCCGGGCGACTTCACCAGCGTTTACGACCCGAGCATGGTTAATGCCAAGGTTTCTTACCTCTACAGTGCTTCGGTTGACGATAATAACGTGAAATACGAATGGGTTGACATTGAAAACGGAATTGGCGATCGTAACGGCTTCTCATACTACAACACTCACGACTATCTTGAAGTGAACCTGCCGTTTGCATTCCCATTCTATGGCAAGGAATACACCACAATGTATATCTACAACACTGGCTTCGTTTCGTTCACCGAACGCAACGACGACAAGATTTGGCCGGAACCGCCAGCCGACTTCCCAACAGGCTCGGTTTACACCAACATCCTTGCTCCTTACTGGGGTCTGCACACTATGGACACCAACGCCACCGCCGGCACCTACCACTACATCACCGAAGACCAAGCAGTAATCTCGTGGATGGAATACGGCAACTCAATGAACTTGGGTGTTTGCTTCCAGCTCATCATGAAGAAAGACGGCTCGTTTAAGTTCCAATACAAAGGCAAGGACCAGAACTCAATCATCTATTCTACCTTTGGTTTGGCAGGTGCTTGCAACGAGGGCGGCAGCGAATACTTTGTGATACCTGACCGCTACATCCAATTCGGCAACGCCGTGCAATTTAGCCCGGTTGCCGAAGCAACCATCGAGCCTTCGCAGAGCAAGAGTGTAACCCTGAACATCGACACCCACAAGATGGCAGGCAACTACACCGACGCTGTGACCGTGAACACCAACGTGCCCGGCAGCGAAACCGTAACTGTGCCTGTTGCGCTCACCGTCACAGGTGCCGCAGTGCCGGTGTTCCCATCCGACATCACCATTGAGCACGTGGCTGGATACCAGGAACAAGTGACCGAAACTTCTGGTCCTGGCGTTATGTACGCGGGTGCTCCTTACGAAATTCCATTCAGCATCGAGAACACCGGTACGGCTGTCATGACCGTGCTCGACATTGCCTACGAAAGTCCTACTGACGATCTGGATAGTCCGTTGTTCAACCTCATGGCTCAACTTGAGGTTGCAGACTGGATCTCGGGTGAAAAGACACTTCAGTGGACAATGTACGAAAACTATCGTGGCATGCCTATTGAGGTGACTCCCGACAAACCGCTGCTCATGACTATGCCAATGTCGTGGGATTGCTATGCAACTATTGGCGAGTATTCAATCCCTGTTACCGTCACCTATACCCTCGACGGTGTGGAAGAACTCACCAAGTCGTTCACTCTGAAGTTTAATGTAACCGACGTGCCTGAAATGTGGCTTGACCGCAACGACATCAGCGTGGAAAATGCTGAACCAACCTACAAAGGCACCGAAACTCTCGTAATCTCTAACAAGGGCAATTACAAACTCACCTACAGCCTGCGTCTCGACCCAACCGGAGAAGGCGAGCAAATCAGCGAGGGCGAAGGCGGTGGCGTTGCTCCACTTTCAGCCAAAGCAACTCTTACGCAAGAGCAATTGGCTCAGCTGCAGGGCAACATCAACACCGAGGTTAAGCCGTTCTCAACTCCAAGAGATGTTCTCGATGCTCCTGTGAATTTTGAGTACAACAACATCCTTTTCCATCCGTCTACTGATAATTTGACGTATGGTTACGGTGCAGGAAACACCTACGCTAAATATGTTGCTGCAACTCACTTCGTGGCTCCGGAAGGCGGATTCAACATCTCGCACATCTATCTTGCTGCAACACTCACAAACAACGACGGCTCAAGCGTTAGCAATGTCGACATCAACGTTGAGATTGTGGCAGGTAGCGACTACGAAAACGGCAACGTCATTGGCAAGGGCACATTCCACTTTGGCGCTCCTATTACAGCACAAGGCCTCGTCGTTCCGCTCGACCGTGCCGTTTATCTCAACGAGGGTCAAGAATTCTATGTGAGAGTTCATTACCCGGTAGGCGTTCAATACCCGGCTTACCTTGTTTATAAAGAAGAGCCTGTGATTGACAACCGCTATATGGGCTTTGTTGAGGGCTACGGTTGGTTCGATGTGGCAGCAATGTTCAAGAACCAATATGGCTCGTTGGGCTACATCCTTTCGTGCTTGGAAACTGTTCCGGGCTCGCCATGGGTGAAGATGCTCAACACCGAGACAACTGGCGAAATAGCACCATCCGAGAGCCTCGATGTGAAGTTTGAACTCAATGCTGCCACCGCACCGCTTGAAGTGGGCAACAAGGCTGTGCTCGTGATTAAGAGCAACGACCCGTCGGTACCGGTAGTTAATTTCCCAATTACTCTCGACCGCAACCGCATGCCGGTAATCACAGTGCCTGGCGAAGCTATTGTTGTGAGCGAAGGCACCAACCCAACAGTGCAAGTCACTGTCACCGAGCCTGAGGCTGACGACTTCACAATAGTGTTCACCGACAACGCCGGCATCTCAAGCATCACAAGCATTGATGTTGACGGCGAAGGTTCTTACGAAGACCTTGGCGAAGAAGGCATCAAGGTGAAGGGCGCAAACAAGGCTACACTCAACGTAACCATCAGCCCTGACTATGAAACCGCAGGCAACTACTCATTCACCGTATTCGCTGCCGATGCTTTCAACCAGGAGGCAAGCGCTACTGTTGAATACACCGTTGAACACGCCAACCGCGCTCCTGTGGCAACTGAAATCCCTGATGTGCAGATTGCCGTCGACAACACTTCGAGTGTCATCAACTTTGCCGACTATTTCACCGACCCTGATGGCGACGCAATCACCTACACCTTCAGTTGCAGCGAGCAAGGCATTGCAAGCGCTTATGCCAGCGGAAACAACGTGATATTCTATGGCGAAGCCGAAGGCTCGATTGTCGTAACCGTAACTGCAACCGATGCGTTGGGCGCAAAGACCACCATCACATTCAATGTTGTTGTGAGCGGTTCGTCGGCTCTCGACGACGTGTCGGTGAACAACAACGTCACCATCTATCCTAACCCGGTAGTTGAGTCGCTCAATGTTCGAAGCAATGTCACCGGCGAAGCCGTTTACGGCATCTACACCCTCAATGGTGGCAATGTTTACAGTGCTAATCATCAAGGCGGATTAGTCACCATCAATGTGGCTCATCTTGCCGAGGGCATCTACATCCTGCGAATCACTGCCGACGGTGAAGTTGCTAATATTCCTTTCATCAAGAAGTAATAGCAACGCCACACCTTAGGATGTGACATAAATTAAGGCTACGCCATCACACTGGCGTAGCCTTTTTTTTAACTGTTTTCGTGCGGTTCTGCGCGCTGTGATAGATGCCGAGAGATGCACCCCCGTTCTGCGACATCTGCGCAATCTGCGAGAGGATTGATAGTTTCTCGCGGAAATCGCAGAAACCGCAGAAGAAAATAATAAAATCTGCTTAATCAAATCAATCTGAGTGATACTACAGGGCAGTCGCAACCCTGGATGGGTGATTGGCTCACACAGATTAATTAGATTATAAGGATTTTTAGCGACATCAGCGAGAGAATGCACGCCATAACCAGTTGATTGCCAGCGATATTAACCGCGGAGCGGTTACAGCCTCAATAACCCCATATTGGCGCCGTAGGCGACTATGTGGGGACGGCCGAACGCGCCCCGCCATCCACAACCGCGGCGCGGTTGCAGATTCAGCAGCGATGGCATTTCGGGCGTATGCGATACGCCCCTACTGTTTACACATCAGCGCCATCTGCGAGAGAGACATCGCCCGCAGGTCACTTTATCATCTGCTGGAGCAGCAGAGGGTCGTTGGTGGTGATAAAGTCGGCACCGTGGTCGATGCACCATTGCAGGTCGTCGCGTTGGTTCACCGTCCATATGTTCACCTTCAAGCCCAGATTGTGGCATTGTTCAATCCATTCGGGATGCTTCTGCATCACCTTCAGGTTGTAGTCGGCACCCGCGCAGCCTTCGTCCTTGAGCTGTTGCGGCGTCCAGTTGCCGTTCAGATAATACACCTCGGTGCCCTTGGGTGCGCGTTTCACAAACTCGCGCGTGGCTTCGGGCGAAAACGTGATATACACCGCGCGGTCGGTGAGCTTGTGGCGCTTCATCAGCTTCAGCACCTTCTTCACCGCCTTGGCTTCGCGGCGCTTGTCGGTGTGCACCTTCAGTTCGCACACCACCTTAATGCCCGGGCGTTCGGCAAAAGCCTTCAGATAATCGTCGAGCAGCGGCATGTGTTCGCCGTTGCTCAAGGTCAACGCCGTCACGTCGGCAGCTTGGCTGGTTTCGATTGGCAGACCTTTGAACGAGGCGTCGTGGTTCACCACCAGCTTCTCGTCGGCAGTCATCCATACGTCGAACTCCGAGCCCCAGCACCCAATCGAGTCGGCTTTAGCAAGTGCGCGAAGCGAGTTTTGCGCCGAACCGGGCGCGTCCCAAAAGCCGCGGTGAGCAATCACCTTGGGCTGAGCGGCTGCCGTGGCAATCGTGGCGGCAGCAATCGTGGCAAAAATCAATCGTTTCATATTGTTTAGTTTGTTTGATGTGTAAAGTTAATAAAAATTGTCGCTGAGTCGTAATAGTTATTCCCAAAAATTATCACCCACCCAAGTTGTAGGGGCGTATGGCAATGGCTGCAGCGAGGATGTGCCATCGGAGATGGCAAACCATGCATAACCGCTGGTGGAGCGATAGCGCAACCTGCGGAGAGCGGAAACCTCACTATTATTCGGCGTCGAAGATGTCGAACAATGTTGTGCCACTTCGAGGCACATTATTATTGGAGCCACCTCTCCGCAGGCTGCGCCCTTGTGGGCTTGCCAGCGTATTAACCGCGGAGCGGTTACAACTTCAATAACCCCACATTGGCGCCGTAGGCGACTATGTGGGGACACGCGGACATCCTCACAATCCACAACCGCGGAGCGGTTGCAGACCCGACGCTGCATCCGCAATATGTTTTTAGGGATATTATTCCGTGGGTTGCGTTTTTGCCCCATGGTCTCAGAATCTTATCCCGAAAAAGTGGCAAAATGCAGTGAAAACGCCGATTTAATCGGCATTTTCACACTTTTGCGCCATATTTTATGTTATATATTCAGCCACTTATCTTTGTTGTGTATGAGCGGAAAAACGTAAACCGCTGATTCATAGCAAATAATATTTATTACAGTTCTGTTATAATGTTAAATACTATGTTAATTTTGGTAAATCATATATTAAACGCCAAAAAACATTATGTTTTCAAAAATCAACCATTTATCTTTGCCATCGAAATAGAGCGCCTTAGCTTGATTTAATACTATTTTTCTTGATAGGTTTTTTGTTAGGACTATCAATAAACATATATTAGGGCATTTGTTAGATAGAATTGTTATTGGCATATCCAACCCGTAATCAATAACAACATTGCCAAAGCCGGGCGGAACGCTCTATTGACATTTATAATAGACAATTAACTTGATATTACAAACAATACTTTAATTTTAACTTTACTACTATGAGAAAATTATTTCTTAGTTTCTTAATCACTTTAGGAGCCTTCGCAGCCCCGAACCTTTGGGCGGATGGTCATTTGCGAGATGGTGGCGAATCGTTGGTCAAACAAAATAGGACGAACGAACTGAATACATGGTTAACAAATATCTGTGGCGCAAGCAGCACAAGTTCCGGTTGCAAAATTACTGGAACGCCTTCTGATCCAATTACAACTGGCGTGTATTTTGTTGGCATTAATCATTATTGGGTCGGCGTCAATGAAAATCTGGACCCATATACCCAAATCAATGAAGGTGTTGATAAAATTGAACAGATTCAGAAAAAAGGAATGTTGAAAACCGGTGAGGGTTCCGGATACGGCACTTTCTATACCTACGAAGCAAAGAATGCAAACAAGTTCTTCTTTATTGTTAAAAGAAGCAGTAAAAAGACAGATAATACAAACACATCATGTGCATTTCAGTGGTATGACGAGTGGAGCTATGTTGAAAACACCAGCAATGGTTATGATAAACTCACATCGTGCATCGCAAAGTTGAAAAATGGTAAACCATTCTTTGCACCTCATAATTGTGGCACGTCATTGAATACTAACCATTATATCTCGCTTAATAGTCCTGAAGCCGATGAGACGGACTCAATTAATGGTTACGACTTCACTGCATTCTTGTATATCCCAAACAATGCTCCATCAAGTGGCGATGCAACAAAGACATCTTTTGGCACCGGCGAATATGAATATGTGGAAGAGGGAACATATTATATTTATGATAATCCGGTAAAGGGTTCATTGATAGGAGTTGTAACTTTGAGCACGCCAGTCAGCGATGCAAATGCAAATTATTACATAAAGGACAGCAATGGTGAGTATGTGCAATTCAACAGCTCGAAATATGCCGGAAAGCACTATTATTATAGAAACAATGGCAATGCTGTTGCAACAGTTACTGTTTATCAACGTAAGGAAATCACCGTACAGGCTTACACCAACGCACCATATGTGTTCTTCTATACAGTGGATTTGAGCGGCAAGCGTAGCGACAAGAAGACTGTGACCGGATACGATTGCCCTTACGATGCAATCCTCGACTGGACTACTGCATTCGACAAGTGGAAAGACGAAACACCGTATACCAAGTATAACGGCATGACCGAGCACTATATCCTTGAACGCTCTTACGACCAAATCTATTGGGAAACCGTAAACGGTGTTAATGATGTGGTTGGTAACGACATTACCGATGGAACAAAAAAGACCTTTACCGATACCGAACTTAAGGATTTCGACGCAACAACTGCAAAGATTGGTTACACCGTATACTATCGCCTCACTTCGGTTATTCAAAAAGACGATAATGGCAAAACAGTTGAAATGGCGCGCCGCACTGCAGAGGATATTGTTATTATCAACATTCCGGGCACTTCGCCATTCTCGCTCACTCTTAAAGATAAGACCAAGTCGGAATATGTGCAAGGTTCGGTTGATGAGAGCGGTGAGTATACCGACGGTAAGAACATCTTCACCAACACAATCATCTCAGCTGAGACTGAGGAGCATGACGCTGTTTTTCTTGCACCAAATTCTTTGCTTGAACTTGTTCGCACCGATGCCAAGGGAAGTCAAACAGTGTCAGAATTCACTGTTACAGACGAAAAAATGTCGTTGAGCGACCTTGCCAAACAGATTGGCACCGACGGTGTGTACACCGAATCGTTCGAAACAGCTCCTGGCGATGCCATCGACGCAACATATCAGTTACGACTCACTATACCGGTCACAGATGGTACAAATGAAGTTGTTCTCTCGAATATTGTTAACATTGTTGGCTCGAAGGTAAGCAACATCTCGGTGGCAGTACACCGCTCAGGTACACCTGACAAAGAAACTTGCGCCAAAGATGAATTGTTCCGCAACGAAGTTAAGTTCAAGCCTGCAAACACTGGTATCGGCACTGGTTACTATATCTATTGCAACGGCGAAAAGATTATGACCCTTCGCGATGGCGGTAACCTGAAGTTCACCGACCAAGACACAGACAAGGAATATGTTGAGGCAGAAGACGGAACACTATCATTGACTCTGTTTGCTAAACACGCCCCAATTGCAGAGGGCGAAACCGGAACTGGAACAATCACAGGTTTTCATTATGCAGTTGTGCACTACGATACCGACTCGAAAAACACCTACGGTAGCGCTGCAGCAGCTTCGCAATACGATGGTTCGAAAGACGAATTGGTGGTAACGTTCAGCACCACAACGTCAACTTTGGGTAGCCATTACGACTTAGTGTTTATCCGCCCGGTTTTGAACTGGACACTCAACAAGGATGCCGACGATGTTAAGACTCCAATCCGCTACGAAATCTATATGAAGATGGAGCAAGCTCAGTTTGAAATAGATGGAGACCCGAGTTCGGGCAGAACAGGCAATGTAACGGGCTGGGAAGGCGAAAATTTCGGCAAATATTTATTGAGAACAACGATTGAAAAAGACCAGAGTGGTAAATTGAGCACATCGTATGCCGACGAAATCTACTATGCCCGCCGTAAACAAAGTTCAGGCACATGGGTTAATCCGATTGCTGATGATGAAATTCGCCCGGTCAGCTACTATGTAAGAGCTATCTACAGCGAAGACGCGTATGAAGAAGCTAAACGCAATGTGGCAGAAAAGAACTCCGACGTATTTGCTGTAAAGGCATCGGCAGGAGGTATCTTCACCGCCATCGACGATGTGGCAGCCGAAGGTGTTAGCGTAGAGGCTAACGACGGCGTAATCACCGTGACAGGCGCAAGCGGCACCATCGTGGTGTACAGCGCAACCGGTCAGGCAGTAGCTACAGCCCAAGGCGATGGCGGCGTAACCACCATCGACGCATCGAACCTCAACGGTGTATACATCGTTAAGGCAAACAACATGAAACCAACAAAAATCCTTATCAAGTGATTTACTAATAAATAATTGATTTTGAATAGCGGCGTCCGTGACGGATACCGCTATTTTTTTGTTTTGTGCGGTGGTTGTGCACCCGGCACCCCCCCCCGTCTGCGAGAGGATGAGAAGGTTCTCGCAGAACCCGCAGAACCCGCAGATTCGGGTGATTGGCTCACACAGATTAATCGGATTATAAAGATTATCTGCGCTATCTGAGGAATGATGAGGAGTTTCTCGCAGAAACCGCAGAAATCGCAGAAGAAAATAATAAAATCTGCTTAATCAAATCAATCTGAGTGAGACCCATATACCTTTCTGCGGCATCTGCGCAATCTGCGAGAGGAAGAGGAATTTCTCGCAGAAACCGCGGAACCCGCAGATTCGGGTGATTGGCTCACACAGATTAATTGGATTTCTAAGATTATCTGCGCTATCTGAGGAATGAAGAGGAGGTTCTCGCAGAACCCGCAGAACCCGCAGAAGAAAATAATAAATCTGATTAATCAAATCAATCTGAGTGAGACCCATGGTGTGTGATTAGGGCGTGTCAGGCGCAGATAGGTGTTTGGCTCACACAGATTAATTCGATTATAAAGATTTTCTGCGCCGTCTGCGGTGGAAGAGGAGTTTCTCGCAGAAACCGCGGAAATCGCAGAAGAAATAATAAATCTGATTAATCAAATCAATCTGTGTGAGACCCATATACCTTTCTGCGCAATCTGCGCCGTCTGCGAGAGGAAGAGGAGTATCTCGCAGAAATCGCGGAACCCGCAGAGGAAATAATAAATCTGAATAATCAAATCAATCTGTGTGAGACCCATATACCTTTCTGCGGCATCTGCGCAATCTGCGAGAGACCTATGCGGTGTGTGATGAGGGCGTATTGCCATACGCCCCTACTGGTCAGGGGTGAAAAAAACAAAATTGGGCATTGTTTATGAGCCGTAAAGGCAAGTATATCACATTTTATTTGTAATTTTGTGTGGATTATGGCGTGGAGTCAGCAGCCGATTGCGTTGTGCGTGCTTCAAGGCATGGCTCATACCATTAACAACGATAATTATTTTAACATCAGTGCCAAACACAATAACGGGTACGCATCAAAAAAAATAGGACATGAGATTTCAGAAGAACTTTTTAGCAGGACTTTGCCTGATGGCATCAGCGGCGGGATATGCCGGCATCAACAGCACCGGCGCCGACGGCTATCTGGCACGAGGGAAAGCAATGTATAACCAAGGCAATTATGCAGGCGCCATCGACCAGCTGTCGCACCTAAAGCGCATGCCGGTGAGCAGCACAGTGGCTGATTGTGCCGATTTCTATATAGCCATGAGCAACTACGAGCGCGGCAACCGCGAGAGCCTCGACGCCTTGCGCGCCTATTTGGCACAGCATCCGTCGGACGTCAACGCCGCCCGCGTGCAAGCCGCCATTGCCGACTATTATTTCTACAACGGCAAGTATGGCGAAGCGATTACCGAATACGACAAGGTGCGCACCGCAGCACTCGACGGCGACGCCAGCGAGGACGTTTATTATCGCCGCGCCTACTCGCTGCTGCGCCTTGGCGAATATGAGCAGGCGCTGGTGAACATCAATGCGTTGCGAGGCTCACGCCGCTATGCCGCCGCCAACACCTTCTATCAAGCCTACGTCGACTATGCCAACAAACGCTACGGCGAAGCGCTCACCAAGTTTCAGCGCGTGAAGGGCAACGGCGAGTTGGCGTATAATGCTCAATACTATGTGGCTCAAATTTATTTCACCCAACAGCAGTACGACAAGGCGGAGACGCTTGCAAAATCGCTGTTGAGCGACGGCAACAACCCTGCGTTTAATGCCGAGCTGTGCCGCATCATTGGCGAATGTGAATATCAGGACGGCAACGACGATGAGGCAGAAAAATATCTGAAGCGATACCTCGACAGCGCCGGCGACGAACCGCTGCGCTCGGCAGCCTATGCCTATGGCGTGATTCGCTATCGCGCCGACGCCCACGACGAGGCGGTGAGCAGTCTGGCAACCATGACCACCGAAAGCGACGCCCTCTCGCAGAGCGCCTACCTCTACATCGGTCAGAGCTATCTGAAGCTGCACGAACTCAACAAGGCATCGATTGCGTTTGAAAAAGCCATTCAGCTCGACTACGACCGCGACGTCACCGAAACAGCGTTCTACAACTATGCCATCACCCAAAACGAGGGCGGACGCACGCCGTTCAACAAGTCGATTGACATCTTCGAGCAATTCATCAACAAATATCCCGACTCGCGTTACGCCAGCCAGGTGGAGGAATATCTGATTAACGCCTATCTCACCACCACCGACTACGACAAGGCATACACCAGCATCAGCCACATCAAGAATCCGTCGGAAAAGGTGCTCGCCGCCAAGCAATATGTGCTTTATCAACTTGGCGTGCAGGCGCTGTCGAACAATGCCACATCAAAGGCTAACACCTATTTCACCCAAGCGTTGGCGCTGGAGAAATATGACCGCAATCTGGCAGCCGACACCCGCCTGTGGTTGGGCGAAACCAACTATCGCCTTGGTAAATATGCCTTGGCGCAAAAATATCAGAAGGCATTCCTCGGCAGTGTGACGTCGAGCAACAAAAATTACGGTCTGGGCAACTACAACCTGGGCTACTCGTTGTTCCAGCAAAGGCAATATGGCACCGCCCGCACCTATTTTGAGCACGCTGCCACCAGCAAGCAATTGGGCACCTCGCTCCGCGCCGATGCCTACAACCGCCTTGCCGACTGCCAATACTACACCAAGCAATATTCGGCAGCCGAGGGCAACTACGAAGCAGCCTACAACCTCGACCGCAACACCGCCGGCGACTATGCCCTCTACCAGAAGGCAATCATGAAGGGCCTCACCAAGGACTACAGCGGCAAGATAGCTGCCATCGACAATATGCTCAAGCAATTCCCGTCGTCGGGCCTCGCTGCCGGCGCCCTGCTTGAGAAAGCCAACACCTACGCCCTCATCAACAACAATGCCGCAGCCACCGACACCTATAACGAGCTGCTGCGCCGCTATCCGGCAACCACCGAAGCCCGCAAGGGTCTGCTGCAGCTTGCCATCAACCAGCGCTATGTGGGCGAGGAAAGCAAAGCCATAGGCACCTATAAGAAAGTTATCACCAAATATCCTACCAGCGAAGAAGCCGCAGTGGCAGCCGAGGACCTCAAGGTGATTTATGCCGACAACGGCAATCTGCGCGAATATGCCTCGTTTATCAACAGCGTGCCCAACGCGCCACACTTAGACGTGAAAGAAGTGGAAAAACTCACCTTCAACGCTGCCGAAAAAGCCGCTTTGGCTGAAAAGAGCAGCATCAAGAAGATGGAGAACTACCTGAGCAGCTATCCCAACGGCGCCTACGAAGCCAACGCCCACTACTACATCGGTCGCGACTGCTATCAGAAAGCCGAGTACGACAAGGCACTCACACACATCAACCAAGCATTGCGCGCCACCGACGCCTCGTTTGCCGAAGATGCCCTCGCCATCAAGAGCGACATTTTGATGAAGCAGGATAAAAACACCGAGGCACTCGACACCTATCGCCGCCTTGCTGAAAAGGCATCGTCGCACGACAACAAGGTGATTGCCAACCTGGGCATTATGCGCGCCAACGTAGCACTCAAGCAATGGGCCGAAGTGAAGCTCAGCGCAGCCACCTTGCTGAGCCTGGGCAGCCTGAGCGACGCCGAGGAGAAAGAGGCAACGCTGAACCGCGCTATTGCCAACGCTCATTTGGGCAACACCAAGGAAGCCGAAGCCGACTACAGCGTGCTTGCAAAGGATGTGCGCAGCGAGTCGGGAGCACGAGCCGCCTATGAGCTTGCCAAGCTGCAATACGAAGCCGGCAGCCTGAAGACCTGCGAAAAGACCCTCAACAAATTCATCGACGAAGGCACCTCGCATCAGTATTGGCTCGCCAAAGCATTCATCTTGCTTGCCGACGTATATCACAAGCAAGGCAACGACTTTGAAGCCCGCGAATACCTCGAGAGCCTCAAGAGCAACTATCCGGGCAAGGAACAGGACATCTTCGACGACATCGAACAGCGATTGAAGTCGTGGAAATCGTCGAAAAAGTGAAATTGAAACGTGTGTCACCTCAAAACAAAGCATAATAACACTACAATGAAACGATATGCAATAATTGCAGCCTGCGCCATGACATTGGGCGCATCGGCGCAAAACCTCAATAAGGAAATCACGGTGGATAAGGACTATGTGCCTGTTGAGCGCAAAGCCGTGAAGCAGAACACACTGCCCGCCGTGCAGAAGAACGCTGTGGACATGAACGCCAAGCTAAACTACAGCGACTGGGCGCTGCCGGCTGCCGTGCCTGCCAAGATACCCACCATGCAGCCCTACGGCTACCTCACCAACAAGAGCTTCGACACCAAGCGCGGCTATGCAACGCTCGGCGCCGGTTCGCAGCTCAACCTGCTGGGCAACGCCGGCTACCGCGTGCTCGACGACGTGAACAACACCCTTGCCCTCTGGGTGCAGCACAACAGCACTTGGGCAGGCAAAAACTCGTCGCCGGCTGCTGCGAATAATCAATTCAAGCAAAAATTCAACGACAACACCATCGGAGCCGACTTCACCAGCCGCTTCGACGAAGGCACTATGCGAATCAACTTGCGCGCCAACTTCGACACATTCAACTACTATGGCGATGCAGGCATTATGCCAGGCAGCGATAATGTGCGCAACTATAGCCCCGACGAGTTCGGCAACCAATCGTTCAGCGAGTTTGGCGTGACCGGCGGATGGTATAGCCGCGAAGCCAACCGCAAATTCAACTATCAGATTGAAGCCGGTGTGGGTCACGGCGGATTCAAGAAATCGGCATTCGTCGACTATAAAGGCTTGAAAGAAACCAACTTCTTTGTGAATCTTGGCGGAAAATATGAGGTGAACGACTACACCGCAGCCGGTGCGCAAGTGCGTTTCGACTATGCCTCGTACACCGATGCGCCATACGTCGACCTCAACACCTTCAAGAAAGCACCCGAGGAGGACAACAGCCAAGGCATAGCCCGCATCTCGCCATTTGTGTGCTTCCACCGCGAAGGTGTGATGCTTCGTCTGGGCGTCAACGCCGACATTGCCATCAACGCCGGCACCACATTCCGCATAGCGCCTAATGTGAAACTCGACTATGCATTTGCACCCGGTGTGGGCTTGTCGATTGACGTGAACGGCGGCAAAACACTCAACCACCTGTGGCAGATGAAAGCCGAAAACCGCTATGTGAACCCCGGCGTGCGCTACGGCACCACATTTGTTCCGGTAGATGCTGAAGTAGCACTCAACATTGGCAGCTTCGGCGGCTTCTCGGCAAAGCTGTTCGGCGGATTTGCTTCGTACAAAGAAAAGATGTTGCCATTCTTGTGCGAAGCGCCCACACTGCCTTCGAGCGCCGGCTTCGACCTCAGCTATTTCGACATGGTTTCCACCACCGTCTATCAAGCACTCGACATCAGCGGCTGGAAAGCCGGTGCCGAGCTTGCCTATAAGTATCGTTCGCTCGTCGACGCCAAAGTGCGCTTCACATATTCGCCGCAGGACGAAGATGAAGGCTGCGTGCTCGGGCTCGACCGTCCGGAATATGTGGTTGATGCCAACATCAGCGTGATGCCTATCGACAAGCTTGCCATCAATCTGGGCTACGAGATGCGCGGCAATCGCTCGATGTGGGGCTATCAGATTGTTGACGGAAAAGATTATTGGGAACAAACACCGCTTGAAAACGCTATGAACCTGAAGGTGGGTGCAAGCTATCGTCTGTTCGACAACCTCACGCTGTTTGTCGATGCCAACAACCTGATGAACAAGCAGTGGGACGTGCTTTACGGTCAGGGCGCACAAAAGCTCAACGTGATGGGCGGCGCCAGCATCACATTCTGAAAAAGGCAAATACGCTATAGCAAAAATAGGATGGAGTAGTGCTATAATTATAGGATTATTTGCGAATTCACTATTATAGAAGGGCGCAACCCCGGAGGCATTAGCCGACGGGGCTTAGCCGTGGGTGAGCGTTAGCGTAACCCACGGTTAGTGTTTATATCCCTTTGACAATGAGTACGGGGCTCGAATCTGTATTCGTTTAATATATAAGTGCCATCAGCGTAATCTGCGAGAGGTTTTTAATGAATCTGTAACCGCTCCACGGTTGGTTTTTGGTGGGGAGCATTCAGCTATCCCCACATAGTCGCCTACGGCGCCAATGAGGGGTTACAAAAGTTGTAACCGCTCCGCGGTTAAGCGCGCTGTGCGCCATCTTAGGGAGATGTGATGCGCTGCTGTAGGGGCGCCTGCCGCGAGGATGTGCCATCGGAGATGGCAAACCATGCATAACCGCTGGTGGAGCGAAGCGCAACCTGCGGAAGCGCGGATACCTCACTATCATTCGGCGTCGAAGATGTCGAACAATGTTGTGCCACTTCGAGGCACATTATTATTGGTGCCACCTCTCCGCAGGCTGCGCCCCGCCATACACCCCTACAAGTTAAAGCGAAATCATAGATATAATCATCTGATTATCAGTGGCATCAACCGTGGAGCGGTTGCAGACCCAGCCGCGAGGGCAAATTCGCGTCCTCTAAGTGCCCCGCTCAAGCTCGGCTTTTCGCCTTTTCTCTAAGGCGATAGGGCAAGTGATATTCTTGGTAATATTATTACAAAGCTCCATTGGACAATATGAATAATGGTAGTTGAAAATTAATTGCGGCAAATTGCTGAGGCTACCAAAAAATAGTATTAATTTTGCATTATGAATGAACGCATTATAATCATCGACAATGTTGACCCTGTGATTTTCTATGGGGTGAATAATTGCAACATTCAGTTGATACGCAATCTCTTTCCGAAATTGCGCATGGCGGCTCGTGGCAACGTCATCAAGGTGATAGGCGACGAGCAAGAAACCTCTGTTTTCGAAGAAAAAGTGAAGAAGCTTGAGGACTATTGTTCGCGCTACAATAAGCTCACCGAGGACGTGATTCTCGACGTGATAAAGGGCGAGCCTCCCAAAGAGCTGAAGATGGACGAAGCCATCATCTACGGCGTGAACGGCAAGCCCATTTCGGGCCGCACGCCAAACCAGCAGCTGCTGGTGAAAACCTATCAGCAAAACGACCTCACCTTTGCGCTCGGTCCTGCCGGAACGGGCAAGACCTACATTGCCATTGCCTTGGCGGTGCGTGCGCTCAAGAACAAGGAAGTGCGCAAAATTATCCTGTCGCGACCGGCAGTTGAGGCAGGCGAGAAACTCGGCTTCCTGCCCGGCGATATGAAGGACAAAATCGACCCGTATCTGCAACCGCTCTACGATGCCCTTGAGGACATGATTCCGGCAGTGAAGCTGAAGGAATACATGGAGAGCAACGTCATTCAGATAGCGCCGCTGGCGTTTATGCGCGGCCGCACGCTCAGCGATGCCGTGATTGTGCTCGACGAGGCGCAAAACACCACCACACATCAAATTAAGATGTTCCTCACGCGCTTGGGCATGGGCTCGAAGATGATAATCACCGGCGACGTGACGCAAATCGACCTGCCGCGCACCTCGGTGTCGGGGCTTGTACAGGCACTCGCGGTGCTGAAAGGCGTGCCAGGCATCGGGCTGGTGGAATTTGGCAAGAAAGACATAGTTCGCCATCATCTTGTGCAGCGCATTGTGGAGGCTTACGAGAAGCACGAGGCGACGCAGAAGGCTAAGGCAGCCGCCGACCGGCAAAGCGACGAATAATCATCCTTACAAAATAAGCAATTATAAATATTTCATTAAAATACAATCAAAAAGAGCATTATGGCTAACACATTAACTAACACAGATTTCAAGTTTGAGGGTCAGAAGAGCGTATATCATGGCAAAGTGCGCGATGTATACGACATCAACGACGACCTTATGGTGATGGTGGCAACCGACCGCATTTCGGCATTCGACGTGATTTTGCCAAAGGGCATTCCCGGCAAAGGTCAGGTGCTGAATCAGATTGCTGCAAAATTCCTCGATGCCACTGCCGACATCGTGCCTAACTGGAAGTTAGCTACTCCCGACCCAATGGTGACTGTGGGGCTGAAATGCGAAGGTTTCCGCGTTGAAATGATTATTCGTGGCTATCTCACCGGTAGCGCTTGGCGCGAATATGCCGCCGGCTGCCGCGAACTGTGCGGCGTGAAGCTGCCCGACGGAATGCGCGAAAACGAGAAATTCCCTGAACCAATCATCACTCCAACCACCAAGGCCGATGCCGGTCACGACGAGAACATCTCTAAGGAGGAAATCATTGCTCAAGGCATTGTGAGCAAGGAAGACTACGAGACCATGGAGCGCTACACCCGCGCTTTGTTTGCCCGCGGCACCGAGATTGCCGCCGGCAAGGGCTTGATTTTGGTTGACACGAAATATGAATTCGGCAAGCGCGACGGCAAGGTGATTCTCATCGACGAGATTCACACCCCCGACAGCTCGCGCTATTTCTATGCCGACGGCTACGCCGAACGCTTCGAAGCCGGCGAACCGCAGAAGCAGCTGTCGAAGGAGTTTGTACGCCAATGGCTCATCGACCACAACTTCATGGGCAAGGCAGGCCAGCAAGTGCCTGAAATGACCGATGAATATTGCGAAAGCGTTGCTGCTCGCTATATCGAGCTGTATGAGCACATCGTTGGCGAGAAATTTGTGCCTGCCGACGACAGCAACATTGCTGCCCGCATCGAAAAGAACGTGAAGGCTTATTTGGCTTCGCGCGGCTAAAATAATACTGCGGTGACTGCCACTAGTGCTCGTGGTGGCGCTTCAGCCGCACTGATGGCGAGCAGCGATTCGCGCCTCGGCAAATTTCATCGTCTGCCGGCTGCCGTGAGCCGCTGCTCGTTTTTCTCCTTTCTGCATCCTATTCACTAATTACAAACATAAGCATAATCATCTTTCCCGAAATGGAATATAAGGCTGAAAAAATCAATCCCTACAACGACAACGAAAGCAAAACCGGACAGGTGCGACAGATGTTCGACTCAATAGCTCCTGCCTACGATTTCATGAACCGCTGCATGACCATGGGCATCGACAAACTATGGCGACGCAAGGCGGTGAAGATAGTGGGCAAATCGCGTCCGCAGCATCTGCTTGACGTGGCTACGGGCACCGGCGACCTTGCTATTCAGCTATGCAAGAAGCTAAACCCGGCAAAGATTGTGGGCATTGATTTGAGCGAAGGCATGCTTGAGATTGGACGCCGCAAAGTGGCTGACCGCGGGCTCGACCGGGTGATTACGCTTGAGCAAGGCGATTGCTTGAACCTGCGTTTCGGCGAAGGCGAATTTGATGCCGTGACGGTGGCTTACGGCGTGCGCAACTTCGAGCATCTCGAGCAAGGTTATGCCGAAATGTATCGCGTGCTGGCGCCGGGAGGCGTGCTGTGCGTGGTGGAACTGTCAACCCCCACCAACAAGTTCATAAAATTCTTCTACGACCTTTACACTCGCCATATCATCCCCTTTGTGGGTCGCTCGAAGTCGAAAGACGCGCGTGCCTACAGCTATTTGCCCGAGAGCATAGCAGCCGTGCCGCAAGGCGAAGCCATGCTGCAAATAATGCGTCACATAGGGTTCAAGCAGTGCCAAGCCATTGCTATGACATTTGGCACTTGCTCAATATATGTGGGTGTAAAATAAGGAGATTCGGGCGCTTTGCCTATTAGCTTAACCCTTCCACCTGACCTTTGATGATGTCGATGCGGCGTGCCTGCGGGTCCTTTGGCAAGCCGGGCATGCGCATGATGTCGCCCATGATAGCCACAATCATTTCGGCACCGTTGTTAATCACCACTTCGCGCACCGTCATCTCAAAGCCTTCGGTCACGTTGTAAGCCTTGGGGTCGGCTGAGAACGAATATTGTGTCTTGGCTATGCACACCGGATAGTGGGCAATGCCGCGTTTCTCGATTTGCTGAATCATCTTTTCAGCCACGGCAGAGTAGTGCACCTTGGCTGCGCCATAAATTTCGCGGGCAATCTTTTCGATTTTTGTTTTCACCGAATCGCCGTCGGCATAGGTGAATTGCAGCGGTTGGGCGTCGCCGTTTTCAATGGTGTCCACCACAAGTTTTGCCAATTCCAAGCCGCCTTTGCCGCCTTCGGCAAACACGTTGTTGATGGCAAAGCCTACGCCAATCGCGCGGCAGTGTTCAGCCACGAGGGCAATCTCGGCATCGGTGTCGGTGGCGTAGCGGTTGAATGTAACCACCACTTTCTGTCCGAACTTGCGCATGTTGGCAATGTGCTTATCCATATTCTCGAAACCGCGGCGAATGCCGTCGAGGTTCTCCTTCTTGATGTCGTTTTCGGGCACGCCGCCGTGCATCTTCAAGCCTTGTGCAGTGGCAACAATCACTGTCAGGCTGGGTGTTAGCCCGGCCTTGCGGCACTTGATGTTGAAGAACTTCTCGGCACCGAGGTCGGCACCGAAACCGGCTTCGGTGATGGCATAATCGCTGTAGGTCATAGCCATCTTGGTGGCAATCACCGAGTTGCAGCCGTGAGCAATGTTGGCAAACGGACCGCCGTGCACAAACGCCGGAGTGTTTTCGAGCGTTTGCACCAGATTGGGGTTGAGAGCATCTTTGAGCAGCACGGTGATGGCGCCGGCAACGCCGAGGTCGTCGACGGTGAACGGTTCGTCTTCGAAGGTGTAGCCCAGCAGAATCTTTCCGATGCGTCGGCGCAAGTCGTGCATATCGGTGGCAAGGCACATGATAGCCATAATTTCAGAAGCAGGAGTGATGTCGAAGCCGCTTTGCGAAGGCACTCCGTCAACCGTCTTGCCCAAGCCGGTGACCACGTTGCGCAGCGAGCGGTCGTTGACGTCGAGCACGCGTTTCCACAGAATCTGGCGCAGCCCAAAGCCGTGGTTGCGGTTCTGATAGATGTAGTTGTCTAACAGCGCCGTAATCATGTTATGCGCCGAAGTGATGGCGTGGAAGTCGCCGGTGAAATGAAGATTGATGTTCTCCATGGGCAACACTTGGCTGTAGCCACCGCCGGCAGCACCGCCTTTCATGCCGAAGCACGGACCCAGCGACGGTTCGCGTAACGCTGCCACGGCATTCTTGCCCAGTTGGCACAAAGCCTGCGCCAACCCCACGCTCACGGTGGTCTTGCCGTTGCCCGCCTTGGTTGGCGTGATGGCAGTCACCAATATCAGGTGGTTGCGCTTGCAGCGTTCTTCGTCGATTAGTGTCAATGGCACTTTTGCCATATACGGACCGTAGTTGTAAACATCGTCGGCAGGGATGCCCATACGTTCGGCAATGGCGTTGATGCGCTCAAGTTTTGCCTCGCGTGCAATCTGAATGTCAGTCTTCATTATCTTTTTATACCTTAAAATTTTTGTTACCTGAAACAATGTGCGTTCACGCAGGGTGCAAAGGTTGTTGTTTCGTATGATTTATTGTCCTCTACACTACAAAGTTACTATAATTATTACAATCTGCCAAACCTGCGGCGCTGTGAGGACTTATGATGCGGCTCATTCAATCAGCCCAGGCATCCATGATGGCAGTGGGGCTGCCGTTGCTGAATGCGCCGAGGGGATATTGGTTCCACTCCATGCTGCTTTCAGGCTCCCAATAGTAGATGCCGAGGCAGTGCTGATGGGCTTTTGCCATCGCCATGAGTTGCTGCATATATCGGGCGCTTTCAGCCACTATGTCGTTGCCGTTCTTAAAACCCACTTCGGTAATCATGCTCGGTTTGCCGTAGGTGTTGAACACAAAGTCCATTGTGGCAAACATAGCGTTCATCACGTCGGCTACGGTGGCGGCGGTTTCCTCCTTGCCGGTTACGGGGCTGAAGTAGGTCGAGCCGGCTTCGTTTTGCGAGTAAATCGACATGCCCACGATGTCGAAGTCCACTTTGTGCTTGCGCAGCACGTCGAAGGCGGTCTTGTATTTGCCCATATCCATTCCGCGGTCAAGGTGGATTATTATCTGGGCGTTGGGCAGCGCTTGGCGTACTGCTTTGCAGCCGGCTTTCACATATCGGGCAAAGTTCTTCGGGTTGGCAGTGTGAGGCAATTTGCCGTCGGTGACGGTGTAGAGAGCGCCGCTGGTGGCTTTGTCGGTGTCCCACAGCAGTCCGTTGGTGATTTCGTTGCCCACCTGAATCCAGCGCGGCTCCACGCCCGCCTGCTTCACGGCTTCGAGCACATGCGTGGTGTGGTGATATACGGCGCGCTCAATTTGCTGAGCCGAGTAGGTACGCCAGGCACGCGGCTTGCGTTGCTGCCCGGGGTCAGCCCAGTTGTCGCTATAATGAAAGTCGAGCATCACGTCCATTCCGGCACGCTTGGCGCGCACAGCCTTTCCCACCACGTCGGGCGTGGCATTGAAGCGCTTGTCGGGGTTCACCCACACGCGCAGCCTGATGGCGTCCATGCCCAATTGCTTCATCAGCACAAAGCAGTCGGTTTCGTCGCCGGCACGATTATAGAATTTGTGTCCTTGCTGCTCCATTTCGCTCACCCAACCAATGTCGGCGCCTTTCGAGAAATAGGGCTTCTGCTGGGCTGAATTCGCCTGTGTGCCAAATATCAGAGCAAGAGTTATTGTCGTTATAATACTAAGTTTCGACATGATTTAAAATTGCGTTTTAAGGTGAAGATTATGATGCAAAATTACCGATTCTCGAGCAAACGTGCAAGAAAAATGCCGCGCCCGAAAACCGGGCACGGCATTGTGGAAAATATAATGTTCTTGTTTTATTATGTTCGGAACATTAGAGTTGAGGACCAGCAGCAACAAGAGCCTTGCCAGCTTCGTTGTTGGTGTACTTGTCGAAGTTCTTGATGAAGCGAGCAGCGAGGTCCTTAGCCTTTTCTTCCCATTCGCAAGCGCACTTGTAGGTGTCGCGTGGGTCGAGGATAGCTGGGTTCACGTTAGGAAGGCTGGTTGGTACTTCGAAGTCGAACATAGGAATCTTCTTGGTTTCAGCCTTGAGGATTGAACCGTCGAGGATAGCGTCGATGATACCGCGAGTGTCAGGAATTGAGATACGTTTGCCAGTACCGTTCCAACCTGTGTTAACGAGGTAAGCCTTAGCGCCGCTCTTTTCCATCTTCTTAACCAATTCTTCAGCGTACTTGGTTGGGTGGAGTTCCAAGAATGCTTGGCCGAAGCAAGCCGAGAAAGTAGGAGTTGGCTCAGTGATGCCGCGTTCAGTACCTGCAAGCTTAGCAGTGAAGCCAGAGAGGAAGTAGTACTTGGTTTGCTCTGGAGTAAGGATAGATACTGGAGGAAGCACGCCGAATGCGTCAGCCGACAAGAAGATTACGTTCTTGGCAGCAGGAGCCGAGCTACCTGGTTGGATGTTGTTGATGTGGTTGATTGGGTAAGAAACGCGGGTGTTCTCGGTAGTCGACTTGTCGTTGAAGTCAATCTTGCCGTCGGCAGCAACAGTAACGTTTTCGAGGAGGGCGTTGCGCTTGATAGCACCGTAGATGTCAGGTTCGTGCTCCTTAGAGAGGCCGATAACCTTAGCATAGCAACCACCTTCGAAGTTGAACACACCGTTGTCGTCCCAACCGTGTTCGTCGTCACCGATGAGGCGACGCTTAGGGTCGGTAGAAAGAGTGGTCTTACCTGTACCAGAAAGACCGAAGAAGATAGCGGTGTTTTCGCCGTTCATATCGCAGTTAGCCGAGCAGTGCATCGAAGCGATGCCTTGCAAAGGCAAGTAGTAGTTCATCATCGAGAACATACCCTTCTTCATTTCACCACCGTACCAAGTGTTGATGATAACTTGTTCGCGGCTGGTTACGTTGAAGGCAACGCAAGTTTCAGAGTTGAGGCCGAGTTCCTTGTAGTTTTCAACCTTAGCCTTCGATGCGTTGTAGATGATGAAGTTTGGTTCGAAGTCCTTGAGTTCTTCTTCGGTTGGGCGGATGAACATGTTAGTCACAAAGTGAGCTTGCCATGCCACTTCAACGATGAAACGAACAGCCATGCGAGTGTCGGCGTTTGCACCGCAGAATGCGTCAACCACGAAGAGACGCTTATTAGAGAGTTCTTTCTTTGCAATGTCTTTAACCGTTGCCCAAGTTTCTTCAGTCATTGGGTGGTTGTCGTTCTTGTAGCCTTCAGTAGTCCACCATACAGTGTCCTTTGAAGTTTCGTCCATAACGATGTACTTGTCCTTAGGCGAGCGGCCGGTGTAGATACCTGTCATCACGTTCACTGCGTTGAGCTCAGTGTTTTGACCTACTTCATAGCCTTCGAGGCCTGCCTTTGTTTCTTCTTCGAAGAGAGTTTCGTAAGAAGGATTGTACACAACCTCAGTAGTGCCTGAGATTCCATACTTCAATAAATCTTCTTTCTTAAACATTTTTTTACCTTAATATATGTTTATAATGTTGTAATTTTTTCTCCTTTCGCTTCGCAAGATTTCGGGTTTTGTTTTCGAAACCTTGTTTAGCGACTACAAAGTTAATACATTTATTTATATAAAAAAAGCCATTACGGAAATATTTCCTTAATTTTTATATTATTGACATTTTTCGTGTGGTTTTTCTTTCTGGGCAGATGGCTTTGGGGCTCGGGCAGTAGGGCTCTCTCGCAGATTGCGCAGACGGCGCAGAAAGGTTGGGGCAAACTCGCCACCGCGTAAAAAACATAGAGGACAGGACGCGAATCTGCCTTCGCGGCTGGGTGTGCAACCGCGCCGCGGTTGTGGATGATGTGAGCGTTCAGCCTTCCCCACATAGTCGCCTGCGGCGCCAATGTAGGGTTATTGACGATGTAACCGCTCGCGCGGTTAATATCGCTGGCTATCAAATGGTTACAGCCATTGATTGTAGGGGCGTTCCCTCGAAGATGGTGCGTTTGGGTCTCACACAGATTGATTTGATTATTCAGATTTTATTATTTCCTCTGCGGGTTCCGCGATTTCTGCGAGAAACTCCTCTTCCTCTCGCAGATGCCGCAGACGGCGCAGAAAGGCGCAGAAAGGGGAATTGTGAAACGAGATGCGATGTCATGCGAAGCATGTGACACCCGACGCACAACCGCGCGAGCGGTTGCAATATCAATAACCCTGCGTTGACGGCGAGCGTAGCGAAGTCGGCTACGTGGGGAAAGCCGATGAACCCCAGAGGCATCAACCGTGGAGCGGTTGCAGATTCAGCAATAAAGGTAATTCGCGTCCTGTCCAGACGCCGGTTTCGGGAGCGGCGGTGGTCCGCAGGTTGCGCTATCGCTACACCAGCGTTTATGCATGGTTTGCCATCTTTGATGGCACATCCTCGCGGCAGCCATTGCCATACGCCCCTACAGCATCACAGCAAACCGCATTATAACATCTCCGCATCAAAAACACGCATAATAAAATCGCCGCATCACCATCGTGCAAAGGGCAGGAAATTTTAATAGACGAAATTTTTTTTGAAAAATATTTGGTGGAATAAAAAATAGTATATACATTTGCAGTGTACTAATCAACTAATACACTATAACGATAGCGAACGATGGTTGATGAGGTGCAAAACAGTGATAGAAAAGAATCAATAATACAACATAAAACGGAACAAGAGTTATGTTAAAAGTAAAGAATCTGACTTACGGTTATAGAAAATCAGCCACAAAGATTTTCAATAACTTTTCGCTCGAATTAGAGCCGGGTAGAGTGTACGGACTGCTGGGACGCAACGGCGCCGGCAAGTCAACTTTAATTTATCTGATGACCGGACTGCTCACTCCTGAGAGCGGCGACGTGGAATATGAGGGCGTGGATGTGCGCGAGCGCCGTCCGTCAACTCTCAGCAACGTGTTCATCGTTCCCGAGGAGTTTGAGTTGCCGGCAATCAGCCTTAAGCAGTATGTGGCAATCAATGCTCCCTTTTATCCCAACTTCAGTTATGATGACCTTCGCAGCTATCTGGGCGTATTTGAAATGAACGACGAAACCGTTAACCTCAAATCGTTGTCGATGGGTCAGAAAAAGAAAGTGTTTATGAGTTTCGCACTTGCAACCAACACCCGCCTGCTGCTTATGGACGAGCCTACCAACGGGCTCGACATCCCCAGCAAGAGCCAGTTCCGCAAAATCATTGCACGCTGCATGAACGACGACCGCACCATTGTGCTCAGCACTCATCAGGTGCGCGACGTGGATTCGATTCTCGACCACGTGCTCATCATCGACAACAGCCGCACGCTGCTCAACGCTTCGATTGGCGAGATTGGCAGCCGACTTGCCTTTGAGGTGAGCAGCAATGTGGATGGCGCCCTTTATTGGCAACCTACCATTAACGGCAACATGGTGGTGTTCCCCAACGATGGCACCAAGGAAACGATGGTCGACATCGAGATGCTGTTTAATGCAGTGCTCATGGCACCTGAGCGTATTGCGGCTATGTTTGCCGGCAAATGACTTCAGTTAAAGAAATATTAGTTATTAACTCACTAAAAAAAGAAAGAAAAATGAAAGATTCATTCAGCATATCGCGCTTCTGGCTTTTGCTCAGGAAGGATTTTGTGGAGAACAAAACGGCATTGGTTATTGGCAGTTTTGCATTGTTTGCTGCGATGTCGTTATTGATGATAATCCTCTCCATATTTATTGATTCGCCCGACAAAGGTGGCTGTTTAATAGGATATGTGTTAGAATACCTGTTTGGCATCGGTTGCGCAATTTCGGTGTCGCTGTCGTTTTCGCCAATGCGCACTAAGCAGGGCCGCATATCAATGTTTACGCTTCCTGCCACCACCCTCGAAAAGTATCTCGAACAGATAGTGGTCTACATTTTCGGTTTTGCGGCAGTATATGCAGTGTGTGTTGAGCTTGGCGAACTTGTGCGCTGCGTGATTGCTCCGCTGGTGTGGGGCAAGGAGTCGGCTGGCATCTACATCAACCATTTTGCAGTGCTCGGCACCATTAAGGATGCGTTCAACGACATTCATCTCGTTGAAATGGGCATCACCGGTTCAAAGATTTTCACGATATGTGTGCTTGGCGTGATTGCCGACCTGGGCATTTTCACTCTCGGAGCTGTGTTGTGGCCTAAATTTTCATTCATCAAGACTTATGCAGCCACTTATATGATAGGCATTGTGTTCTTCATTGCATTCATCGTTGTGGCTTCGGTTGTCGACATCACCGAGCCAATGATTGAAACATTGTTCTCCGAACTCCTCATCGTGATTATTGTGCTGCAGGTGTTGATTGCAGTGGCTGCGTTTGTGGCTGGCTACTATCTGCTCAAGCGCAAGAATGTGATTCATCCAACAGTGTTCTAAATCGAAAAAATGTGAAGTTATGAATTTCAAGGAAAACCGACCAATATATATGCAGATTGCCGACCGTATTGCCGACGAGGTGCTGTCGGGGGCGCTGCAAGCCGACTCGCGAATACCTTCGGTGCGCGAATACGCTGCAACAGTGGAGGTGAACGCCAACACGGTGGTGCGCAGCTACGACTATCTGCAGCAAAAAGGCGTGATTTATAACCGCCGAGGATTGGGATACTTCGTTGCCCCCGATGCAGTGAAAATTGTGCACGACATTCGCCGCGAACAGCTGCTTGGCGACGAGCTGAAACAGGTGATGCGCCAGCTGGCTTCGATTGGCATCTCGCCCGACGAGTTGAAAGAAATATATGCTAACTATCTGAAGAGTAATAACGAATAATTGCCCTCAAACATGGAATACTTGCAAAACATAGTAGCGATAATTAGTGTGATAATTATGGTTCTGCTGGTGCTGTAATACTGCACATAGGGCGTTGATGGAATACATTGACATGTAATGAATTACGAGCGGGATTGAGTGCGATTTGCCACATTTGACCCCGCTTTTTTTCATTAATTTGAAAAAAAATTTCGTTTTGCTGCAACATTTTTCGGGGTTGCTGCGTCTAATAGGTGTAAAAGCAAAATATTAACCTAAACAAATAAATAAAAATTTCAGTTATGAGAAAATACATTTCACTTTTATTGGCATTGTTGTTGACATCGAGTGTGTGTGCAACAGCTGCAAACACCAAGGTTGTTGCAAGTGGCAAAATCGTGTCGAAGGAGATTAAAGGAATTGCAGGATTCAAGGAGATTCAAACAAATAGCTCGGTAGATGTTGTTTATCACAGCGCTGCCGACACTCGCATCGTGGTGAGCGCAAGCGACAACGTGATTCCTTACATCGAAGTGGTGAAAAAAGGTTCGCGCCTCGAAGTGGGCTTGAAAAAAGGCGTTAACGTGAGAGTGAAAAATTCGCGCGCCGACCTCAAGGTGAATGTCTATGCTCCCGAAGTAACGGCATTCTCGGTGAATGGCAGCGGCGGCATAAGAATCGCCACCGACCTGAAGGCTGACCGTTTGGCACTGGGCGTGAGCGGCAGCGGCGACATTGATGCATATAACCTCAGCGCGGGCGAAGTAGCCCTTGGCGTAACCGGCAGTGGCGACATCGACGTGCGTAATGTGAGTGGCAAGAAGATTGCCATTGGCGTCACCGGCAGCGGCGACATCGAGTGCAAAGCGGTGAGCGGCGACGTGGTAGCATTGGGCGTCACCGGCAGCGGCGACGTGAAAGTGAGCAGTGTGGCTACCGACGAGCTGGCGTGCGGTGTTAGCGGCAGTGGCGATATCGTGGTGGCAGCCGGAACCGTTGGCTCAGCCAATTATGGCGTTACGGGCAGCGGCGACATCAAAGCCAGCAGCGTGAGAGCCACCGAAGCCAATGCAGTGGCAAGCGGCAGCGGCGACATCTCGTGCCGTGCAACCAAGCAACTGTCTACTGCAGCCATGGGCAGCGGCAACATCTACTACTATGGCAATCCTGCAAAAGTGATTGGCAAGAACAAACGTGTGAAAGCACGCAACTGATTATGACATTTTTTCCATTAAGGTAGAGATTGATTCTCAATAACCATCTCTTATAAAAATTTCTGTATAAAATAAGGCTTTCGTTAGCGTGATGTTAACGAAAGCCTTAATTCTTTTATGGAACAAGTCGACAATGCGCTTACCGAGCAATGTCGCTGAGAATTTCGCTCACAGTGGGGTGAATGTGCACCATGTCCTGAAGCTGCTGCATTGTGGCACCGCAGCAAATCAGCGACGACACTTCTTGCACAATCTCGCTGGCGCGTGCGCCAAATGCGTGGCATCCCACAATTGTGCCGTCGGCGCGAGCGGTGAGCTTCACCATGCCTTCGCCGCTGTTCATGGCAAGGGCACGGCCATTGGAACGCATAAACCCTTTTTTGAGCACATAGTCGATGCCGGCATCTTTGCACTGCTGCTCCGAGAGACCTACGCAGGCAATTTCGGGGTTGGTGAAGATTGCCGAAGGCATCACTTCGAGGCGGATGGTGTCGGCACGACCGATAATGGTGTTCACAGCGCGGAAGCCTTGGAAGGTGGCAGCGTGAGCCAGCATCATGCGTCCGTTCACGTCGCCGATGGCGTAGATGCCCGGCACGTTGGTTGCCATGTTGTCGTCAACAGCAATGCCGCGGCGCGAATCGTAGGCAACGCCTGCCGCTTCGAGGTTCAGCCCGTCGACATTCGGCTTGCGCCCGGTGGCAACAAGCACCACGTCGGCTTCAATGCGTTCCTCTTTGCCTTTGCGCTCGTAGGTGACGCCGCCGTCGCCAATGGCTTTAACAGCAGCCTGCATGATGAAGTCGATGCCTCGTTTTTCGAGCACTTTGCGTGCACGCTTGGCAATGTCGGCGTCGACTGCCGGCAGACATTCCTTGAGGAATTCAACCACGGTGACTTTCACGCCATAACTGTTGAAAATTGAGGCGAACTCCATGCCAATCACGCCGGCGCCCACAATCACCAGATTCTGCGGCAGTTGCGGCAGCGACAGCAGTTCGGTTGATGTCACCACAGCGGGCGTTGCTCCCGAGCCTACAGCGTTGGTGGCAAGCAGCTCTTCCGACAGCCCCGGAGGGAATTTCGACGACGAGCCGGTGGCAACGATGATGTTGTCGGCAGTGTATTGTTCGCCGTCGACGGCAACGGTTTTGGCGTCGATAAACTGCGCCTTGCCCCTCACCAGCGTGATGCCGGGCAGCGCGAGAATCGATTCCACAGCCGAGCGCAGCCCTTCGATGATGCCTTGCTTGCGTTGGAGCGCCTCTTGCCAGTTGGCAGGAGCGCCTTCTTGCGCCAATTCGGCATCGTGGGCAAGGCTCTTGGTGGGAATGCAACCGCAGTTGAGGCATGTTCCGCCAGCCTCGGCTGCTTCAATCACAGTCACTTGCAACCCGTTTTGGGCGGCATATTGCGCTGCACGATAGCCGCCGGGACCGCTGCCGATTATTATGAGATTAGAGTGTGTCATTGCTTGTCGTCGTTAACAATCATGCGATAGGTGGTGATTGGGTGCATTGCAGCCAGCACGTCGTCGACGCGAGTGATTGGCGCATTGTGCGGAGCCGTTTTCACCAGTTCGGGCGTGTTCTTGGCTTCGTCGGCAATCTTGCGCATCACCTCAATGAAGCCGTCGATTGTCTGCTTGCTCTCGTTCTCGGTAGGCTCAATCATGAGCGATTGATGGAAGAGCAGCGGGAAATAGATTGTAGGGGCATGGTAGCCGTAGTCGAGCAGACGTTTTGCCACGTCCATAGTGGTGACGTCGGTCGACTTGTCCTTCAACCCGTCGAACACAAATTCGTGCTTGCAAACACCCGGGATAGGCAGTTCGTACACGTCCTTGAGCGATTCTTTGATGTAGTTGGCGTTGAGAGTTGCCAACGGGCCCACCATCTTGATGTTTTCACGTCCGAGTGTGAGTATGTAGGTGTAGGCACGCAGAATCACCGCAAAGTTGCCGAGGAATGCACCGATGTGGTTGCGGGTGACGTCGTAGGTGCCGTCCTGCAAATCGTTCACCAGGGTAAACGAGCCGTCGTCGAGCTTCTTCACGGTAGGCTTGGGCAGGAATTGCACCATATCGGCGCGCACGCCCACGGGACCGCTGCCGGGGCCGCCACCGCCGTGAGGTGTTGAGAATGTCTTGTGCAGGTTGATGTGCATCACGTCGAAGCCCATGTCGCCCGGACGGCTTGCGCCGAGCATCGGGTTGAGGTTAGCTCCGTCGTAATACATCAAGCCGCCACAAGCGTGCACCAATTCGGCAATTTCAGGTATTTCCTTTTCGAACAGACCGAGGGTGTTGGGGTTGGTCATCATCATGGCAGCGATGTCGTCGCCGAGCAATGGCTTCAGGTCTTCAACATCGACCAAACCGTTGGCTGTGCTCTTCACTTCCACGATTTCGAGGCCGCAAACGGCAGCCGAAGCCGGGTTGGTGCCGTGCGCCGAGTCGGGCACAATCACCTTCACGCGTTTGTGGTCGCCGCGGGCCTGATGATAGGAGCGTATAGCCATCAGTCCGGTGAGCTCGCCATGAGCGCCGGCGCATGGGTTGATGGTGAATTCGGCAAGCCCGGTGAGTTCGCAAAGCGCTTTTTGCAGGTTGTAGTACACCTCAAGGGCGCCTTGGCAAGTGTAGTCGGGTTGCAGCGGGTGCAGATTCTGGAATTGAGGCATCATTGCCACCTCCTCGTTGATGACGGGGTTATACTTCATGGTGCAAGAGCCAAGCGGATAGAAACCGTTGTTCACACCGAAGTTGTTGGCAGAGTGGTTGGTGTAGTGACGCACCACGGTCATCTCGTCGCATTCGGGCAGTTCGGCATCGTTGGCGCGGCGCATTTCGGCAGGCACCTCGTGATGCGGAAAACGGTTGTTGGGCAGCGAGTAGCCACAAGTGCCGGGATGGCTCAATTCGAATATCAAATTTCCGTATAATTTATTGTTCATGGCCTAAAACTGCTTAATAAGTTCAACAAGACGGTCAATTTCCTCTTTGCTGCGACGTTCGGTTACAGCAAACATGATGGTGTTGGCGTCAACTTTCACGCCGCCAAGCACGCCGTTATCAATAAGGTGCTTTTGCAGGGCGTCGACGTCGCCGTTGAAGTCAACGCAGAACTCGTTGAAGAACGGGCGCGAGAATGTGGCGGTGAAACGGCCTGTGGCGAGCAGTTGCTCTTGCAGGTAGTGAGCGCCGTCGTAGGAGAGTTGGGCAGCGTCTTTCACGCCTTGTTTGCCCATGAGGCTCATGTAGATGGTCACCCACAAAGCCATAAGGCTCTGGTTAGAGCAAATGTTAGAGGTGGCTTTTTCGCGACGGATGTGTTGTTCGCGGGCTTGCAGGGTGAGCACAAAGCAGCGGCGGCCTTCGGTGTCCTTGGTGCGGCCCACAATGCGTCCCGGCAGTTTGCGAATGAGTTTCTCGGTGCAGCACATATATCCGGCATACGGACCGCCGAACGACATCGGCACGCCAAGCGATTGCACGTCGCCCACAGCGATGTCGGCGCCCCATTCGCCCGGAGTGCGCAGCAATGCCAAGTCGGCAGCCACGCTGTTGATTACGAACATCGCCTTCTTTGCATGGCAAGCGTCAGCCACGCCGGTGAAGTCTTCAACCACGCCATAGCGGTTGGGTTGCTGCATCACCACACCGGCAACGCCGCCTGCATCGAGGCGGGCTTGCATGTCGTTGAGGTCGGTGGCGCCGTCAACGGCGTTGATGAGTTCAATTTCCACGCCGTGGAAGTGTGCATAGGTGAGAATCACGTTGAGGGTGCGAGGGTCGATGGTCGACGACACCAGCACCTTGTTTGCTTTCTTGGCGGCGGCATTAGCCATGAGCACAGCCTCGGCGGTGGCGGTGGTGCCGTCGTACATCGAGGCGTTGGAGATTGCCATGCCGGTGAGTTCAGCCATCATCGATTGGAATTCGAAGATGTAGTGAAGCGTGCCTTGCGAAATTTCGGCTTGATAAGGGGTGTAGGAGGTGAGGAATTCCGAGCGCTCAACGATGCTTGGAATCACAGCCGGGGTGTAGTGGTCGTAGACGCCGGCGCCGGCAAAGCAGGTGAGTTGCTTGTTGCTGCCAGCCAATCGGGCGAACAACTCGCGTATCTCGAGCTCGCTTTTTGCCTCGGGCAGGTCGTATTCCTTGCGGAAACGTATGCACTCGGGCACGTCGCTAAACAGCTCGTCGAGCGAGGTTACACCAATACGGGCCAACATCGCTTGGATGTCGGCCTCGGTATGTGGAAAATACTTATATGCCATAAAGCAATCGTACTTGTGTGAATGGTGCTTATGAAATATTATTCGTTGGCGCAGAATTCTTCGTAAGCCTTGGCATCCATGAGGTTGTCGAGTTGCGATGGGTCGCTGAGTTCCACCTTGATAATCCAGTTGGCAAAAGCGTCCTTGTTTACCAATCCGGGTTCGTCCTCAAGGGCTTCGTTGATTTCAACAACGGTGCCGCTCACCGGCGAGATGAGGTCGCTGGCTGCCTTTACGCTTTCAACGGCGCCAAATTCTTCGCCTGCTTCAACTTCGTCGTCAACTTCGGGCATGTCAACGTAAACCACTGTGCCAAGAGCGTGTTGTGCATAGTCGCTGATGCCAATATATGCTACGTTGCCTTCAACTTTAACGTATTCGTGTGTCTCTGAGTAGTAGAGACCTTCTTGAAATGTTGCCATAATAGTCTGTTTTATTTGTTATTTGGTTAATTATTATTTTTTGTAATGTTTGTCGTAGAATTTCTTCTTGGTGATAACGCCAGGGAATGTCTTTTTGCGAATTTGCACTTCCACGGTGTCGCCCATTTGCAGGCTTGCGTCAACCAGCGCCACAGCACAGCTCTTGTCCACCGAAATCAGGCGGTAGCCGGTGGTTACTTCGCCCACTGGTTGTCCGTCCTTGAGCACGGTGTAGCCATGACGAGGCACGGCGTTGCCTTCGAGCTCAATGCCGCGCAGGCGTTTGCTCACGCCTTCTTGCTTCTGCTTGATGAGGGCGTCGCGGCCAATGAATTCCTCTTTGTCGAGCTTGCAGAACATGCCCAAGCCAGCCATGATAGGCGAAATCTCGTCGCTGAGCTCGTCGCCGTAGAGCGGCAGACCCACCTCGAAGCGCAGGGTGTCGCGGCAACCCAGTCCGCAGGGCTTGCAGCGTCCGCTTGCCATAAGGCTATCCCACATGCTGTTGATGAGCGCGTGCGAAGCGTAGATTTCAAAGCCGTCCTCGCCGGTGTAGCCGGTGCGCGACACAATCACTGTTTCGCCATTCACCTCAAGGGTCTTAACGGTGTAGAACACCAGTTCTTTACAAGCCAAGCCGAGCACTTCTTCAACCACAGCTTCCGATTCGGGTCCCTGCACGGCAAGTTGTCCGTAGTAGTCGCTTTGGTGGTCGATGTTCACGTTGTAGCCTTGAGCTTGTTCGTTAATCCAAGCCACGTCTTTATCGATGTTGGCAGCGTTAATCACGATGAAGAAGTCGCCGTCAGCCATTTTATACACCAGCAGGTCGTCGACCACGCCACCGTGAGGGTAGCACATCATGCCGTAGTATATCTTGCCATCAGGAGCGCCGGTGATGTCGTTAGTGAAAATGTGGTTCACAAATTTCTCGGCGTCGGCGCCGGTGACGCGCACCTCGCCCATGTGCGAAACGTCGAACACGCCACAATGCTGGCGTACTGCATTATGTTCATCAATGATTGATGAATACTGAATTGGCATATCGAAGCCGCCAAAAGGCGAAATCAAGGCTCCTAAAGCCACATGTTTGTCGTAAAGACAAGTTCTCTTGTTCATAAAAAAGTGTTTATGGTAGGTTATTTTGTTTATATATTGTTCGTTAAGTCGTTGTTTTTGGTTGTCGAGGACTTCTGTTTTGCCCTTGGGTGGGGGCAACATCGCTGCGCCAATAGGGCTATTTGCCGTAGATGAATTCCGGTTTAAGGTATTCTTCTTCGATTTTTCGTATCTCTGCCACGTCGCTGAGAGTCAAACAATGTTCGCTCGAGCAAACATGCTGGCGCAGGTGGCTTTTGATTTCCTCAAGACTCATCGAGGTGTGGTCCTTGAGCAGGGTGATGCGTTGGCGCACGCTTTCCACGCCGTGCTTCTGCAGCTTTTCCTTGCTCGGAGTGATGGCAGAAATCATGTTTTGCATCACCGTGTCGTAGAGCAGGGTGCCGTGGGCAATGATTCGCCCGGGCAGGTGATAGATGGCATTGCCGCTCACCTTGGCGTCGCCAATGAGCAGGTCGTTGTTCTGGGTTTTCACGGTGTCGATGCCCAAAATGGTGCTCAGAGCATCAGCCACCACGCCCATATAGTGGTCGAAAGTCTTCTCTACGTTATCGTCGCGTGTGATGTAGGAGAGCATCACGTTGTTGCGGTCGGCATATACGCATCCGCCACCGCTTTTGCGGCGATAGAATTGAATGCCATTCTCCTTGCAATAGTCGATGTTCACTTCGTTTTCAATCACCTGGTGGCGACCAAAAATCACTGTGGGCTCCACCTGCCACATAAAGAAGCAATCGTCGTCATCGACAAGTGTCTGAGCCACATACTCTTCCATGGCAAGGTAGAAGCAAAGCCGGTGTTGCTCGTCGTTGGGTAAGCTTACGTATTTCATAGGTTATGCAATAACAACAATGCAAATATATAGCAAATATTCTGCATTGCAATTCATTATCGACAAATTTTTATTATTGCTCTATGATTGGCAATTTTGCCTCGGTCCAGCCGATGAAACCGTTGTCGAGCTCCACCACCCGGAACCCTTTTTGCACTAAAATTTGGGCAGCCTTTTTGCTGCGTCGACCGCTGCGGCAATACACTGCCACAGTGCGTTTGGCGTCGAGGTTGGCAACAGCTTTTTCGGCAAAATCGGGCTGCAGCACATCCACATTCACCGCGCGGGCAATGTGCCCTTCGGCAAACTCGTCGGCAGTGCGGGCGTCAACCACCTGCACCGTGGTGTCGGCAATCACTTTCTGGAATTCTTGCGGCGTGATTGAAGTGAAATCGACGGCACCGCAACTTCCCATAGCGCCAAACAGGCAGCTGAGCAGGGCAAAGATTGAATGTCTCATTATTTTGGGTTTTTGTTTAGTGAGAAAAGTTTCTTCAGTCGTTTCACGCCCTCAACGCCAAGAATGGTGAGCCCGGCATACTGAAAAGTCTTTGCCAGCCCAAACAGCACCGTCCACATCACTGCTTTGGTGGTAGCCGACGTAGGCAGCGCCGCCTGAGCAAACGAGGCGATGTAGAAGGGAATGCAGCACAGCGTCACTATCGCCCCGGTGCGGAACGAAAGCGACGCCAACCATCGGCGTATGCGCTTAACAACCTTTTTCATTATCTTTCTTTTTTTGCAAAGATAGTGCCAGCGAGAGCAGAATCGCCAAGCGCAGCTTGAGCGTTATGCCGAGCGCAGCCTATTTTCGCAGTTATACTGCAAAGATACAAAATCTTGCCGAATTTTTCGGTCGCTACCCATTCGGTAATGTCATAAAATAACCTATTGTGCTGGCAAAGGTTGTGGATAAAGCCAATGGGCTACGGCGCGGGTGTAATGTCCACACGGTGGCTGACGTTGAGGGCGATAGATTTCTTGCTTTGAGGAATTATAGTTATCTTTGCCACGATGAAAATGAAAATCGTAATATTGCTGGTTGCATTGCTGACGATTGGCCGCATGCCGGCGCAAACGCCTGCCGACTCAACGAGGGCGGTGCTGGTTCAGGATAGTGCGTATATAGCCACCCAGACTGCCGAGATTGAGCGTTTGCTTGCCGAGGTGCGCATGCGTCAGGTGCTCGATTCGCTGGCTGCCCAATATGCTCCTACGCCTCGTTTCAGGGCGAAAGATGTGGTGTTGCCGGCAGCGCTGCTTGCAGTGGGTACGGCGGCAGTGTGGGAGCATAATATGTGCAAGGCAAAGCGTCATATCCACGACCACCTCGAAGCAAGTCACACCCGCGTCGACGACTATTTGCAATGGGCGCCGCTGGCGGTGGGCATTGGTATGCACATCGGCGGTTTGCGCAGTCGTTATGCGCCGCTCGACGATATGCTTGCCACGCTCAACAGCGTTGCGCTGATGTATGGCGTGGGTGCTGCAATGAAGTATGGCATTCGCGAGCCGCGACCCTACGACGCCACTGAGCGCAACAGTTTTCCTTCGGGGCATACTGCCCGGGCGTTTCGTTCGGCTGAGATGTTGCGCATGCAGTATGGCAATTGGTGGGGGCTGGGCGGCTATGCCATTGCCACCACGGTGGCTTACTTGCGACTGCGCAACGGCAAGCATTGGTTCAACGACGTGGTGGGCGGTGCCGGTTTGGGCATCTTGTGCGCTCGTGCCGGATATTGGCTGGTGCCTCTTGAGAAGCGGTTGTTCGGCTGGGAGAATCGCACTCAAGTGATGTTTGGCGCCGTGCCGTATTACGACCCTGCAAACCGGGCTTTCGGGGCTTCGATGGCAATGCGATTTTAGTTGTTTTGGGAACTATTATAACCTCTTTTTCACAACATATAGTCGAGAAGTATGAAACGAAAGATATGCATAGTGACAGGTACGCGAGCCGACTGGGGACTGCTCAGCCCGGTGGCTCAGGAGCTTAATCGGCGTAGCGACGTGGAGCTGCAGATTATTGCCACAAACATGCACTTGAGCGAGAAATATGGCAGCACCTGGCATGAGATTGAAAACGACGGGCTGCACATCACGCGCATGGTGCCTATGGCTGTTGAGGGCGATGGCGCTGCAAGCACGGTGAACGCCATGAGCCAGTGCATGAGCGGTATGGCACAAGTGCTCGACGAGCTGCGTCCGCATTTGCTGCTGATTCTGGGCGACCGCTACGAGATGCTTGCCGTGGCGAGCACGGCACTGATTTTCGGCATTCCCATTGCGCACATAGCAGGAGGAGCGGTAAGTCAGGGCGCTTACGACGAAAGCATCCGCCACAGCATAACAAAAATGAGCCACATCCACCTCACTGAAACCGAAGCCTATCGCCGCCGCGTGATTCAGCTGGGCGAAAACCCCGAGCGGGTGCACAATGTGGGCGCTATGGGTGTGTATAACATCACCCACATGCAATATCCATCGCGTGAGGAACTTGAGCAAGAGCTGGGCACGTCGATTCCTGAAGGCACATTGCTATGCACGTTCCATCCAGCCACGCTCGACAGCGTGCCGCCGCGCACCCAGTGCGAAAATCTGCTGCGTGCCCTCGACCGCTTCCCTAGCAACAAAGTGATTTTCACCTATCCAAACAACGACACCAACGGCGAAGTGATTATCGAACTCATCAACGCCTATGCCGATGCACACCCCGAGCGCGTGGCAGTGTTTCCGTCGCTGGGCATGCGCCGCTATTTGTCGGCGTTGCACTTGGTGGCTGCCGTGGTGGGCAACTCGTCGAGCGGCATTGTTGAGGTGCCGTCGATGGGCATACCCACGCTGAACATTGGTATACGCCAGCAGGGACGCTTGGCTGCCGAATCGGTGGTGAACTGCGGCGTCGACGAGCAGCAGATTGCCGATGGACTGCACAAGGTGCTAAGCCCCGAATGGCGTGAGCATTGCCGACAGGTGGCTAACCCCTACGAACAGCCCGATACGCTGCAAAAAATTGTTGAGGCTGTGTGCAGCACTCCGCTCAACGACATCATCACCAAACCATTCTACGACTTGAAATGAAACCGTTATTTGTAATCCCTGCCCGTGGCGGCAGCAAGGGTATTCCCGGAAAAAACATAAAGCCGCTTGGCGGCAAACCGCTCATCGCCTATTCGGTGGAAGTGGCGCGTCAATTGGCGCCCGACAGCGACATCTGCGTGAGCACCGACGACCCTGCCATTGCCGATGTGGTGCGTGAAATGGGTCTGGAGGTGCCGTTTATGCGCCCCGACTATCTGGCAACCGACAACTGCGGCACCTACGAGGTGCTGCTGCATGCCGTGAAATTCTTTGAAAAACTTGGCAGACGCTACGACACTATGGTGCTGCTGCAACCCACTTCGCCATTGCGCACCGCCGACGATGTGCGTCGATGCCTCGAGGCATATACCTCCGACGTAGATATGGTGGTGACGGTGGTGGAGGCGGCATCGAACCCCTATTATAACTGCTACGAAACCGATTCCGACGGCTTCCTGCACATCTCAAAGGGCGACGGGTCGTATGTGCGCCGCCAAGATGCCCCAAAGGCGTGGGAATATAACGGCGCCGTGTATGTGATTAACATCGACAGCCTCAAGCAAATGCCGCTGAGCAAGTTTCCGCGCCGCCGAATGGTGGAGATGGAGCGCAGCCGCTCAATCGACCTCGACACCCCGCTCGACTGGATGGTGGCTGAGGCTGTGGTTGCCCAGATGCCAAAGTGAGGCATCGCTCTGCGATAAAATGTTTGTTTATTTTGATTCTTCTCGTGAAAATATATGACTGAAACCGAAGTGTTTACTGCCACGCTGCCAAATGGGCTGCGTGTAGTGCATGTGCCCGGACGGGGCGGCGTGACCTGCTGCGGTGTTGCCGTGAATGTGGGCAGCCGCGACGATGCCCCCGGCAAGCACGGAATGGCACATTTCGTTGAACATACAATATTCAAAGGCACTGCCCATCGCAGCGCGTGGCACATAATCAACCGCATGGAAAGTGTGGGCGGCGAACTCAACGCCTACACCACCAAAGAGGGCACCGTGGTATATTCCATCGCTCCTAACGAGCACCTGCCGCGAGCCACCGAACTGATTGCCGACTTGGTGCTGAACTCCGAATTTCCGGCTGCGCAGCTCGACCGCGAACGCGAGGTGGTGATGGACGAGGCGGCTGCCTATCGCGACACGCCATCGGAGGCTGTTTACGACGATTTCGAGGATATGTTTTTTGCCGGCAGCGGACTCGGGCACAACATTTTGGGCAACGAGCAACACCTGCAAAGCATCAGCTCCGACGATTGCCGCACATATCTGCGCACTCATTATGTGCCCGAAAATATGGTGTTTTTTGCCTATGGCGACTTCCCCAGCCAAAAGGTGATGCGCCTTGCCGAGCGCCATTTTGGTGCGGCAACCGGTAGCCTGAAGCGAGAACCGCGTCGCCAGCCGCAGGTGGTGGAACCATTCAACCGCACTATCAACATCAATTCGCACCAATGCCACACCGTGGTGGGAGCGCGCCTGTTTGCGCTCAACGACCCGCGCCGCTACGCCATGGCGCTGCTCAACAATATGCTTGGCGGTCCCGGCATGAACTCGCTGCTCAACGTGCAGCTGCGCGAGCGCCGCGGCATGGTGTACACCGTGGAATCGAATATGTCGCTTATGACCGATTGCGGTATGTTTCAGATATATTTCGGCTGCGATGCCCACCATCTGCAGCCATGCCTGCGCATCACCGGAAATGTGATTGACCGCCTTGCGTCGACACCACTCACCGAGCGCCGCCTCGATGCCGTGAAACGCCAATATCTCGGGCAACTGCTTGTGGCAAGCTGCAGCGGCGAAGCGCTGGCATTGAGCGCCGCCAAAAGCATGCTCTATAGCGGCAAAGTGTTCTCGCACAAGCAAACAACCGACAGCATACTTGCCGTCACGCCCACCGACGTGATGCAAGCCGCCCAGCTCCTCACCCGCGACCGCTGGTCCACCCTCTCCTTCGTGTAATCCCCAGCGCCACAGGCTTTGTGCAAGCTGTTATTTGAAGTTATTAATCTTCAGTCCGGTGAAGTAAGCACATTAAGAAACCTCTATTTATGTATTAGTTGTTTTTTAATGCGTTCGCTGTAGATTTTTGCTGTTTCACTTCCGTGGTTAGAAGCTTTTTGATACCAATTCAAGGCTTCGTTAAGATTCTGTTCGACTCCTTGACCGTATTCGTAGCAACGAGCCAATAATAATTGCGCGTTATGATATCCTTGTTCTGCAGATTTAAGATATAACTCAAAAGCCATCTTAATGTCTTTTGCAACTCCGTGGCCTTTGTGATAACAGCAGGCAAGGCTATATAATGCTTTAGCATTTCCATGTTCGGAAGCTTTTTTATACCATTTAACGGCAGAATCGTAGTCGCGTATTGTGCCAGAGCCGTAATAGTAAGCATCACCCAGTAAGAATTGAGAGCGAGATTCTCCCTGTCGAGCAGCTTTCTGATACCATTCGAACGCTTTGACCTCGTCACGCGGCAAAAAATCACCTTTAGCATAGTTGTAAGCAAGGCTATATTGAGCCTCAGGGTCTCCCATTTCGGCCGCTAATGTCCAGCATTTAATCGCCATTGGGATACTATTGTTTAATTGATATTCCCATCCTTTTTCTCTAATATCAGCAGCTGACATCATCTCAAAATCTTTATCGTTGAAGTCTTTGTCGATAGTTGCCATTGGAAACTCTTCCAATTTTGCAACATAATCTTTAGTAGGTGTCGCCAAGATTAATTCGCGTGTTTTTGTTGCTTGATATAATTCACAGGCAGGAGATAATGCCACGTCATACTTGCCGTAGTCTATCTGAACGATTTTCAATGTATTGGCTCGTATTGCCGCCCATTCTTTGCCGTCTACCAAAAGTGTGGCATCAATCTCTGATAAAATCTTTAAATTGCATTGTTTGTTTTGGAATCCCAGTGTCTCGGTTGTTGCCAGAAACTCTGCTAAACGGTCCAAAGAATTATGTTTGTATTGCCCAGTGAAAAAATCAAGGAAATTGTGCTGACCAAGCTTCTCAATTATTGTTTTGGGTAATTTTGCCGCTTTCGGGGGGAAAGAATAATAGGCTGTAGCAAGATTTATATTCAGCGTCAGAATCTGCTTGTTATTGTTGATTGCACATTCTATTTCTTTGCGCAGGACGTCGTTTTTGTTTCTGCATCTATCAAGACATCCAGATGAATACAAGAACAAGAATAGCTCAGATGTCTTAATAACCTCTTGAATTCGCTCTTCAAATTTTCCTCCGATAGGGAGGTCATCAAAGTCAAGAAACACCTTGTAACCGAGATGGCTCAATTCCGACTTTAAATATATCGCTGTGGTTTCACCTCCATTACGTCGGTAACTAATAAAAATATCGTATTTCTTTTCCATAAAACTCTGATTTATATAAAATTAATGTGAAAAATGATTAGATAAGAATGTGGGATCGACATGCGCTTAATAAAAGGCAGGTGAAATCGGTATAAAGCTTTTGTTATTAATTGTAATATTAGTCAATTGCCTGATATTTTCGAATTATATTCATAGACTTTGGATTTCTATTGTCCAATATCTTGATATGAAGTTCTTTATTATTTAATCGAACAATTTCGCCACAAGAAATCACCTCTGTAATAGGATTATATTCTTCAATAAAGAGTTTATTATTCCTTTGTGAAAGACGAAATTGACAGAATATTTTGGAACTCCTATCAATCCACTCTGATTCATCCAAGCCAAATGGCAAGTAGTTGAAAAATTTACCCAAAAGATTCTTTTTATAGTTAAATAGATAATAAATACTATTACCTATTCCGTTGAAAACTTTGAAAGACAGGTTGATGTGAATGCTTTCCTCTTTATAATACCATCTGTGAGAAGATAATAATCGTTCATAGTTTCTGCAAACCGAATGCCCTTCAATTGTCGTATTAAAAGTCCTTAGTTTATATCCAAATTGTTGACATATAAAAGACATATTGTTGACTCTTAACTGATTGAATCCAATCCAATTCAAGGTGTCAAAGTCCTTAAGAAGATAGGTGTATATAGATTGTTCATCAAGAGATAATGAAATTTCTCGGTACTTATTGAATGCATTTTGAAAATCTCCCGAGAATAAAAGAAGATGGGCATAATTTACTTGTGAACAAATCTGATTGATAGGTGAGAGCTTCTGAGTTGGAATATTATTTACATGGACAATTGCCTCATTAATAAACCCAAATTCAATCATGTCCCATATCTGGGACACGATATTATAAAAATCTGGATAATATGGGGTCCCAGATGTTTGATATAGATTAAGCAATGTGCTATAATTGCGTCTGTCACCTATACGTTTATATGCCATCATCAATAGAAGATGGTGGTTCCAGTTGTCTTTCCATTTTCCGTTTTCATTTTCATAATAGATTATAGAATAATAATCTAAATTGTGATATAAGTTAAGTAAATCATTAATAGCGCTGTCTATGCGGACACTTTTAGTGATTTTAGGTATTCTCGAGATGCTTCCCTGCGCCAGTAACTGCATAATGTCATCAAGGATCACCTCAACAGAATCTATAGATGCATCCCGATAATTCAGTGACGAAATAAGAAACTCAATATCGTCGGGGAACACACAAGTGTCTATTCGATATATAATAATAGAGTTCCTTGGTTTGTTGTTTTTTGCATAAACCAACTCGTCTGGTGCATAATTTGATGCAATAGAATTATGACTTGCAAGGAAAAGAAATATTTTGGAATCCTTTATCCCTGACGCTATTTTTGGAGGGAAACTTTCAGATTTTACCTAAAATCCGCAACTATCATCCAATACACGATTAAGGGTAGATTTATGAGTCGTTAGTAGCAGCTTTCAGTAAAAAGCAACAGCACAACATCAATA
>SFEA01000032.1 GCA_004557385.1 Bacteroidales bacterium
ATCCTGCCACCGACTTTTTCCACAACTATGACTCCAACGTTGCCTGAACGATGCTTTTTCTTCCTTACAAACATAGTTAAAAAACCTTTTGCGTCACCCGAATATGGGTGACGCAAAATTACAACTATTTGTCAGTCAACGCAATAAAAAATCGTCACTTTTTGAGTGACGAAGTCAGGAAAAACACTACCTTTGCATTCAACAAGCGTTCTGTAACATCCATGCGGAAATACCCTATCATTCAATACACTGTATCTGATAGCGGACATTCCACAAAAGGGCTGAAAAGAGGCGGTACAACACGTATATGCAAAGCGATGGAAACAACGGTTTGCATTTGTCCCTACATTCTGTGTATTTGTCAAAACAGAGGTTGTACCGATTAAAAGGCTAAAACGCTTTCAATCAATAGTGTAAATGTGTTGCATCGGGAAATGGCTGACGGCATCGGAAACCACATTGCCGGTAAGCCTCCGTTTCCACGTTTCGGGCTTGAACCTTACATCGGTTTTCGCCCTGACAACAAAGGTTGCTACGTGTTGCGGACTTATTGATTCCGAGATGATAGAGTTTTTCGGCATGAGCCTCCATTGCAACGATAAGGTCCCGAAGGCTCTCTCGGTTGGAGAGTTGCCCGAACATCATCGTATGTAACTGATTCCAACAGGTATAGCTCTTGACATACTTGTCGCCATCATACTTCTTCACAATGCGTAGAAACTTGAAATTATCAAGGAAACCGACTAATTGAGCGAAAACGTATTTGCCCGTATTCATAACAGCCTGATTTAAACTGCAAAAGTAATTTCAAGTCCGTTGACTCCAAAATCGCTTATAACAAATTGAATTTCAATGATTTAAAAGAACTTTTACGATTTTTTAGTGGACACTAATGATTGCGTTATTGTAATTAATTCGGGGAATATAAGTATTTTTGCATTGGTAGTTACAGTTGTTAATGTTTTCAAGAATGGCTGCAAGTCATCATTGAGAATTTGGTTTTTAAATATTTATTCTATCACTTGTCACTTGATTTGAAATTTGCCTGTATTACCTTTGCATATTAATTGAGATTGTTGTATTAAAAAAACAGATTTCGGTACTATGAAGATACTGCATACGAGCGACTGGCATTTGGGTCACACACTTTATAACTACGACCGTAGCGTGGAGCAGATGGCGATGCTGCTGCAGATGGTGAGTATCGTGAAGGAGCAGAAGCCTGACGTGTTTCTGCTATGTGGTGATGTGTATCACACTCCTCAACCATCGGCTACTGTGCAAACAATGTTTACTAACGCTTTAGCGGAGATTCGCGATGCGAATCCTGGCATGACAATTGTTGCGACTGCCGGCAATCATGATAGTGGCACGAAGCATGAGATTTTCCGCACTCCATGGATGGCTTTGAAGGTTTTTACTGTTGGCAGTATTAACGCCAATCAGAAGGAAGACATGATTATTGAGATACCCGGAAAGGGATATGTTATTGCCGTTCCGTATGCCAACGAGCGAAACATGCCCAAGGGATTGTTCCAGGAGTTGCTTGACATCGTTGCAGAAAAGAATAAGGATAATCTTCCTGTTGTGATGACGGCTCACACCACCGTTAGAGGTTGCGACTTTGCCGGCCACGAAAAAGCATCAGAGTATACAGTAGGCGGTATCGATTCATACGACTTAGACGAAATGGGTGTCGGATATGATTATCTTGCACTCGGGCACATTCATCATGGGCAGTTTATTCACTCGGGCAAGCACAACGTGCGATATTGCGGAGCTCCTATTCCTGTTTCATTCGATGAGAACTATGTGCATTCTGTTTCTATTGTAGAGATTGCAAAGCATGGCGAAAAGCCTACGGTGAAAGAGATTGAGATAGAACCTCATCGCCCATTGGTTACGCTCCCAACTGAAGGTGTTGCCAAATGGGAGGATGTTAAGGCATTGCTGCAAAACTACCCCAACGACATTGAAGCGTACATCCGGCTGAATGTGGAGGTAGACGATTTTCTGCCCGTAGAGGCTAATGCTGAAGCTCAGCTTATATGCGAAGATAAGAAATGCAGGTTCTGCGTAATTAACTCACACCGAGTGAAGAATAATCAACGAGAAGCAAAGGTAATGTCAGTGCAGGAGTTTAAGACGGAGGAACCTATCGGAATAGCTGAACGATATGCCGAGGACTTGGGCATTGAGTTTGATGACGACATGAAGGAAATGTTTAATGAGACTCTTGCAGCTCTCAAAGATGAGGAAAGAATGTAGAATTAGAAAAAAATGTAAAGCACTATGAAATTCCAGAAACTCACCATACACAACATAGCATCTATTGAGGATGCCGTTATCGATTTTGAGGCTGAGCCTTTGGCTGGCAGTGAAGTATTTCTGATTACAGGAAAGACCGGAGCAGGCAAGTCGACCATTCTTGACGCCATTTGTCTGGCGCTTTATGCCGACACGCCACGTCTGTACAGCACAAAGATGCAGGGTGCAACAATGGATATGAAGAATAAATTATTGATTGACGACCCACGTCAGTTGATGCGTCGCAACACTGTTGAGGCGTACGTTTCTCTCACATTCATGGGTAGCAATGGCGTGAATTATCAAGCTACGTGGGCGGTGGCTCGTGCCTACAAGAAACTCAGCGGTAATATAAAGGACAAGACATGGGAACTGAAAAACCTTGACACAAACGTCACCTTGACTAAAGACGCCGATATTAGGAATGAAATAAGAGTTGCAATAGGCTTGGATTTCAACCAGTTCTGTCGCACCACTATGCTTGCCCAGGGCGAATTTACGCGATTCCTCAACAGCAAAGACAATGAGAAGGCTGAGATTCTGGAGAAGATTACGGGTGTGGATGTATATTCAAAGATTGGCGCAAAGGTGTATGAGCTGACCGATAAAAAGAAAAAGGATTGGGAGGATGCCAAGCGTATTGTAGAAGGCACTCACACGCTCTCGGATGAGGAAATTGCCGAGAGGTGTGAAGCGCTGTCGGTTCTTGACAACCGATACAATGAAATTAAAGCACGCAGCAACAACGATGTTGCAAAGCGAGATTGGCTGACCAAAGACGAAGAACTCACCAAGCAGAGGGATGATGCTGCAGAAGCCCTGCGTTTGGCAAACGAAGCCATACAAAGCGACGATTTCAAGCAGAAGGACCAAACCGTGAAAGATTGGAATGCTACCATCAATGCACGCCTGTGGATGGCGGAAGCGCAGAAAGCTTCCGAAGCTCAGGAGGCGCAAAAGAAGACACTTGTTGAGTTTGCCGACACTTATTCTGTGTTGTTAGGTGGACAGAAATATGCCGAGAATGAGGTTGGCAAGATAGTAGTAGAATTACAAGAGATTGATGCATTTATCACTGCCGAGGCCGACAAAGCGAGCATGTATGAGAACGCCCAAACCATCGTTGGTCATCTGAATGCCATTGACGAAGGACACATGGCAATCAATAATGGTCAGACGGCTATTAACTCGGAGAACAAGAAGCTTGCAGAGGTGCTAACTCCTGTTTACGAAAAAGCAAAGGAAAATGCTCAGAACGCAAAGATTGCTTTTGAAAAGGAGGAGAGTGAGGCGAAAACTCAGGACGAAGCTGTTGCAACCCTCAATCTGCCAGAACTGCGCAACAAATGCGACGCTGCGAAGGATTTGGCGGGAAAAATTTCGTCTGCCAAAGAGCGCATTGATATGCTGTCGTCTGTCAAGTTGCAACGTGAAGAGTCACGCAAGAATCTTGCCGAAAGCAAGATGGCGCTTGACCAGAAGAAAACAAAGGCTGATGCAATGGAGGCTCCTATCCACGATGCCAAGCTCAAGATGGATGTTCGCAAGGAGGATTTGGACAAGCAGAGCGATACCGTCAATAAGTTTGCTTCATCCCTGAGATTAAAGCTTCACACAGGCGACATCTGCCCGGTATGCCGTCAGGAAATCAAGTCGGCACTTCCCCGCGAAGAGGAACTGGCCGCTCTTGTTGGCGACTTGCAGAAAGCATACGAGGAAGCAGAGAAGGAGCATCAGGCGCTGGTTGATGCAAAGGTTAAGCTTGAGGCTGAAATCAAGGCAGAATCAAAGGCATACGAGCGCGACATCAAAGCATTCAACGATGACAAATCGGTTGTCAATGCCGAGCAGAAAGCATTGCAAGCTTGCAAGTTGTGTGGCATAGTGGAGCTGAACGACACTACCCTATCTGCGCTTGATTCACTTGAGCAATCCACATCGAAGACATTGAGCGAGCTGATTGTCAAAATCAATGACGGCGAGACGAAGGAAAATGAAGTGAAAAAACTCAGAATTGCATTGGAGGAAAAGCGCAAGAATGTAGAGTCGTTAGCCGCAAAAGTTACAGAAGCAGAGAAGGCGATAACCGAGTGTAATGGCAAAATTTCCACAGCCAAAGCTCTCGTGGCATCGAAGAACGATGAGGTTCAAAATGCCGAACAGAAAGCATCTGAACTAATCGTCGACGATTGGCAGATTGATTGGAAAGTGTCGCCAAAGGAATTTGCCTCTGCGCTCACCTCTTCTGCAAAGAATTACAACACTAAGGTTCTTCGGAAGCAATCGCTTGCCGGCAAACTCGAAAGTGCAACGGCTAAGGTAAATAATGTCCAGAATGTGATGTCTGCAATTCTCTTGGCTATACCTTCATGGGCAGATATTGCAGCCGGTGATGCAGTAAAAGTTGACGACATACTTACAAAAGCCAATGCGCTCAACACCTCTGTGGCAACCGCTCTCAGCAAGTTGAAGTCGGCAGAAGAAAGTATAAACGCCAACCAAACAAACCTCAACGGTTTCCTTGCCAAACACCCAGAACTCAACATGGAACGATTGAAGGTTCTGAACACTTATACTTCCGATGACATCACGCGCGAAAATGAATCGCTTAAGACTTCCCGCGAGGCTGTCGTTGCCAAAAAGACGCTATTGGAGAATGCCGCGAAACTTATTGCCGAACATCATACAAAGAAGCCTGAGTTAGCAGAAGAGGACACACTCGATGCACTCACCGAACGCATCGAAAACATAGAGAAACAGCTTGCCGAGATCGGCGAGAAGAAAGGTGCTATCAACCAGGAGCTCAAGACCGACAAGGACAACAAAGAACGTCTTGGCTCTCTCATCAAGGATGCCGACAACAAGAAAGCTGTTTATCAAAAGTGGTCGCGACTGAATGAGCTGATAGGCGACTCCAAAGGCAGCAATTTCCGCAAGATTGCCCAAAGCTATGTCCTGACAAGTCTCATACATTCTGCAAACAGCTATATGAAGACGCTTACCGACCGCTACACCTTGAAGGTTACTCCCGGCACCTTCGTCATCTCACTTGAAGATGCATACCAAGGCTTCGTAAGCCGTGCCGCCAGCACCATCTCGGGTGGTGAGAGCTTCCTCGTTTCTCTCTCTTTGGCATTAGCACTCAGCGACATCGGACAGCAGTTGCAAGTTGACACGCTATTCATCGACGAGGGCTTCGGCACACTCAGCGGCGAACCCCTCCAGAAAGCAGTAGAAACTCTTCGCTCACTGCATTCTACGGCTGGTCGTCACGTGGGCATCATCAGCCACGTGGAGGAACTTCAAGAGCGCATTCCTGTTCAGATACAAGTGAATCAAGAAGGCAATAATTCAAGCAGTGTAATCAATATAATTCCCTAAAGCAGCACCTTTTCTTAGGTAATTTTATATCCCCCCCGAAGGTGATTATCTACAGCTTGATGCCGTACTTCATGATGGATTCGCTCATCATTCCCTTGGGCATGAACGACTTGAGGGTGTCGGTGATGGTGTTGAGCATACGGGAGCGAATGTAATTGGCTTTGATGTATAGCGATACGCGACGTTGCGAGAGATAGTCGCCTTCGATGCTGCGCACATTTGCTCGTTGACTTTCGGTCAAGAATGGCAAATGCATCTCGGGTATGATGGTAAAGCCGCCATTTTCGTCAACAATTCGAATGAGGGTGTCGATGGTTCCTGCCTCGTAGATGCGATTACCCTTGGTTCGCGCCTTGCAAAATGAAAAAGCACTCTCACGAAGGCATTGGGCATCCTTCATTATCCACATGCTTTCATGCTCCAGGTGCTCCGGTTTGAACACTGGCAATTTGCGCCAACAACTCTCCGACAGATAAACGTAGAACCGCTCGGTGTATAGCGGAATCTCAAACACTCCCGCGCGCTCGTTTCCCGATATGGCAATGCCGGCATCAAGTTCGCCACTGAGCAGCGCATCAAGCATATGGTTTGCCTTGAGTTCCTGAATGCTGAGTGCCACCGATGGGTAGTGCTCACGATAGTGCTTGATGAACTTCGACAATATGTATGGCGCAATGGTCGGACCCACCGAAAGGTTGAAACTGCCGCCTATCAGCTCTTTGTCTTCCAACACAATCGCCCTAATTCGTTCCACCTCCAAAAGTGCTTTTTCGGCTTGACGTATAATTTTCTCGCCTGCTGTGGTTGGGGTAACCGACCTATTGTTGCGCTCGAATATGCGAAGGTCGAGTTCCTCCTCGAGTTTCACAATCATGGCGCTAAGGGTTGGTTGTGTCACATTTGATGCCTCAGCCGCTCTCGCAAAGCTGCGAAAGCGGTTGACGGCTACGATATACTTCAGCTGCTGAAGATTCATAAATGCAATTTATATAAAGAGGTTTACATTGGCTTGTTCGGCGCGTTCCATATAACTCGCCACGCCTCCGATGGTCACATTGTCGAGAAGTTCTTCACGCTTGACGCCCATTACGTCCATCGACATTTGGCAGGCTATAAACTCCACGCCATTGTCGATGGCTTGCTGACGCAGTGATTCGAGCGAATCCACTCCCTTCTTCTTCATAAGGTGACGCATCATCTTGGCGCCTATGCCCATCATATTCATCTTGGAGAGTGCCAGCTTGGTGCTGTCGGATGGCAGCATCCAACCAAACATCCGTCCGAAGATGTCCTTTTCCACCTTTGGCTTGTGCACCTTTTTGATGGCATTGAGCCCCCAGAAGGTGAAGAAGATGCTCACCTTCTTGCCTGTGGCTGCTGCTCCATTGGCAAGGACGAAGGTAGCCAAGGTCTTGTCGAGGTCATCGCTAAAGAGGATGAATGTCTTGTTCTGCGCACCTGTATGTAGCACGGCTGTCTCGCTTGCAGGCGCCGTTGCCTTTTCCACCTCCACCACATGAATGCCGCCCTCCGAGCGCTTGCCCACGAAACGGTTTCCTGTGCTGCGGCACCATGCCTCGGCATCGCGCAGAAAGCCGGCGTCTGTGGCACGAATCTCTAGATGCTCACCTGCCGAAAGTTCATCCATTGCCTGCTTCATCTTCAGGATAGGTCCGGGACACTGTATGCCGCAGGCATCCACTTTAATCACTTTCATATTACTGTCGTCAGTTGTATTTGTTGTTTTGTTAGTGTTTTCTTTAATGTCAAAACCTTCAGGAATGGGCAATTTGGCTGTTGCAGCCTTGTAGGTTTTCAGTCCGCCAATGAGGTTGCGCACATCCTTATAGCCGTTTGCCTTGAGAATATTCGATGCTAAATAGCCTCTTAGTCCTACGCCACAGAACAGCCATACGGGGCGGTCGGCAGGTATCTCGCTCATGCGTTCGCGCATATCGTCGAGCGGAATGTTGATGGCTCCGGGAATGGTGCCTAAGGCATATTCATCGGGGGTGCGCACGTCTATCAATGTCACGTTGTCGGTTTCAGCCTGTTGCAACTCACGCCAATAAAGCGGCTGCATCTTGCCCGAAAGAATATTACCAGCCACATAGCCCGAGATAGCAACAGGGTCCTTGGCAGACGAGAATGGCGGTGCATAGGCATGTTCCAGACGGGTCAAGTCCTCAACCGTTGCACCATTCTTGATGGCAAGCGCATACTGGTTGATGCGAGTGTCAACTCCGTCATAACCCACTATCTGAGCCCCATATAGGCGTCCGTCGGCTGGTGAGAAAGTAATCTTTATGTCCATCTGCAAGCTGCCGGGATAGTAGCCTGCATGGGCGCCGTTGTGGATGGTGGCAGAGAGATAAGGAATCTGCATCTGCTTTAATCGCTTGGCGGGCAGACCGGTAGAAGCCACGGTCAAATCAAATACCTTAGCGATAGCCGTACCAATCGCGCCCTCATATTTCACATGATTGCCCAACACCATATTGTCGGCTACAATGCGCGCCTGTCGGTTGGCAGGTCCTGCAAGAAAGTTTAGCCACGGCTTACCGGTTATAGGATGCGGATATTCAATAGCATCGCCCACGGCATAGATGTCGGCAACCGATGTCTGCAAATATTCATCCACCCAGATGCCTCGCATCTCGCCTATTCTCAGCCCGGCAGATTCGGCAAGGCGTGTTTCGGCACGCACGCCAATGCTCAGGAGCACCATGTCGGCATGGAGGTTTATACCCGACTTGAAGTGTACGGTAAGTTCCTCGTTGTCGCGCGAAAAACTCTCCACAGCCTGTTCCAGATAAAGCTTCACGCCCTGTTGCTCAAGATGCTCATGCACAAGAGCTGCCATAGAGTAGTCAATAGGCCCCATCACCTGAGGAGCCATCTCCACCACAGCCACCTCCGCCCCAGCATGCTTGAGGTTCTCAGCCATCTCAAGCCCAATGAAGCCACCTCCCACGATTACGGCACGACGCACCCGACGCTCCGTGATGTATTGCTTGATGCGGTCGGTGTCGCTCACATTGCGAAGGGTGAAGATGCCTTCACTCTGAATGCCCGCAAGAGGCGGCACCACAGGCGATGCGCCAGGCGAAAGCAAAAGTTTGTCGAACGACTCTTCATACTCCTCGCCATCTGCCGTGCGCACGGCAACGCGTTTTGCCACTACATCAATGGCAATCACCTCACTCTCGGTACGCACATCAATATTGAATCGCTTGCCAAAAGCTTCGGGCGTTTGCACAAACAATCGCTCACGCTCTTCAATCACACCACCAATATAATACGGCAGTCCACAATTGGCATACGAAATGTATTTACCCTTCTCAAAGAGAATAATCTCAGCATCCTCGCTGAGTCGTCGCATACGGGCAGCTGCTGTAGCACCACCAGCCACACCACCCACTATGAGATATTTTTGTTTTGTTGCTGTCATCGCCGGTTCCTCCTAAATATTTGAATACTTTTTAATAACATCCTTTAATTCATCCAATCGCATAGCCCCACTCTGCCGCCAAATGTTTTCGCCGCCCCTGAAGAGCATAAGGGTAGGCACCGACTGTATGCGATATTGCATGGCAAGTGCCTCGGTCTTGTCTACATCAAGTTTCAATATACGAATGTTGTCGCCCAAATCGTGCTTTAGCTGCTCCAACACCGGATGCATCATCTTGCAGGGTCCACACCATGTTGCATAAAAATCCACCAAAGTCAACTGGTCACCCTTTATAATTTCATTGAATTTTTCCATCTTTCCAAAATATTTTAATTGTTCACTCATTTCGTTAACTGTTCACACATTTCTACAGCAAAAATTAGCGCACCACTTGAAATCAAACGCCAAGCCTATGTGCCGCCTATTTTCGCAGCCTCTGCTGCAAAGTTACAAAATTTAATCATAGACAAACAAACGATTACATCAATACAACAATAGACAACAACTATTGTTCACCAAACACCGCAACCATTATTCACCAAACACCGCAACCATTGTTTACCAAACACCGCAACCATTGTTCACCAAACACCGCAACCATTGTTTACCAAACACCGCAACCATTGTTTACCAAACACCGCAACCATTGTTTACCATAGACAGCAACCATTGTTTACCAAAGGCAGCAACCACTCCCAACCAATAATTCTTTCATATCCTGCCTCACCCCCGATGAAAAATATCCAGCTAAATCAATTCGCGCTTCGGCAGGGCATGTGTTATTTTTAATTTCATTATATCCAAAAACTATGCTATTTTTGCATAACATTTAAAAGCATTGACTATCATGGCATCTAAAAAAGAAATCACTGCAGAACAATATGAGCAAATGCTCATCGACCTTGAGAACGGAACGTTTGTACCAACAGCTAACCCCGATGCTCCGCAGCCTCTTTATAGTCCGTATGACAACTGGGCTGAAATGCTTGAGTGCGACCAGCTGGCACACGACGAGATTTGTGGCCAATACTTCGATTTCCTGAACAACTAAAGGCGCAATGCCTCCTTCTGGTGTCAGTGCATGTTTAACCATCACAATTTCCAAACGTCAGTCACGATGAAGAAGATATTGTTTCTACACGGATTTTTTGCTACCGGCAGCTGCCCTATGGCGTCGGCCTTGAAGGAGGCTTTCGCCGGGCGTGTCGAGGTGCTCACGCCCGACTTGCCGCTGCACCCGCAGGAGGCGTTGAATTTCGTTCGCGCCATCATCGACCGCGAGAAGCCCGACATGCTCATTGGCAACAGTTGCGGCGCGTTTCTTGCCCAAATGCTGGCGCCTGTTGTGGGCATACCTGCCTTGCTCGGCAACCCGCACTTCAAGATGACCGATTTCCTCAAGCCTCGCATTGGCGAACACCAATACAAGGCGCCTCGCAGCGACGGCAACCAGCGCTTGGTCATCACCGAGGCTCTCATCCAAGAGTTTGCCGAACTCGAGGCAACGCAGTTTGATTGCTGCAGCCCGTATTTCAGCGACCGCGTGTGGGGGCTTTTCGGCGAACACGACACGATTGCTCACTTCGAGCCTCTGTTTCTGGAGCATTACACCACAACTCATCACTTTCCCGGAGGACATACTCCTACCGAACAAGAAGTGGCTGCATGGTATGTGCCTTTGGCTGAGAAGATGCTTGCCGAATTCCCCAAGAAAAGCGAACGCTATTTCCGGCACTTCAAGGGCGGAATGTACAAGTACCTGCTTTCGGCGTTCGACAGCGAAACCAAAGAGCGCAAGGTGGTATATCAGGCGCTATACGGCGAAAGGGCTTTTTGGGTGCGCCCCGAAAAGATGTTTTTCGAAATACTGACTCGCGACGGCAAAACATTCAACCGATTCACCGAAACGGATATGCCATAGAACAACTAATAACCAAACCTGTACAAACCGATGAAAAAGAAGATAGTGATTACGGGTGGCAGCGGATTTTTGGGCTGCCGACTGGCTTATTTCCTCAGGAACGAATTCAACCTGTTGATGCCTACGCACAGCGAACTGAACATCTGCCGCGAGGATGCCGTGAAGGCTTACATCGAGGAGCATAGCCCCGAGGCTGTGATTCATTGCGCTGCGCTGAGCAACACCTGGTATTGCGAGCAGCATGCCGAGGAGTCGCACCGCGTGAACGTGCAAGGCACGGTGCGCATTGCCAAGGCGTGCAAATCGGTTGGCGCAAAACTCGTGTTCATGTCAAGCGACCAAGTTTACAACGGCACCCCTCTACTCGGGCCTCTTGCCGAGGACGTGATGCTTGAACCGGTGAACGTCTACGGCCGACATAAACTGGAGGCTGAGCAGCGTACACAATGGAATCTGCCCGATTCGGTGGGGCTTAGGCTCACTTGGATGTACGATTTGCCCGACAGCCGATTGAGGCTGAACAGCAACATTCTGGTGAATCTGCAAAAGTCATTCAACGAACATTCTGCTCTGAAAGTAGCCACGCACGAATACCGCGGTGTGACCTACGTATGGGAGGTGGTACGTAACATCGTCAAAGCCCTCGCTCTGCCAGGCGGCATCTACAACTTCGGCAGCGGCAATTTGCTGGACAGCCATTCGCTGCAGCTGAAAGCAGCAGAGATAATGGGACTGAACGACCCTGCAAAATGGGTTCTGCCCGACGAACATCGCTTCATCGAACAACCTCGAAACCTTACCATGGATTGCTCGAAAATCGCAAAATTCGGCATCACTTTTGCCGACAGCCTGAATGGCATCAAAGAGGCGTTGCGCCGACCTTTCCGAACTGAATAACCCCAAAAACCGCAAAGCAATGACACCCGACCAACAAAACATGAACAATATGTGCTCGCATCTGCAGAGAAAGCTGTTAGAGCCCGATGGCATTTATCATGCTCTGTGGCAAGCCTTGCATGACGACGACACGCTTTCTGCCGTAGTGCGCTCACGCCAACTGCACATCTATCGCAATGGCAAGAAAATAATCATCTTGGCAGGCAAAGCACAGCCAAAAATCATCCGCGACGACAAGTTAAGCCAACTTTTAGCAACCGATTCATTCGCTCATCAACGCACTGACATAACACTCAACCGAATCACTGAAACTGACATATAAAAAATTATGGAATATCACAATAAAGTAGCCGTCGTGACAGGCGGCGCACACGGCATAGGCAAATGCATTGCCGAGGAGTTCAGCAAACGCGGCGCCTCGGTGGCGATAGTCGACGTGCGCGAGGGCGACCACTTTGTGGGCGACATCGCAAAGAAAGACGTGCTGGAAGCCTTTGCCGACGAAATAATCAGCAAATACGGCAAAGTGGATTACATCATCAACAACGCCATGCCGCTGATGAAAGGGCTGGACGAATGTTCGTGGGACGATTTCCAGTACGCCTTGGCGGTAGGGGTGACTGCGCCATTCTATCTCGTGAAACTGCTCACCCCATATCTCGCCCAAGGAGCGTCGATAGTGAACATCTCGTCGTCGCGCGACCGCATGAGCCAGCCTAACACCGAGAGCTACACTGCCGCAAAAGGAGGCATTGCAGCCCTCACCCATGCCCTTGCCGTCACACTTCGGGGCAAAGCAAGAGTCAACTCCATTTCGCCGGGATGGATTGATACCGACTTTAAGGAATACGTCGGCGCCGACGCCGTGCAACAACCCGCCGGACGCGTGGGCAATCCATTGGACATCGCCAACATGGTGCTGTTCCTCTGCTCCGACAAGGCGGAATTCATCACTGGCGAGAACATCTGCATCGACGGCGGCATGACCCGACAGATGATTTACCACGGCGACCACGGCTGGATACTTTCAGAATAAAAAAACAGGCAATTCTATGAACATCACATTGGCATATCTGCTTGCCATCAACGTAGCCACGTTTTTGGTGTACGGCATAGACAAACTCAAGGCAAAACGCGCAAAGTGGCGCATTCCCGAGGCTACGCTGCTGCTTCTGGCGGCTGCGGGCGGCAGCATCGGCGCTTGGCTGGGCATGAAGGTGTGGCACCACAAAACATTGCACATGAAGTTTCGATACGGCGTGCCGCTTATCCTTCTGCTGCAAATTGCTCTGATTGCCTATCTGCACATCAGTCTTGCCGATTAACCCCCTGCCAAAGACACTATGTAATCGCACCACTCCTGGCACCGCAACAGCGTTGAATGGGCAGCAATTTGGCTCTGAAGCTCTTTTTCCGAACAACTTCACCGAAAAAACGGTGTATTTGTACCAAAAAAACGGCATATTTGCAACATCCTTATCAATATTTTTTTATTACATTTGCAGCATAACCTGCAACTACCGTTTAACAATATGGCATGGTTGCCAACCGATTCGGCTACCGCTGCTCTCCTAAACGGCTGTTTTGCAAAATGTTTTTTTAAGATATGGACCAATCGCTGTATAGCTACTCGCTGTGTGCCGCAATACCGTTGATGCTGTTTTTCGGCTTCAACATGCTGTTTGCGCGTGTGCCCGAAAGGAAAATATTCCGCAATTTCCTGCTATCGCGCCGCATTATGGGCACGGCGATGCTGGTGCTTTCTGCCAACTATCTGGTTCACTTCTTCTGCTCGCCACGCCTCAAAGACGTCAACGCCACTATCTTGATGAATCTCGACACCTATTTCCTTTGCTACTGGCTGTTCAGCTCGGCGCTGTTGACGTTGCTCAACAAGCGTTACATCACCCGCACCCTACTGCTGCAACACCTGGCAATGTGGATTGCCTTCACGGCGCTGGCGGCGGCAATAGTTATTTGGGTTCCTAAGGGCGACGCACAACACATCGGCATCGTGGCATTGGCAACATGGCTGGTGATATACGGCACATTCCTCTCGGTGAGAATGCTGCGCACCTACGCCAAGGCGGTGAAGATGTTCCGCGACAACCATTCCGACGACATCGGGGCTTACATCCGCTGGCTGTCGATATTCACCATCTGGGCAATTGTGTTCGGCGTGAGCTGCGGTTTGCTCACCTTCCTACCCGACCGATATGTGTTCCTGTGGGTGCTCTCTGCCATCCCGTTCTATGTATACCTATTCTGCAGCTATCAAAACTATATGCTTGCATTCGAGACGGTGGAAAGTGCCATCGAAGACGACCTCACAATGGAGCAATACGACGAGCTGAATACTCCAGCCAACAGTTTCACCGTGCCGACTTATCATGCCGACTTAGAACGACGCATCAATGAATGGATTGAGCAAGAGGGCTTCTGTCAACCGGGTCTGACTCTCAAAGATTTGTCTGACCAGCTTTGCACCAACCGCACCTATCTCTCCGAATACATCAACAGAGTTCACCATGTCAATTTCCGCGACTGGATTACCGACCTGCGTATCGAATTTGCCAAGCGCCGCATGAAAGAGTGTCCGCAGCAAAAAATGTTTGAAATCTCCGAATCGTCGGGCTTTGGGTCGCTGAGCCATTTCACCAAAATATTCAGCGATAAAGAGGGCTGCACGCCTGCCCGCTGGCGCAAAAGCGAAACTATTGTGGACGACGACGCCTTGTAACACCACACCATCACATATCACATTTTCAAGCAGTCCATGGGATAATTCGCGTCCTCCACTGACGCCTGGTTGGTGGGCGGTCATGGTCCGTGGGTTACGCTTCGCTCACCCACGGCTACATCCTCGCTATCGCTCGGCTCGCGTCCTCCGCACCACGCCGCACCTTTGCGATTGCCCTCCACTGACGCCCTTATGCCACGGTTTGGCGTCACATGCTTCGTATGACATGGCAAGCGACAAGGCAACGCATATCTCGCAGATAAATCTCTTCAATCCAATTAATCAGTGTGAGAGCCATTCACCCTACTTTCGCGGTATCCGCAGTTTCTGCAAAAGGCATGCGAATGTATTGCCATACACCCCTACAATTATTCATGGGCGCTATTTTGTTGTCTTGACAAATTTGTCTAAACAACAATTTGACGATTTGACAAATTTATTTTATTTTCCAATTCGTCAAAAATTTATCATTCTTTCAAAAAATTGCCCAGCGGCAGTTGTCAATGCGTGTCATTTCGATTATTTTTAGTTTATTTGCATTATATATTTCTAAAAAAGTTTTGTAGAGCGGAAAAACTTCACGCAATAAACAAATACATCTTTAGTAAAGGATTTTTTTGGTTCAGTCACTTAGTTTGAAACAAACAAAACAATTTAAATAATTACATTATGGTAAACAGAAAAGAAAAACCAATTCCACCCAGGCGAAGGGACACTATGTCTCCTCCATGGGAATCGTTGCCAATGCTGCGGCATCTGGCACGACTATTTATTGTTGTGGCGATGGCGTTAGCCTTTGCCCCCGCAGCAAATGCTAATCAATTCTCGGAAGCCAGCATCAAGTTTGAGTCGCTCGACATGAATGCCAAACAGGGTGTTCTCGTCGTTACGATTCCTTCCTATGACGACCACGATGACGACGAAGCCATGTCGTGGCAAGATGGTCACAACTCTGGCATTTGGATTAATGGCAAGCAAATTGTGCGGTTCACTTCGCGAATATCTGCCGGAACTAACCAAGATGACCGTAAATATTATTGGCACAAAACGTATATTTATGGCGATAATGGCAAAAACTTCAACACATATGTTGAAAAAATGTTTGTGGAAGAAACCTGGAACTTTGTCAATGATAAAAATCAGGATTATGGGTCTGCATATTCCACCCCGCAACTAAGGGATATAACCTCCGGCCAAGGGTCAGATGACCATGGCAAATATAAACAAGTATATCTCCAGAAGGTAGACAATGGCCAAACTTATGCCACATATAGGATTTATTTAAAAGGCGATTTTTTACGCGATTCACTTTCAAATGGCACGAAATCCATAAAAGTGAAAGTATTCCAAAGGATGGATGTCAAGGGTGGTGATGACTATGAATTTTCAAAAGAAGTTACTCTCAACACTTATACATTACCAACTGCACCTACTTTCTCATACGACTTTAGTTCAAATGCAGGTTACTATAAGTTTAAGATACAGAACACAAAATCGGGCGATAGTTACAAAATTTCTAACCCTACCGGTATTGTAAACTACTATACTACAATCAATTCTACATCAGTTGATAACGACATCTATGCAGAAAATAATGACCCTGTAAATGTGGTGGTTAATTATCGTTCGAAGATTAACGATTATGTTAATATTGAAAACACCTACACCACTAAGCTCAAAGCCTATCCGTGGCCAGCGAATTTCGGAGGTGAATTCAGTGCTTCAACAAATGGCAAGGTGCTTCTGTCATGGTACATTCCCAAAACTTACAGCAGCGGAAATGACTGCCAGGAAGGTGACGAATTTGAACTGGAACGTAGCACCGATGAAAATTTTTCAGCTTCATATACCACTACGCTATCAACCAAGGTACAATACAATCGTTCAACCCAGAACTACGAACTCTACGATGATGTGAGTGGCACCAAATTCGATGGTACATATTACTATCGCATTCGCCGAACCGCTTCGGCTTCGAAATGGGGTTGGAACGAATTTATCGACTGCAGTGTGCCTGTAAGCACAAAGCACAAATACATTAAGTCGGCAACAGCCGTAATGAGTGACGACACCCATGTTAAAATCACTTGGGATTACGACGACGGTAACATTTGGTCGCAAGGTTCAAAAATAACCATCACGCGATTCAATACAGCCAAGGGAACGTCATATTCTAAGGAACTATCTGACGAAGAAATCAACGCCCGCAGCTACACCGAAGAGCTCACCACATCGTGCGACGTTTACACCTTCGACATTGCGGTTGTTCCAGGAAACACGCAATACCAACGTCAAACAAGCGTTGAGGTTTCTTGTCCCAACCCGATTTTCATTGCCAATGTGGGTCAAGTGACCTCGCTTTCAGCCTCTAAAGGCTATTTCAGCGACCACGTTGAACTGGAATGGACAAGCGACCAGAAGCCAATCGACGTATTCTCGATTCGTGCTCGCGAATATGGTTCGGGCGAGGATTTCCGCCAAATCGACCAAGTTTCAGCCAATATGGCTTCGAAAGATTATTCCTACACCGACATCAAGTCGAATCCGGGTGTAGTTTACGAATATCAGATTGCTGCTGTAACCAAGTGCGGCACACAAACCGTGGAGGAAGTCTATGACAAGATAGAAGTGGGCTTCCGCACTCCAACGGGCGACATCTACGGCCGCGTCACCTTTGAGAGCGGTCAGGCAGTGCCCGACGCTGAAGTGCGCGCCGAAGTGAGCGACGGCACCGGTATCACCGGCAAGGCTTATCGCTTCGACGGCAGCAACAAGCTCACCACCGACACTACTTTAGTGCTGAAAAATGCCACCAATGCAACCCTCGAAGCTTGGGTTAAGCCTGAAGGCAACGGCGTAATTGTGAAAAAACCGGGAATGTACACTCTGGAATATCTCAACGACAAGTTTAAATTCACCGTAGGTTCGCAGAGCGTAACCACAACCGACAATGTGAGCAAGTTCACCAAATCGGCGTCGTTTGTTCACGTCTCGGCAGTGGCTGACACCGATAAAATCTATCTCTACGTCAACGACACCATTCAAGCCGTAGTCAACCGCACTGCAACAGTGACTGACAACAACTCTCAAGTGGAGATTGGCGAAGGCTTCAAGGGTGTGATTGACGACGTGCGTCTGTGGAGCGTGGCTCGCGACAGCATCAGCATTGCTCGCGACTACGGCCGCTACATCGTTGGTAACGAAACAGGCCTCGATGCTTACTATACATTCGACTACTCGGTAAGCACTCAATTCTTCGACATATCGTACAAAGGCACCAAGTACAACAAGAATCACGGTTCGGTGAGCGGTGCTACACTCGTTGAAGACGACGTGCCAACCACATCGCAGCTGGGCTTCCGCAGCTACACCGACACCGACGGCTCGTACTCGCTGCGCTCGCTGCCATATCGCGGCAACGGAACCACCTACATGGTGATTCCTCGCCTCGGCATTCACAAATTCGAATCGGAAAAGGAATTGCGTCTGTTGAGCGAGAAATCGCAAAGCCACACTGTGAACTTCACCGACAAATCGTCGTTCGAAGTATCGGGTAAAGTTTACTATGATGGCGGAGAAGTTCCTGTTGAAGGCGTTATGTTCAAAGTTGACGGCGTGGTAGTGATGGACGGCAAGAACAACATCATCAAAACAGACGCCGACGGTCATTTCACCATCAACGTGCCTGTGGGCACTCACGAAGTGCGTGCCGAATTGGCAAACCACACCTTCAAGAAAGACGGCCGCATCACCAACCTCGACGGCAGCGACCGTAACTATCAGGATATGCTCCCAGGCGTCGAAATTATCGACATCACACGCGTGCGCTACATTGGCCGTGTTGCCGGCGGTGGCATTCAAGAGGAATATCCTTTGGGACACTCGCTCTCGAAGAACAACCTTGCCGACGGCATCAAGGTGACTCTCACCTATCAAGGCAAATATGAAGCATATAGCGGCAGCGTAGAAAAAACCTACGAGCATTTCGACAATCCTTACGTGAAGGGTGGTCCTAAGACCAACACTGCAAATTTCAGTGGCAACACCATCACCGTAATCCCGAATGCCGAAACCGGCGAATTTATGGTTGACTTGCTTCCGTTGTCGTATAGTGTAAAAGTCGCTGTGCCTGGATATGATAACATTTCTGGCAACAACGAACCCGTTGACCTAACCAACTGCTTCGTTAAGCAGTATAGCGTGAACGAATATGTCGACTCGGTTTCGGTTGAAGGTCAATACATCAACCGCACCGACTCGGTTGAATACAACCAAATGTCGAAGTTCATTGCCAAGGTCGACCCATCTATTTTGGTTAAACAATTAGAAAACGGCTCGGAGATTGACTATTTTGGTAAAGAAAAAATCAAAGTGACGACTTTGGACAACAGTAATTCGTATGAACTCACAACCTACGACAAGGATACCGGAAAATATGTCATCGGAATGCCTATCTACGAGCAATACCAGAACGTAACATTTGGCATCACTACAGCCGAAGTGTATCGCTACAAAGATGTCAACGGCAATGACAAAGAAGGCGTTGAAGAAGACATTGTAGCTGTACCTGAAGCCACCCTTTCATTTGGCGGCGACTTGGCATACTCTGGTAAAGGCGAAGAAGATGAAGAAGAAGGTGATGATGAGGAAATAGTAACCGACGAAAACGGCTATGCCGAATGGACATTCCAGGTAGACGAACCTAATACTACAAGCGGTTTGCGTTCAGTGAGTATGACAATGACTTACGACGGCAGCGACAAGCCTATTGATTGGGACGGCAAGTTCAACGCCGTTGTTATTGGCTCAGTCATTAACGGTAGCGACTTCATTACCGAAGGTCCCGACAAACTGATGTTTGTGCTTCGCGACCCTCCGGGCACCAACAGTTATTCATACCTCGAAAAGGGCATAACCGTATCGCGAACCAGCTCATATACTGGTGAATTGGTTAATAATTTTAATATTACTTCCACAAAAAAAGTTGGTGCTGCAGTGATTACCTTCGTCGGTCTTGGCGCGGGTTCTATTAACAACACCGAACTTAAGAATGAGAATGGTTTCGGGGTATCTCAAACCACAATGATAGGTGGCACCAACTCCGACTATTCTGAGTTTAGCACAACTACTCGATTTACCACAAGCTCTGACCCGCTTTATGTAGGTTCAAACGGCGACTTATATGTGGGTTACTCTACCAATATTGGCGTTGGCACTACCGACAACATTGCTGTGATGAGTCAAAAGGAATATACGAAGAACGCTGATGCTTATACCGTTTTAGAGGACTTAACTTCGGAAGATGCCGAATACGTAGTTGTGAAAACACGGGGATTGAGTCTGGCGGAGAAATATAAGACGATGTTCGCATATCCTCAGGTTTTCCTCGAAAACACCATGATACCGAAGTGGAAGGATACGCGAAACCAACTTCTCCACCAAGAAGGCGAAGTGTCTGACTGGCAAGCATTAGCCGATAGTACAAAGACAAATTACTATGTTTCTAAGCTCCCTACCGACAACCCGAACTTTGGTCGCAGCAACAACGACCCGGTGTTTGGTAACAACAACCTTGAAGACGCATTCGATGGTCCAAGCTACAAGATTTACTTCCCTACGAATTACGATAAAGTTAAAACCGATTCTATCCTCGTGTTCAACCAATCGATTGAGCGTTGGGAACAACATATTGCCGACAACGAGCAACAGAAGGTTAATGCAGAACCGTTGAACAACGTCTCGTTCCAAGCCGGTGGCACATACGCTTATTCCGAAAGTTTTGCCACCACTCGCACCGAAACACAACGTTTTTCATTTACTCTTGCAGGAAATTATTTTAATGATTTTGGTGTTAACAACAATAGCGCAGGATTTATCATATCAATCGACGAGAATGCATCGACAACCCATGGCGGCGAATTTACCGACGAAGAAACGGCTGCCCACTGCCAAGGATTTGAACTTGTGGAGAGTGGCGATGACGACTATATCAGCGTTGATATATGCCGTGAAACGGGCTATAATAAGGACGGCGAGTTCATCAAATATAAGGATATGAACAGCGAGGAAACTCAATTCTCTACATTCATATTCAAGACCAAGGGCGGTGCAACTTCTTGCCCGTACGAAGGCGAAGAAAAAACCCGCTACTATATGCCTGGCAAGAAAGTTCTCAACCAAGCCACTGTGCAGATTGAGGTGCCAGAACTTTCGGTCGAAAACGACTATATCCAGAATGTGCCTTCAGGCAAACCGGCTTACTTCACATTGTATCTGCGCAACAACTCTCAAGCGCAAGAAGACGGCTGGTTCAACCTCTGCCTCGATGGCTCATCAAACGAAGACGGCGCACAACTCTATATTGACGGCGCACCGGTGAGCACCACCGGCATCCCATACTTGGTTCCCGCCGGCGGCTCACTCAAAAAGACTCTGGAAGTGCGCAAAGGCAAGGCGATGACCTACGATGGCTTGCGCCTGACACTGCAATCGCAATGTCAGTGCGACCCAACCGACTTCCTCGATGACATTGTTGATGACGTGATACTGAAGGTCAGCTTCACACCGTCGGCTACCGACGTGAACATTAAGAGCCCATCGGACAACTGGACCTACAACACCAAGTTGCCTACCGAAGAAGTGAACGGAAACACCAAGCATTACATGGAGATTACGCTCAACGAATTCGACGTGAACTACGACAACTTCCAACGCGTAATGCTGCAATACAAGCCGGCTTCGGGCTCCGACGATGATTGGATTACGTTGAAGAGTTTCTACAACGACACGATTCCATACAAAGAAGCTCTTGCAAAAAATCAGAACGCCGAGATGATTGACCCGACGAAAGCGGGCACAATCACTTACAAGCTGTTTATGGACGACCTGCCCGACCAGCGCTACGACCTCCGCGCTGTGGGCACAAGCAAGAATGGCGTCTCTGAGGTTTATAACTACTCGGCTGTTCACAGCGGCATCAAGGATATGTATAACCCTCGCCTGTTCGGCAGCGCACAACCTGCCAACGGCGTGCTCACTGTGAACGACGAAATTCGCCTGAACTTCAACGAAACCATTGCCGAAGGCTTGCTCACCGACAACAACTTTGAGGTGACCGGCATTCGCAACGGCGCACAAACCGACCACTCGGTTTCGGTTCGTCTCGACGGCGAAAACGACGTGCTCACCACCGAGTTCAACCGCAACTGGCACAACAAGCCGCTCACCGTGGAAATGTGGGTTCTTGCCGACAAGCCACAAGATGCAGTTCTGTTCAGCCAAGGCACAGCCAACAGCGCTATTGAACTGGGCATCACCGCCGACAATCGCCTCAAAGTGAAAGTGGGCGACAAGACCATCATCAGCGACAAGCAAGTTGCCTACGACCAAGGCACTTGGGCTCACGTGGCAATGACCTACGACGGCGAAGAAAAAGTGAGCGCATTCTATAACTTTGTTGAATACATCAGCGAAGTTGAAACCAACGGCTTCGACGGCGAAGGCACCTACACCTTCGGCGCAAGCATCGACGGCAAAAACAACTTCGCAGGAAACATGCACAACGCACGCATCTGGGACAAGGTGGTTTCGTCGGCTCGCCTGCAGACTAACAGCCTCACCCTGCTCTCTGGCTCCGAAAGCAACCTCTTGGCTTACTACCCGATGAGCGAAGCCCGCGGCGACATGCTCGCCGACAAGGCTCACGGTGCTAACCTCGAGCTCAATGGCGGCACTTGGGTTGTGCCTGAAGGTCGTGCTGTTAAGCTCGACGGCACTCGCCACCTCGACATCTCGTCGGGTAGCTCGTGCGTTATCGACTCGTCGATGGACTACACCATGGAATTGTGGTTCAAGGCTGAAGAAGGTCAAAAGAACGCTGCAATCGTATCCAACGGACGTGGCGACGGCGGCGACTTCAACCACTCGTTCAACGAGTTCTGCCTCGGCTTCGACGAGGAAGGCCGACTCGCATTCAGCAACAACGGCACCACTGCCACTTGCACCGGAACATTCAACGACAACAACTGGCACCACGCTGCAGTAGCCGTGAACCGCACCAGCGGACGCGCTCAAATCTACGTCGACGGTAAGCTCAACACCTACTTCGACGCAAACGACCTGGGCGGCATCTCGTCGGCTTACTTCAACCTCGGTGCCCGCGTTTGGAGTTCCGACACCACCAGCGTTAAGACCACCGACAACTATTTCAAGGGCGAAATCGACGAATTCCGCATGTGGAAACTCTACCGCAGCGAGTCGATTGTTTCTGAAACATTCACCCAGCAGCTCGACGGCACCGAACAAGGCTTGATGGCTTACTATCCGTTTGAGACTTACGTCAACAACGACGGCATCAAGGAACTCACGTTCTCGGCATGCGATGCCAAGGTGCAAAAAGACGCTTCGATGGCGGTTAAGCCTATCGAAATCACCGACAGCCTCGCCACCGTAACTAAGGTTTCGGCTCCGGTGAAGAGCAAGGGTCCGGTTAGCAAACTGCTCTACGACTTTGTTGTTAACAACGACGCGCTTATAATCACCCTCAAAGAGCCTTACGAGCGCATCGAAAAGACCATCGTGACATTCACTGTCGACGGTGTTCGCGACCTCAACGGCAACGAGATTGTAAGCCCAATCACTTGGAGCGCTTACATCGACCGCAACCAACTCAAGTGGTCGGAATCGAGCTTGTCGGTCAGCAAGATGGTTCAAGAAGAAAAGCAATTCACCGTACGAGCCAACAACAACGGCGGTTCAATTCAGCACTACACCATCGAGAATATGCCTTCGTGGCTCGACGTAACGCCTTCGAGCGGCACTATCGACCCGGTTTCGGGCGTCGACATCAAGTTCACCGTCGATGCTGGCCTCAACATCGGCACATACGACGAAGTGATTTACCTGCGCAACGACAACAACGTGGTTGAAGCACTCGAGCTCACCGTTAAGGTTGATGGCGAAAAACCATCGTGGAGCGTCAACCCAGCCGACTATCAATACAACATGTCGATTTTCGGCAAGATGCTCATCAACAACACTTATTCATCTGACGAAGAGGACATCCTCGCCGCATTCGACGGCAACGAGTGCGTGGGCATTTGCACTAACAAGTACTATAAGGTCAACGACATGTGGTACGCTATGCTCACCGTCTACTCTAACCAGACCGAAGCAAGCAATGACCTCGAATTCCGCATCTGGGACGCAAGCACCGGCTCTACTTACATTGCCGAACCTTCGTCGCCAATTCACTTCGTGAACAACAGCGTGATTGGCTCGCCAAGCAACCCGGTTGTATTCACCGCTAAGGACATGCGCGTTCAGCAAATCAACCTCGCCGAAGGCTGGAGCTGGATTTCACTCAACGTCAACAACAAGAACCTTGGCGACATCAACGCTCTGCTTGCCGGCAACACTTGGACCGCCGACGACCTGCTCAAGAGCGAAACCGACGGCTTCGTTTCTTACTCGTCGAATGGTTGGGTGGGCACTCTGCCTGCACTCAACAACACTTCGATGTACATGATGCGCAGCGCCAAGGCTAAGACGCTCGACATTTCGGGTGCTCCTATCGACACCAAGACTTGCAAGCTCAGCATCATCGGCACCAAAGACGACGGCACCGCTCGCTGGAACTACATCTCCTATCTGCCTGCCGACAACATGACGCTCAAGGAAGCTCTCGCCGGTTACGAGGCTTCGGAAGGCGACATCGTGAAGTCGCAAACCGCAGTGGCTATGTACGACGGCAACGTGGGCTGGATTGGTAGTCTGGAATATATGGAAAGCGGCAAGGGCTACATGCTGCAACGTCAAGCCAAGACCGACGCCGAACTGCAATATCCGTCGAAGTCGTCGATTGGACGCAAGACAATGTCAGTGACCAGCACTCGCGCCAACGACAACGAGGCTTGCACCGAGGTGGCTGAATACGGACGCCGCTACGCAACCAACATGACGGCTGTGATTCGCGTTGAAGGCATCGAGGCTTCAGAAAGCGACCAACTGGTTGCTTACGCTGAAAACGGCGAATGTCGCGGCGTGGCTAACGCCACCACAATGCCTGATGGCTCTACCCTGTTCCTGATGACAATCAACGGCGACGCTTCGGAAGCTGTCGACATTGCTCTCCAACGCGCCGACGACGTCAAGGCTGTTGCCAAGGGTGCTGTAACCTACGGTGCTAACGCCACTGTTGGCTCGCTCAAGTCGCCTATGGTAATCCGCTTCGGCAACGAGGGCGAAAACGTGATGGTTTACCCGACTCCGTTCCACAGCGTGCTCAACATCAAGGCTTCTGCCGATGCCGATGCCAAGGTCGACGTATTTGTCACCGACGTGGCTGGTGCTCGCGTGGCTCAGTGGCACGACTGCAACGACAATGGTTCGGTGAACATCGTTTGGGATGTTAACGGCAACATCGTGGTAGATGGCGTTTACATCGTCAACGTGGTCATCAACGGCAAGGTTAATGCAATAAAGACCGTTAAGCGCTAATTGTATAATCGTTTCATAATTCAATCCCCGTCGATGCCTTTCTCACGACGGTTGCACCGGCGGGGTTACTTAAAAAAAACTCTCAAATAAACTATGATGAAGCATTTCAATATCATATTTCTAATCGCATTAAGCCTGTCGATGGCACAGTGCAGCAGCGAGGACGAACCCGCTACCCCTCGCCCCGACTGGAGCGTTGCGCCCGAGGACTTTGCCAACAGCAATCCGGGCTGGACCGCGGCTCAAGAAGCCTCGGCGAATGCTCCGCAATGGGCTGTCGACTTCTCAGGCAACGATGCCGCTCCATCGTGGACCGACCCCGACAAATCGGTCTATCCTACAAGCATGACTGCCGTTGTGCGCCTCGTGCCGGCTCTCGAGCATTTTGCTGCCGACGCCGACCAAATGGCTGCCTTCATCGGCAACGAATGTCGCGGCGTGGCACAGGTTGTCACGGTTGACGGCGTGAAGCTATTCTTCATTCAAGTGAAAGCGCCTTCTAACGAAAGCGGCAATGTTGAATTCCGCTACTTCAGCAGCCACAGCGGCCGCATCTACAAATCGGCGGCAAGCGACGTGCCTTACGTTATCAACAAGGTGTATGGCACCGCCGACGCTCCTGCCTACCCTAATTTCCTGCAATCGGGCAAGTATTCGTGCATCGCAAAGGCTTACGTCACCATCGCGCCCGACGCGCTGCCTCACAAGGCTGCACAAACCGATGAGATTGCCGCTATCGTGGGCGACGAATGTCGCTCCATTGCCTATGTCAACGCCGACGGCAGCTACTCATTCGACATTTTTGGCGCTAAAGAGGGCGAATCGTTCCGCTTCAAATACTATAGCGCCGAGGGCAAATGCACCTACGCTTCAGAGCAGACTTTCACCATCACCAACAACGGTTCGATTGGCTCTGCCGACGCTCCCGTGGCTCTCACATTCGTGCCTAACGGCAGCATGACTGCCTACGTGGCTCTCACCTCGCCGCTCACCGGTTATGCCGACGCTGCTGCCGACCATCTGGCAGCATTTGCCGCCGGCAACTGCATCGGCACCGGCGAATACATCGGCAATTCCACTTACAAATTAGTGATGAAAGGCGTTGTGCCCGACGGCACTAACATCGAAGTGAAATACTACAACAGCAAGCTGGGTTACATCTTCACTGCTCCGTCTGTAACATCGTTCGCCAACAACTCGGTGACTGGCAGCGCTTCGCAGCCAAAGAACCTTGCCATCGACCTCAACGGCAAGCATCCGCTGCAGATGGACGCTTGCTTCACCCTAACGGGCAACCTGGCTAATCTGGGTTCTACGTCCGACCTTATGGCTGCCTTCGTGGGCAACGAGTGTCGCGGCGTAGCACAGGTGAAAACCATCGGCAACAGCCAGACCATCTACGTGATGACCATCAACGGCAGCATCGGCGCAAGCGAGAAGATTACGCTGAAATACTATTCAAGCCGCGCGCAGAAGCTCTACGAATCGCAGGTGGCAATCACCTTCGAAGCTGGTAAGCAGGTAGGAACTGAATATGCGCCAACCGCTATCCAGTTCACCCAACAATGAACTCCATTATTTACCATAAATAATACCTATAAGAATAGCAAAGAGGGCAGCTCGTGATGAGTTGCCCCCTTTTTTTATCATAACAAAATCATTGCCAATCACAAAACGCATCCACTCGCATGTAGGGGCGTATGGCAATACGCCCGGAGGGACGCAGCGAGGGGCCATCGAAGATGGCAAACCATGCATAACCGCTGGCAAGCCCACAAGGGCGCAGCCTGCGGAGAAGTGGCACTAATAATAATGTGCCTCGAAGTGGCACAACATTGTTCGACATCTTCGACGCCGAATGATAGTGAGGTATCCGCTCCCCGCAGGTTGCGCTATCGCTCCACATACTTCCCCGTTCTGCGATTTCTGCGAGAGACTCCTTCACATCGCTGCGGTCACTGGGCGTATTGCCATACGCCCCTACAACATGGCAGATGCTTCGGCGACGCATACGGGCGTCCGTGGAGGACGCGAATTACCTATATCAATTACAGCTCGCGGTGGATGTAGCTGCCGTTGGCTTGATGCGTGGCAAGAATCAGCACCTCGGCAATCTGCACATGCTCGGGCGCACTGGCGGCATAGAATGCCACGTCGGCAATATCCTTGCCGGTGAGCGGCGTGATGCCTCGATACACATTGTCGGCGCGCTCGTCGTCGCCACGGAAACGCACATTGCTGAAATGGGTTTCCACAAGTCCCGGCTTGAGGTTGGTGACGCGCACCGCCGATTCTGCCACATCGATGCGCAAACCGTCGGTGATGGCTTTCACCGCAGCCTTGGTGGCACAATACACATTTCCGCCGGCGTATGCCGCATCGCCAGCCACGCTGCCCACGTTAATCACATGACCCTTGTTGCGCTTCACCATAGCCGGAACAATCAGGCGGGTCATAGTCAACAGGCCCTTGATGTTAGTATCAATCATTGTAGCCCATTCATCAATGTCGCCTTCATATTCCTTGTCGAGGCCCAACGCCAAACCGGCATTATTGATAAGCACATCGATGGTCTGCCAATCACCTTCAAGCGATTCCACTGCGGCTTTGGCAGCATCCACGTCGCGCACGTCAAACACAAGCGTCTTCACACACGCGCCCTTGCTCTCCAGCTCTGCCTTAATGGCAGCCAACTTGTCGGCACGGCGCGCTGTCAGAATCAAGTCGTAGCCGCCTTCGGCAAATTTATGTGCACAAGCCTCACCGATGCCGCTTGTGGCACCGGTTATCAACACTGTCTTTTTCATCTTTCTTGTTTGCTTTTATTCAGCAGGAGCCCATTTGCAGCGTACAGGCGACACAATAGCGCCTTCAGCCTTCAATTCTTTCATTGCCTTATCCACTTCTTTGCGGTCCAAGCCCGAAAGTTCAGCAATTTTACCTGCGTTCAATGGTTCGCCGGCTTGTTTCATTGTAGCCAATACTTTTTCTTTTGCTTCCATAATGATGTCTGTTTTATCGGTTATTATTCGTTACGTTCAGGCGGCAAATACATGCCCTGCCCGCATAGCATAGTCAAAGTTAGTTATTATTCCCCAAATAACAAGCAATCGGCATAATGTTTATTTTATAGGTGGAGGACATTCGCCACACCGTGAAAGGCATCCGGACAGGACGCGAATTACCACAGTCTGCTGAATCTGCAACTGCGCCGCGGTTGATGCCTCTGGGGTTCATCGGCTATCCCCACGTAGCCGGCTGCACTACGTTTGCCGTCAACATGGGGTTATGCTAATTGCAACCGCTCGCGCGGTTGTGTGCGACGGTATGCGTGCAATCATAGCCAACTATGTGCCTTCGATATTAACCGCTCACGCGGTTGTGTGCGACGGTTGGCAGATGTTTGTAGGGGCGTATGGCAATACACCCGGAGGGACGCAGCGAGGGGCCATCGGAGATGGCAAACCATGCATAACCGCTGGCAAGCCCACAAGGGCGCAGCCTGCGGAGAGGTGGCACCAATAATAATGTGCCTCGAAGACCTCCGGCGCTTATTATACTTCCCCGTTCTGCGGTTTCTGCGAGAGACCTTTAGTGCGTATTGCCATACGCCCGGAGGGACGCAGCGAGGGGCCATCGGAGATGGCAAACCATGCATAACCGCTGGCAAGCCCACAAGGGCGCAGCCTGCGGAGAGGTGGCTCCAATAATAATGTGCCTCGAAGTGGCACAACATTGTTCGACATCTTCGACGCC
>SFEA01000033.1 GCA_004557385.1 Bacteroidales bacterium
GCTATTGGCATCAACACCAAACCATGCAGTTCCCGAACCATCATAGTAGTTCTTGAAGGTTGAGTGAGTAGACATGTTGAACGTAGTGCCATTGGCGCTTGCCGTCTGCTTCTTCGACACCGCTTTCTGATTGCCGTTGGCGTCAATCACCACATATTGAAAAGTGAATGCACTGGCATCGGAGCCATAGATGTCAATAGCCGATTCATAGGAACCGCCATAATAATCGCTGTCGATAAGCAGAACCGTATTCTGAGCCACCGATGTGCCGGTATTGGTGAACGTGGTGCCAAAGTGTAACTTATAGCCGCCCTCATTTCCTGCCGAAAGCACCAACAACCTGCCGGCATCGCTCAAAGCGTCGAGCGACTTACAAAAGTCGGTGGTGCCATCGTGTGGTCCAACGTGGTCGCCCAAACTCAAATTCACCACCGCCGGTTTGCCTACACTTTCGGCATAACTGAATATATAATTAATCGAATTGACTATATTAGCATCGGTGAGGTCGTTAGCCAATCCACATAACACAATGTCGGCTTCGGGCGCCATGCCGCCATACGAGCCAACCTTGGTTCCGGCTGCAATGGCTGAAGTGTGTGTGCCGTGCGACTCGCCTGTCAAATCGCAGGTGAGTTTTGCAATCTCTTCGGGGGTGGTGTATTCGGCGCCTGGCAGAGTCTTTCCATTCACCACCGGACTGTTGCCTGTTCCGCCTGGCATATACACCCGCTTCACTCGCGTGTTGCCATCTTCGTCTTTAAAAGCCATGTGGTTGAAATCGATGCCGGCATCAATCACGCCCACAACCACGTCACGACCCTTATAAGGCATGCTAAGCCCCGTGCCCGAATGCACCTGGTTGACGTTAGCCGTGCTACGCTGTTTGTCGGTTTTCAAATTCACGCGATGTGCAACTGCCACTTGGCGCACTTTGCCCAACTTGGCAATAGCCTCAAGTTTTTCAATCGGCGCAGTCACCGTGAGCACATCGCCATACTCACCATTCACCTGCACGCCCATCGATTGAAGTTCAGCCAGCGGCGCCGCATTCCAGCCGTCGACACTAACAAAAGCTTGCACAGTGGGTTTGTCGTCAACCATAGCCACCGGCACTATGCTGCTTGCTCTGTCCGAGCCTCGGCGATTGACGCGCAGCGTGCGTTTCTCGCTTCGACGTTCAGCAGCCGACTCCAAAGTGCGAGCTGTTCTGCCTACAGCAGTCTGTCGGGCATTCACATTACTCAGAAAAGCCTGTGTTACGTTCGACAATCGCCCTTCAGCAACTATCATCGACATCGGCACAAAGGCAAGCGCTGCCGAAACTATTATTCGTTTTAACAATTTCATCGTTTTCAAATAGGTTGCTTAGTTATTTCAAATTATATATTGATTTCAAAATTACTTGAAAAATCTTACATAATCAAACCCAGATAAAAAGAAATTGCGGTATTCAACTGCAAAGCAATCAAATACCGCAACTATTGGTCGTTGATATCTATAATATCAGTTCAAATTACTTGAGACCTTCAACATACTTGCGAAGTGCATCGTTACTTGGGTCTACTTCAAGCCACTTGAGGTAGTATTCCTTAGCACCGGCTGTGTCGCCTTTGTCGAATGCCATGCGAGCCAAGTTGCCATAGATGCTGATGTAAACGTCCTTATATTCAACCTTGCCATTTTCCTTTTCGTTAAGGATGTCGATAGTGGCATTGTAGAACTTAACAGCTTCGTCGTTGTTGCCTGCAAGGCTTTCAACCTTGGCTTGTTGTTGAACGATACGATAGTTGCCAGGAACTCGTTCGTTTGCCATTGCTGCATACTTGCGTGCACCTTCAATAGCCGAAGCCTTCTTAGCAGCGTCTTCAGTTGTTACAGCAAGATTGAAGTATTTGGTCGACATAACATACAAGTCATTAGCCTTGCATTCTTCGCTGTCGACAATCTTTTGATAATAGATTGCAGCCTTTTCGAAGTTTTGTGCTTCATCGTAAACGTCAACCAAGTCGCGAACCAGGTCGAGGTTGTTAGGATTAACTTCAACAGCCTTTTCGTATTGAGCTACCGATTCAGCAGCCTTGCCCACATTCTTCAAAGCAGTTGCATAGTCAACATAGTCTTTCGAAGCATATTCAGTGCCCGGTATGTTCAAACCAAACAATTCAGCGCCAAACTTTTCAGCCTCAGTCCAGTTTTGAAGAGCAACCATGTTGTAGAGTTGCATACGGCACATAAAGAAGTTGTCCTTGTCGCCTGCAGCTACAGCCGAGCGAATCTTCGAAGCCAAATCAAACGATTCTTGATACTTTTGTCCGAAGAACAAAAGCTGAACGTAGCGAATTTCGTCTTGCTTGAAGTGGTTAGGATTCTTGATGTACTTGCCATATTGTTCAGCAGCCTTCGAGCCGAGGTCGCGTTCGTAGTACTTTTCAGCAAGTTCGCGTTGAGCAAGCGCCGAGTTAGGATTCTTTGCAACGAGTTCTTCGAGGCGTTCGGTAGCCATAGCAGGGTTCACGTTGAAGTAAGTGTTGGCATACTTCACATAAGCCTCTTCATTGTCGGGCTCGTAGGTGAAAGCAAGTTCGTATTGACCTGCAGCACCGCCGTAGTCCTTTTCAGCAGCCTTCATATCGCCTTCCAAGATGTAAACATCCGGGTCCTTAGCATTGGTCTTGCGTGCCTTTTCGATGTTCTTGGCAATTACCTTTGCATAAGTTGTTGGATTAGCATCGTAGTAAGCACGTGCTATTGCAGCATAAACCGAAGCATTTTTCTTGTCGAGTTTCAAAGCAGTCTTGAATTGCTCTTCAGCAGCCTTCTCGTTGTTGGCCTTGAGGTCGAGCGCACCAAGTGCAATGTAGTTGAATGGATCGTTAGCATCGGCTGCAACACCCTTGTTGTAGAAGTCTCTTGCGCCGGCAACATTACCCTTCGAAGCCTCGATATGACCAAGATAGCAATATGCCTGGCTCTTTACAGTTGTTGAATTGTTAAGGTTCTTATCGAGCAATTCCTTTGCGTTGTCGATTTTACCAACCTTGAAATACTCAATACCGTCCTTGTAACCTTGTGCATTGCTCACCAATGAGCCACCTAATAAAAGGATTGCAAAAATCTTAAGTTTCATTTCTGTCTTAATTATAGTTGTTAAAATTATTTATTTTCTTCTCTCTGTTATTTTTGACTATATCACTGCCGCTTTGGTTTAATCGATGCTAACAACGCGTGGCTGAATAGCTGCCGGAAGCACTCCGGTGTTCTGAATTATCTTCTGACCAATGAAGCCAGTCAAGAAGCAATAGAATCCTTGTGCCAAGCCACCCACCGGACCAGTGCAAGTGACATAAATGCTTCGATAGAGCGGATAACGTGCATCGTAGATATACACCTGATACGGCTTATAGCCAATGAGCTCGTCGTCGCGGCGCACCTTAAGCACCTTTATGCGGCTGTTTTCGAAATCAATGGTGGTGGTGTCGTTTTCGTTCAGCTTTGCCACACGCTGCTCAACCGGCTCGCTCTTGCCCTTCATGTCGGCAGTAATCCAACTCACACCAATTATGCCAAGTGCATTCTTGCGCTTCGAAACCAGCTCGAACACATCTTCACTCGAGCCTTGAGCATACACATTCTTGATGAACGGCTTGCCATTGAGCAACGAATCGCGCATATATCGAGTCACACTTGAGCCGCTGCCGTCAAACACCACGGCAATGCTGTCGCGTTTTAGCTTGGTGGGAGTGATTTCGCCCCACTTCATCACCTTGCCCGTGAAAATATCTCGCAAATCTTGCATCGACAATTCGTCGATGTCGTTTTCCTTGTTCACAATCAACGCAATGGCATCTACTGCCAGACGTTGTGTGCGTGCCGGTCGATTCTTCGACTTCAAATAATCCTTCTGCTCCTGTGTCAACTCGTGGGCAGTGACTATCAACCGCGTCTTCATCTGCAAAAGCGAGTCAACTGCAGCACTTTCGTCTTGATAATACGGAATAATGCTCGCATTTGGATATGTGAACTCAAACACTTCAATCTCCTGATTGAGGATGTTCTGAAACGATTGGTCGCACACAATCGATGTCATGCCACTTGTGGTGGTATCCTCAGTGCCAGTCGACTTCTTGCCACCACACGACATCAGCATTGATGTTGCAGCTGCAGCAATCGATAATGTAAGTAATATCTTTTTCATTTTGCGTTCCGTCTTAATTAAATCAAACGTTAATTTAATAATCAAAATCGGCTTATACCTTTTGCTTGCGCAACCTCACACGCGTGAGTCGACGCCGGCAACATAACGGTAGCACCGCCAAATGCCATAGACAATGAACAGCGTGCCCAATGAATAGCGCGCCCATCGGGGCAGCCAATCAAACATGCCGAGCAACACTAAGATGCCCATGCCTACGTAGATGAATATCATAAACAATCCGAACATCACCTTGATGCTCTTCTTCGATTCATTTTTCTTATTCTCTTGCTCCATTGCAAAAACATAAAAAAGTTATCATTGTCGAAGGCTTACAACAACGCTTTTGCTGGCAAAAGCACTATATACGCACAAACAAAAATAATTTCCTCAAAGTTAATTAAAAATGCCGTAACAACAGCCCATAATGGCGAAAATTTTACCGAATTTTTGGTTAAGAAATTCAAAACTGAATGTCGAAAGCACAAAAGCAAATGTAAAACAACACTATTTCACGCATATCGCACATATCCGAAGAGCTAAAAATTCGCGCAACAAATGGTAGAAACTATACAAAACAAATCGCTGGCGAAAGAGTTTTCCAACGCCAGCGACTTAAATTATCAACTTCTATCGTGATTGAAATCGCGATTAGTTAGCACCTTGAAGTTTGAAGGTAACAGGAAGAGTGTACCAAACGTTCACTGCTTGACCATTCATACGGCCCGGTACGAAGTCAGGTAATGACTTACATACGCGAACGGCTTCCTTGTCAAGGTCACGGTCAACCGAGCGAACCACCTTTACTTCACCCACCTTACCAGTCTTGGTAACAACGAACTGTACGATAACCTTACCTTGTACGTTGTTTTCCATAGCCACGGTAGGATAGTTGATGTGGCTTTGCAGCCATTTCATCAGGGCAGCTTCACCTCCAGGGAATGTAGGCATCTGCTCTACAGCCTTGAAGACTTCTTCCTTAACGGGTTCCGGTTTCTTCTCTTCTACAATAACCTCGTTTTTGTGTTCACGAGTTACGTTACGGTCATCAGTACCCTTATCGAAGTCGGTTTGACCGAATGCTGTTTGAGTTTCCTTCAATTCATCCTGAGTCTTGATTTCGTCCTCCGAGCGAACTTCTTCGTCCTTAGCGATAAGAAGCTCAGTTACCTTTACGGTATTGAGGATTTCTTCAGGAAGAGCCTCAGGCTTTTGTTCTTCGTACTTCTCTTGTTCTTCCTCTTCAGGTTCTTCCTCTTCAGCAGCTTCGAAGAGCACTTCTTGCTGGCTGGCTTCGTCGAGAATGCGTTGTTCTTCGATGTAAGCAGCAACCTTCATGTAAGAATATGCCACGATGCCAATGATGAGCGCACCAACGAGAGTATATATGAACGACTTCAAATGGCGGGGCTTCGAGTCCATACGCAAAGCGTAGGCGCCGAATTCCTTGTTACGACCGTCAAATACAAGGTCGCACCATTCTTTTGATGTAAGATCTACATTTTTTGCCATAATTAAATTCCTTTCTGATTTTAATAATTCAACATATTATATCGATCTTACTTCTTTGCGTTCAGGCGTTTCAACAAGAATGGAGTCATCATAGCAGAGTCGGTTTCGTTGATACGATCGATCTGATAACGGCTGATGTTGTTGATTTGCATCTCATCGAGTGCGGTGACCAAACTGGTGTAACTTGCGTTAGGAGTAGCCTTGATGATAACAACAGGGCGAGTGAGTGTAGAGTCGTTACGGATTTCCTTTGCCTTGGCTTGATAAACCGAGTCGGAGATTTCCTTAGCTTTCCACTTATCCTTGAGCACGTTAATCTTTTCAAGAACCTGTTTGTTGCGTTGTTGGAAGATAGCGCGAATACCTTGAGCCTTACCGTTTTCGTTTGGCATGAAGGCAATTTCTTGCATGTTACTTACGATTTCGGTGCCTTCTTGAGCAACTTCAGGCATACCTTCGTAGTAGTAAACGAAATCCTTTACAGGAACGCCGTCCTTATCCAATTCGCTGTCGAGAATCACTGTTATAGCCTCTGATTGCTTTACCTTGTTTTGGTCCTTCTTCTCTACCTTTTCGTTTGATGGCAAACTGATTTGCAGAGTTTGAGACTTAATCATTGTGGTACAAAGCATGAAGAATGTAATCAAAAGCATGTTCATGTCCACCATAGGGGTGAAGTCGACGCGTACGTCTTTTTTCTCCGTATATGTCTTTCCTTTTGCCATGATTATTCTCCTTCAGTTTTTAATGCTGTTAACAATGTGAACTTATTCATCTTCAATGTCTGGAGATTGTCCATAACCACTTGAACAATAGAGTAAGGAGTTGAGCCGTCGGCTTTGATGGCAATACCTTTACCCTGTTTGATAGCAGTTTGCAAGTTATCGTTCGATGTGTTGTAAGCTGCTTTCATCCATATCTGGAATTCATTAGGTTTGCTGGCATCTTCGTTCATGTTAATTGGAATACCGCAATTTGGATTCTTAGCCGGGTCAATAGCTTCGTCGCGTTGGTCGGGTGTCATGCTCAACCATTGTGAGAGCTGCTTGATAGGCAAACCGAACATGTGAATCTGACCGAAGGTCTCACATTGAGCTCGTGTGAGCTCGATTTTTGCGCTCGGATTCAATTTGTTGTATTCTGCAACTACATTCTTAATCAATTCCACACGCACTTTGTCGCTCGATTGTGTAGAGTCTTTGTCACCGGCAAGCGCCAGGAACACTCTACCGTCGGTGTCGACAAGCACGGTAATCAAGTTTTGTTCAGGCACCTTCTCTTCCGATACTGATGCTGGCGTGATTACTGTAATAGGCTCCTTTTGAAGGAATGTAGAGGTCAACATGAAGAAGGTAAGCAAGAGCACAGTAACGTCACTCATCGCAGTCATATCGATGAATGGTTTCTTTTTCTCTGTCTTAACTTTCATAGTTGGTTTTTGCTTTTTTTGTTTTTATTCTCAATAAAATATTCCTTCAACGGGCATTATGCCTTTGCTTCAAATACAGCGATGATAGCAGCACCTGCTTCGTTCATCTTGTAAGTGATGTCGTTGATCTTAGTATCGTAGTAGTTGTAAGCGATAACTGCGAGAGCACCAGTTGCAATACCAGAAGCAGTATTTACAAGGGCCTCAGAAATACCTTGAGAAAGAGCTGAAGAGTCAGGAGCACCTGAGTTACCAAGAGCAGAGAACGACTTGATCATACCAAGCACAGTACCGAACAGACCCATAAGAGTACCGAGAGTGGTGTTGGTGAAGATGATTGGCATGTTTTGTTGCAATGTTGGCATTTCGAAGTTGATACCTTCGTCCAATGCGTTGCGGATTGCCAATGCACGGTCTTCCTTCTTGAGAGTGGTTTCGGTGAGCATTTCTTCGTACTTGTTTACAGCGCAAAGAACAGCGTTGCCGATTGCGCCACCTTGGTCAGCACAAACCTTCTTTGCATCTTCTACCTTGCCACCTTCGAGGGCTTTCTTAAGGTCAGATACAAATTTGTCAGTGCTCTTTTTGCCAGTAGCCTTCGAGAGAGCGATGAAGCGTTCTACCGAAAGAACAACTACCAAGAACAACAGACCCCAGATGATAGGTACCACGAAACCACCTTCGTGAACTGTACCGAGCAGGTTAACTGGGTGACCATTTTCAAAGTTAGAATCTGCACCAAGTACGAATACATACATACATACAGATGCAACAAAACAAAGGATAATTACCAAAAATGCGTTAATACCACCTTTTTTCTTAGCAGTGGCCTTAGCTGGTTTGTTAGGCTTTTGAGCTTCCATAATTAAATAATTTGTTAGTTTTTGATGATTTAAATTATTAATAGTGTTAATAGTTCTTCAAATATAAACTTCTCTCTTATTATTATATTCGACAATCACCCATGGTTCCGCTTCCAAAACCTACCACTTTCGAGAGATTCTCTTTCATGATATAGCCAGGTCACGTATTATGGCAAAATTACTCTCAAGCAAATCGATTGGCAATACTATGTTGCTAATCAGGCAGTTTGGCAAACAACACCTCGCTTGGCTTGATTTATCTTCCACTGCTGTTCGATATGCTACTGCAAATATATTATAAATATTTCAATATAACAAAGCGCTTTTGTTGTTTTTTTTTGCAATTATTTCCAATTTAACAACTCTTTTTGTCCATAATGCCCGATAGTCGCAAGGCTTATTGCCGGTATTGCGCTTGTAACGTCAGCCTCGTAACGAACAATTTCGCAACTCGCACCAGCAATCGCGCATTTATTTTATAATAATGTGACAATTATTGATGATTGCACACCCAAGTTTTAAATTTTTTTAATATCTTTGTCACATCAATAAAAAAGTATAATCATTATTCAACAAATGACTACGATAAAGTTAAAGAAAGGTTACGACCTTAAACTGAAAGGGAACGTAGAAGACCTGACCATCGCCAAAGCACCGCAAGCGCAACTCTATGCCGTTGTGCCCGACGATTTTTCGGGTGTCGTTCCTCGACTTGAGAAGAAGGAAGGCGACATTGTAGCTGCAGGCGAAGCCCTCTATCACGACAAGTCGAACGAGTCTATCAAAGTCTGCTCGCCCGTGAGCGGCACTGTAAAGGAAGTGCGCCGTGGCGAACGCCGCAAAATCGAGGCTATCATCATCGAAGCCGATGGCAAACAGACAAGTGCAAAAATCCCCACCGACGACATCAAGGCAGCGCTGCTGCAGTCAGGGCTCTGGGCAATGATGCGCCAACGCCCATACGACATCGTCCCCGACCCAGGCACCGAACCACGCGACATCTTCGTCACTTGCTTCGACTCGGCGCCCCTCGCCCCTTCGCTGTCGGTTTTCACCCAAGGCAAGCAGGAGTTTATTGCCAAGGGAATAGCAGCGCTTTCTAAGCTCACCGCTGGAAAGGTTTATCTGGGTTGTTCGCCCGACAATGTGATTGAGTCGGACAACACCGTGGTGTTCCACGGCCCTCATCCCGCCGGAAATGCAGGCATCCAAGCCGCCAACATCAAGCCAGTGAATAAAGGCGAAGTGATTTGGACTACCGATATCGTCACTGTCATCCGACTCGGACAACTGCTTGCCACCGGCACTGTTGACTACACCACCGTTGTTGCCGTCACGGGCGAAAACGTCTCGAAACCGCAGTTGGTGGAATGCACTATGGGTGCGCCCATCAGCAGCATCGTTGGCGGAAACATCGCCGACACTGCCAACACACGCATCATTTCGGGCAACGTGCTCACCGGCATCCCGGTTGACCTCGACAGCTATCTGCGGGCTCCTTACCGTCAAATCACCGCCATTCCAAACATCAGCTGTCCCGACGAGTTTATGGGCTGGGCATCTGTCAGCCCAAAGAAGTTCAGCATCTACCGCAGCTTCACCAGCTGGCTGCTGGGAGGCAGCAAGCCACAATCGTTCGACGCAAAAATCAACGGCGGCGAGCGTGCAATTGTGATGGCTGGCGAATACGACCGCATGATTCCGATGGACATTTATGCTGAATTCCTGATAAAGGCAATCATCACTTTCGACATCGAAAAGATGGAGCAACTTGGCATTTATGAGGTGGCACCCGAAGATTTCGCACTCGCCGAATATGCCGACACCTCGAAGCTGGAGCTGCAACGCATTGTGCGCGACGGCCTCAATCGACTCCATGCCGAAATGTGCTGACCTCCGGTTGCACACGAAGCATAACAATTCAAGAATATTAACTTCAAAAAAAATCGCAATAAAGTGAAAGCTTTAAAAAAATTCATGGACAACATCAAACCGAATTTCCAACCTGGCGGAAAATTTGCCAAGTTGCAATCGGTTTACGATGGCTTTGAGTCGTTTTTGTTCACGCCAAACTCCACTTCAGGGAAAATCGGTGTGCAAATTCACGACAGCATCGACCTGAAGCGCACAATGATAATTGTGGTGATAGCCCTCATGCCTGCCATGCTGTTTGGCATGTATAACGTAGGTTATCAGCACTATCTCGCCATCGGGCAAAACGAAACATTCCTCAACACATTCCTGTTTGGTCTGGCAGCAGTGTTGCCAAGCATCGTAGTGTCGTATGTGGTGGGTCTCGGCATCGAGTTTATCGGGGCACAGATTCGCGGCCACGAAATCAACGAAGGATTCCTTGTAACCGGATTGCTCATTCCACTCATCTGCCCCATCAACACCCCGCTGTGGATGATTGCCGTGGCAACCGCCTTTGCCGTGATATTTGCCAAGGAAGTGTTTGGCGGCACCGGCATGAACATATTCAACGTGGCACTCATCACCCGCGCAGTGCTCTTCTTCGGCTATCCGTCGAAGATGTCGGGCGACGCAGCGTTTGTTGCCACCGACCCGGTGTTCGGCTTGGGCAAAGGCACCCTCGTTGACAGCTACACCGGCGCCACCCCGCTCGGACAAGCTGCCACCAACATGGGCGACACCCTGCAGCTCACCAACATCGTTGGCGACCCAATTTCAACTTGGGACGCATTCCTCGGACTCATTCCGGGCTCGGTTGGCGAGACTTCCACATTATTTATATTAGTGGGCGCAGCCATCCTGCTCATCACAGGCATCGCTTCGTGGCGAATTATGCTCTCGGTGTTTGCCGGAGGTCTTGTAATGGCTACCATTGCCAACACCTTTGCCTCGACATTGTTCCCGGTATCGATGCTCGGCCCTGTTGACCAACTCTGCTACGGCGGCTTTGCCTTTGCAGCAGTGTTCATGGCCACCGACCCAGTAACCGGTGCCCGCACCGACATAGGCAAATTCATCTACGGATTCCTTATCGGCGTATTTGCAATACTCATCCGCATCTACAATGGCGGTTTCCCCGAGGGAGCAATGCTCGCCGTGCTGCTTATGAACGCATTTGCACCAACAATCGACCACTGCGTAGTGAGTGCCAACATCAAACGACGTATCAACCGCGCTAAAGCAAAATAACGAGGAGGAACAGCTATGAACAAGCAAAGTAACACCTACACCATTCTTTACTCCGCCATAATGGTTATTGTGGTGGGAGCAGTTTTGGCTCTTGTCTACGGCGCGTTGAAGCCAAAACAAGAGGAAAACATCAAAATCGACAAGATGAAGCAAATGCTGTCGGCAGTGCGAATCGTCACCGAAAGCGACGACCAAGTTATCGACACATATAATAAATATATACCTGAAGCCTTCATCATCAACGTGGCAGGCGAAACCGTCAGCAACGACAAGGATGCCGCTTTCGCCATCGATATGGCAAAAGAAATGAAAAAGCCCAGCAGCGAACGCATGTTGCCGGTTTATAAGTTCGTTGGCGACGACGCACAAGTTCGCTACATCGTGCCGCTTTCGGGCGCCGGTCTGTGGGGCGCAATTTGGGGATATGTGTCAATCGACGCAAACGGCAGTACTCTCTACGGAGCCTATTTCTCGCACGCAAGCGAGACACCCGGTTTGGGTGCCGAAATCGAAAAGCCCGCTTTCCAAGAGCAATTCCAGGACAAGAACCTGTTTAAGGACGGCGAATTCAAGCCTGTAGAAGTGATGAAAGCCGGACAAAAGCCCACCAACGGCGCCGATTATGTCGACGCAATATCGGGCGGCACAATCACCAGCAAAGGTGTGCAATCGATGCTTAACGATTGCCTCACCGACTACACCGCGTTCTTAAAAAATTTGTCGAACGATAATTCTAAGGAGTGATTAACGATATGGCAACAAAAATAAAAGAAGTATTCTTCAACCCGTTCTCAAAGAACAATCCTGTGATTGTGCAAGTGCTTGGCATCTGCTCGGTGCTCGCCGTCACAGCAAAACTCGAACCGGCGTTGGTTATGGGCATATCAGTTACAGCAGTTTTGGCATTCTCAAATGTCATCATCTCGCTCATACGCAACACCATCCCAACCAACATCCGAATCATTGTGCAACTTGTAGTGGTAGCGGCACTCGTGATTATTGTCGACCAAGTGCTTAAAGCCTACAACTATCAGGTGAGCAAGCAACTCTCGGTATTCATCAGCCTCATCATCACCAACTGCATTCTCATGGGCCGCCTCGAAGCGTTTGCTCTCGGCAACAAGCCTTGGCCATCGTTTGTCGACGGTGTTGGCAACGGCATCGGCTACGCCATCATCCTCGTTATCGTGGGCTTCTTCCGCGAGCTGCTCGGCTCGGGAACTCTGTTTGGCGTGCAAGTGGTGCCTCAAGCACTCTACGACCTCGGCTACATGGACAACGGATTGATGATTCTGCCTCCTATGGCTCTCATCACTGTGGCTTGCATCATCTGGGTTCAACGCTCACACGACAAAGACCTACAAGAAAAGTAACGTAAATATTTAAACCTCGACAAATGGAAAATCTGAATTTATTTATTCGTTCGATTTTTATCGACAATATGATATTCGCCTACTTTCTGGGTATGTGCTCATTTTTGGCAGTATCCAAGAATGTTAAAACGGCGTTCGGACTGGGTATTGCAGTTACTTTCATGCTCGTAGTCACCCTGCCTATCAACTATTTGCTCAACACCTATGTGCTTCAACCCGGCGCGTTGAGCTGGCTCGGCGAAGACTATGCAAGCGTCGACCTCAGCTTCCTGGGCTTGATTATGTTCATAGCCGTTATTGCCTCGATGACTCAACTGGTGGAAATGGCAGTTGAAAAGTTCTCGCCGTCGCTCTATGCTTCGCTCGGAATCTTCCTGCCGCTCATTGCAGTGAATTGCGCCATCCTTGGTTGCTCGCTCTTTATGCAGCAACGCGACCTTGGCTCGGCAGTCACCTCGATGGTCTACGGAGCAGGCTCGGGCATTGGCTGGCTGCTCGCCATTGTGGGCATCGCTGCCATACGCGAAAAAATACAATATTCAAATGTTCCTGCCGCCCTCAAAGGCATTGGCATTACATTCATCATCACAGGTCTTATGGGTATCGCATTCATGAGTTTCCTCGGTATTAAAATCTAAACGCGCTATGACTCTATTAGAAATAAACAACCTAACCGTAGCACTGAGTGCAATCATCTTCTTGATTGTCACACTCATCCTCGTGATTGTTCTGCTCGTTGCCAAGCACTACCTTGTGGCTTCAGGCAAGGTGAAACTCACCATCAACGACAAAAAAGAAATCGATGCCGAGTCGGGCAACACCCTGCTTTCAACACTTCAAGCCAATGGCGTTTTCCTGTCGTCGGCTTGCGGTGGCAAAGGCAGCTGCGGACAATGCAAATGCCGTGTGCTTGAAGGAGGCGGCAACATACTCCCTACTGAAACCGTTCACTTCAGCCGCAAAGAGCAAGCCGACCACTGGCGTCTGGGCTGCCAAGTGAAGGTGAAGGACAACCTGAAGATTCAAGTTCCCGATTCGGTTCTCGAAGTGAAGGAATATGAATGTACAGTGATTTCGAACAACAACGTGGCATCGTTCATCAAGGAATTCATTGTTGCTCTGCCCGAAGGCGAACACATGAACTTCATTCCGGGCAGCTACGCTCAAATTAAGATTCCTACATACGACATTGACTACGACAAGGACATCGACAAAGCTTCGATTGGCGAATATCTGCCTGCTTGGGAAAAATTCGGTCTGTTCACACTCAAGTGCCGCAACACCGAGCCCACCGTGCGTGCCTATTCGATGGCTAACTATCCAGCCGAAGGCGACCGCTTTATGCTCACCGTGCGCATAGCCACACCGCCTTTCAAACCGAAGCCACAGGTTGGATTCCAAGACGTGATGCCGGGTATCGCTTCGTCGTACATCTTCACCCTCAAGCCTGGCGACAAGGTGCTCATGAGCGGCCCTTATGGCGACTTCCACCCTATCTTCGACTCGAAGCGTGAGATGATTTGGGTTGGCGGTGGTGCCGGTATGGCTCCGTTGCGCGCTCAAATCATGCACATGACCAAGACCCTCCACACTCGCGACCGCGTGATGCACTACTTCTATGGCGCCCGCGCCCTCAACGAGGTGTTCTATCTCAACGACTTCCTTGAAATTGAAAAGGAATTCCCCAACTTCAAGTTCCATTTGGCACTCGACCGCCCCGACCCGGCTGCCGATGCTGCCGGCGTGGCTTACACTCCGGGATTTGTGCACCAAGTGATGTACAACACCTATCTGAAGGACCACGATGCGCCTGAAGACATTGAATACTACATGTGCGGTCCAGGCCCGATGAGCAATGCCGTAAATCAGATGCTCGACAGCCTCGGCGTTGACCCGTCAAGCATCCACTACGACAACTTCGGCGGATAACACCACGCACTAAAGCAAGCCATCATACAGATTGCCGATTATGGTTCAAGTCCAAAATCGGCAATCTTTTTTTCGAAAAGCAATAAGACGCTAAAAAATTTTGATAACCCAGGAAAAATCGCTTATTTTGTTATGAAACAAAACAAGAAGATTTATGAAGCACAGTCGTGAAAACTTTGTGATAGCCATTGGCCGACAATTCGGGAGCGGCGGACGTGAAATCGGACGCCTTGTGGCTCAACGCCTTAACATTGCCTACTACGACAAGGAACTGCTCACCGAAGCAGCCAAATCAAGCGGCATGAATTGCGACTTCTTTGAGGCTGCCGACGAGCGTTCGCCCAAATTCTTCGCGTCGCTGATGGCGTTCAGCACCGGCTACCATTGCGGTTCGTTTCTGGTGGGAAGCACACCCATATCAAACGACAACATCTACCATCAACAAAGCGAGGTGATTCAAGCCTTGGCTGAGCGCAGCAGCTGCGTGATTATGGGTCGCACTGCCGACTACATCTTGCGCAACAGCCCTAACACCATAAGCATTTTCATACACGCAAGCATTGAGCAACGCATCGCCCGAATCATGACGCGAAACGACTGCAAGACCGCCGCCGAAGCTCGCTCGCTCGCCGAAAAGAAAAATAAGATGCGTGCCGAATACTATAATTTCTACACCGAAAAGCGTTGGGGCGAGGCTGAATCCTACGACCTGTCGATTGACTCATCGAAGCTCACCACCGAAGCCACAGCCAACATAATTGTGCAATATGTGAAAACGCGCCTGGGTTTGGAATAACAAAAGTCGGGCAGCCAGTATTTATGTAAATAAAAGTTTCACCTAAAAATTATAGGAAAGCGACACAAATGCGCCTTGCTGCAAATCATGCTTTGGCAAGGTATTGCCAAAACGCTCGCCATTGAAGGTCATACTCCGATACTCCGAATATACATCGAGCGCCGAAACGTAATAGCCAAACGAAATGTCAACATTGTCGGCTTGCATGGTCACACCCAAACGACAATCCGGCATAACCCACTTTCCACACGACGAGGTCACCTCACGCTCTGCCATAATGACGCCCTGGGCATCGTAGGTATAGACATTAGCACGCCCGTATGGCACCTGCAAAATCACGCCCGGCTCGGCATAAAGCTTCCACTCAATGCCACCCGTGCACAACAGCATAGGGCTGAACATACTAACCGATGGGCGCAGAAACACATTGCCCGGATTATTTGTCTTGTAGCGCATATCCCATCCGTTGCCGTGGGCACCCTCATTCGAAATCAAATTGCCCCACACTCCCATCGAGCCGCCTACACCAACATACTGATTTAACTTGTAGTGATAAGCTACGTCAACGAGCCACGCACGCGAAACAGCCATGCCGCCAAGTTCCACCTGATGACGATACAGGCTGCCGTCATCGGCGCGCTGGGCACTTGCCACGGCACACAACATAGCCACGGCGCAAGCCAACATAACACATGTAAATCGCTTCATCAGCCTATCACGTCGTTTAGCAAGCAGCCTTCGAGTTTTTTCGACATCTTGCGCCAATCCTTGCTTTGCAAATACTCCATAATAGCGTCAGCATGCTCCATATTGTGCATATCGCTGCCCAGAAAATCGCAAAAGCCATTGTTAACAAGCCACTCGGCACTCGCCATTGCACCTGTTCCAAAATAGCCGCTAAGCGATAACAAGTTCACCTGAAACTTCACGCCTGCGTTGTGCAGCGTGCGATAACGGTCGTGACGATAGCCATAATAATGATATCGCTCGGGATGTGCCATCAACGGCAAAAAGCCTTTTAGCTGAATGTCGAACATCAAATCGTCAATCATCATCAGCTCCTGCTGAAAGCTGTTTTCTAATAGCAAGTGATTGCCGGGCAGCGGCAACAGCTGATTGGCGTCGCGCTGCTTCATCCAATACTCGTCGAGCCTATATTCCGCCGAGCAATGCATTTCAAGGTCTAAACCCTCCTCAGCCACAGCAGCTTTCAGCGTTTCGAAAGCCGCAGTGAGCGTTTCTGGCGTATTCTCAAAGGTGGTTGATGTGACGTGCGAAGTGAAAAAAATGCGCGAAATGCCTATCTCCATCTCTCTACGGATTAGTGCTAACGAATCTTCTACCGTTTGTGCACCATGGTCGACTCCCGGAAGCAAATGGCAATGTACATCGGTGCGATAAGGCAACGTGATTATTTTTTGTTTTTTTCGAAAAAGCCCAAACATATACCCAATAAATCAATTTTTTACTACTTCAAAGGCCCTGTTGCCTTATCCTTGCAAAGTTACAAAATATCTATAATAAACAAACAACTTGCCATAATAAAAAATTCACCGCCGCAAAACAAAAGTATAACCCATGACAGTCATTCAACCGTAACCTACCGAAGCAGCAGAATTTAACATTTATTTAACGAAATATTTCCGTAATTAAACATCGTTTATACATACAATTTCTAACATTAATTGTTATCTTTGCAGTGAAATAGACATAATTGACACAAATGGGTGTTAAAAATTATGAGTTAAAAATTTTAACAGGATAAAAAAATATGAGGACATTAAAAATCAGAGATTTGACCCTTCGCGATGGTCAACAATCATTATTTGCAACCCGTCTTCCGCAGTCGAGCATCGATGCTCTGCTTCCGCACTACATCAACGCCGGATTCTATGCTATGGAAGTTTGGGGCGGTGCAGTACCCGACTCTGTTATGCGTTACCTCGACGAATCGCCATGGTATCGCCTGAAGTCAATTAGCGACAAAATCAATGGCGACAAGCACCGTTCATACCTCACTGCCCTTTCTCGCGGCCGTAACCTCTTCGGCTACGCACCTTATCCAACAAACGTAATCGAAGGTTTCTATGTTGAAGCAATCAAGAACGGACTTGGAATCATGCGCATCTTTGATGCCTTGAACGATCTCGACAACGTTAAGGAATCGGTGGAAATCATCAACAAACTTGGCGGCATACCCGACGGCGCTGTTTGCTACACCGTCGACCCCAAGGATGACAACGCCGATGCAAAGAAAATCTTCACCGACGAATATTTTGTTGAAAAAGCCAAAGGATACGAAAAACTTGGTGCAAAAATCATAACCATAAAGGATATGGCAGGACTTGTCAACCCTGCACGCATTGCCACCCTTATGCCTAAGCTCAAAGCTGCCATCAACGTGCCTATCGACTTCCACACTCACTGTACACCAGGCTACGGCTTGGCATCGTGCGTGATGGCTATGATGAACGGCGTGGACATTCTCGACACCAACATCTGGTGGTTTGCCGAAGGTTCTGCCGCTCCTGCAATCGAACTCATCTACATCTTTGCCAAGAAGATGGGCATCGAGCTTGAATGTAACATGGAAGCTGTTGGCAACATACGCAAAGAGCTTTACAATGCTCGCAAGGGCTTGGCTGCTGTCGACCTCCACAAGGACAATTTCCCAAAAGAATTCGACCCACTGAACGACGTGCTTCCTGCCGAAATCGACGCCTTGTTCGACAAAGCCATCGAAGCCGGCAAAGCTGTTGATGAAGAAGCAATGCTCGAAGCTTGCCACGGCATAGAAAAATATTTCGGTTTCCCGAAACCCAACGAAATCGTTAAGCACGCCGAAGTTCCTGGCGGTATGTACAGCAACATGGTGGCTAACTTGCGCGCACTCGGCGCCGAGGACATGCTCGAAGAAGCCATGAAGCTCATTCCAAAGGTTCGTCGCGACGCCGGCTTGGTGCCTCTGGTTACTCCAACAAGCCAAATCGTGGGCGCTCAAGCAGTGAACGTGGCTGTCGACCGCAAAAACGGCAAAGCCGACTACACAAACAAGTCGAACCAATTCATCGACCTTGTTTTGGGCAAATACGGCAAGACTCCGGTGCCGGTTGTACCTGAATTCCGCGCTCAAATTTGCGGAACTACCGTTGAAACTCCTTACGACGTAAATTCTTATAAAGACCCCGAAAATCCAACGCTTGCCGAATATGGCAACGTGAAGTTGGCTAAGGACAACATGGAATTCCTTCTGCTCCAGCTCCTTCCACTCCCGGCAAAGAAATTCCTCACAAACCGTCGTGCCGAAGAATACGCTGCCATGCAGCAAAATGCCCCTGCCGCTGCAACCGCAGCTGCACAAGTCGACGAAGACGCACCTGTAACCGGTCCTACACTCAACGCTCCTATGGGCGGCACAGTGATTGAACTGCTGGTTAAGCCGGGCGACGTTATCACCAAGGGGCAACCTGTGATGGTTTACGAAGCCATGAAGATGCAGAACAACATCGAATCGGAAATGGCTGGCACAGTAAAGCGTGTATTGGTTAAGCCGGGTCAAGTGATTGCCACCGACCAACCTCTCATCGAATTCGAAGAAAAGAAAGCTGCCGAGCCCGAAGCTGCTGCAAGCACCGCTGCCGGTCCTACACTATACGCTCCTATGGGTGGAACAGTAATCGAGCTGCTGGTTAAGCCGGGCGACGTCATCACCAAGGGTCAACCAGTGATGATTTACGAAGCTATGAAGATGCAAAATAACATCGAATCGGAAATTGCTGGCAAGGTACGCCGCATCTTGGTTAAGCCGGGCGAAACCATTGCCACCGACCAACCTCTCATCGAATTCGAGGACGAAAACGCGCCTGCAGCAGCTGAATGCGACGACAACGGCGCTGCCGGACCTACTCTAAACGCTCCTATGGGCGGAACAGTAATCGAGCTGCTGGTTAAGCCGGGCGACGTCATCACCAAGGGTCAACCAGTGATGATTTACGAAGCTATGAAGATGCAAAACAACATCGAATCGGAAATGGCTGGCAAGGTACGCCGCATCTTGGTTAAGCCGGGCGAAACCATCGCCACCGACCAACCTCTCATCGAATTCGAGAACGAAAACGCGCCTGCAGCAGCTGAATGCGACGACAACGGCGCTGCCGGTCCTACACTCGAAGCTCCAATGGGCGGAACAATCATCGAAATTCTGGTTAAGCCGGGCGACCAAGTGAAGAAAGGTCAAGAAGTGATTGTTTACGAAGCAATGAAGATGCAGAACAACATCGAATCGGAAATCGAAGGCATCGTCAAGAAGGTGCTCGTGAACGAAGGCGACGTTATTTCTGCAAACCAACCGCTCATCGAGTTTAAGAAGTAACATCTCATTTGTCACCGCTACCGGGCTTCGCGCAATGCGAGCCACTTACGGCATGCAACACGGCGACAAATGCATCTAACACTACAAATATTTTGGCTAAAGGGCTTTGCTTTTAGCCAAAATATTTTGTTATTAGCAAAATTGTTAGTAAATTTGCACGCCATTACGAATGAAGCGTCCTACCAAACGCTAATTTTTTTGATTAATAAATTAAACAACAATAAAAAAAATGAAAAAAGGTATTCATCCAGAGAACTACCGTGAAGTGGTGTTCAAAGATATGTCGAACGAAGAAACTTTCATCACACGTTCAACCGTAGCCTCTAAAGAGACTATCGAAATCGACGGTGTAACGTACCCATTGGTTAAGCTTGAAATCACAAGTTCTTCACACCCATTCTTCACCGGCAAGCAAAAACTTGTCGACACTGCTGGTCGCGTTGATAAGTTCATGAGCCGCTACGGCAACCGCAAGAAAAAGTAAATCTGTGCGGAGCACCTTTATTTTTTGATTAACGAAATAAAAAAGCGTTTTCCACTATCGGAGAACGCTTTTTTATTATGTCCATACCAATGCCGGTGCACCACGCGCCTATTGCTGGTCGTCGCTCACCTGAATGGCTGATACATCGGTTGTCGATGCTGCAGCTTTGGCAGCTTCCTCGGCACGCATCTTGGCAGCCGCGCGCTCGGCAAAAGCCAGCAGCACACTCATCATCGCAAGCGCCATGAGCGAGATGCCAGTGGTTACGAACATTATTGCCTGGCTGCTGATGGGCAATACGAGCGCCACGAGCCCCGAAACAGTCACCGCACACGGCAGCACATAATACCAGCTTGGCACAATCACCCTGCCGCGTGCAAATGTCAGATAGAACACATAATACAAGCCGCCCACAATCAGCAAAACGGCAAACAGATACTTCAGCAACGGCACAAACAATGCCGCCTTGAGCACTATCACCACACCGAAACTCAAACCGCCAATCACCGGAAGCAAATTGTAGCGTGGATTGTATCGCGAATCGTCGGGCGCCACATTCACAAAAAACAGCATTATCAACGAAAACAGCGATGGCGCCAGAAACAGCACGCCCAGCGCTATGGCAATCATCTCAGCCATCCGCTCGTCGCCCGAAAATGCCACAAGCACCACTCCGAGTGCCAACATAATGACATTGGTGAGCACCAATGTTACTTTACTTTTCATCTACATTAAATATTAATAAATCGTCACTTAGTTTATTATTCCATAAAATTAGTCAAAATTACTCATAATAGCACGCATTTAGCATTTTTTTTGTAGATTTGTATAAGTAATGCACATCTATGGAAACAGGCAAGAAAAAACTTTTGATTATCATCAACCCCATCTCAGGGTCGGCACACCGCGAATATATGCCCGAAATAGTCGACAACAGCATCGACGCGGAGCAGTACACGCATGTGGTGCGCTTCACCCAAGGACCGGGGCATGCCACTCAATTAGCCAAAGCGGCAATTGAACAGGGTTTCTATGGAGTGATTGCCATAGGCGGCGACGGCACCATCAACGAAACGGCGTCGGCGCTAATCAATTCCAACGTGGCTCTCGGCATCGTGCCATGCGGCTCAGGCAACGGGCTTGCACGCCACCTCACCATCCCCATCGTGCCCGAGCGTGCACTAAAGCTAATCAACGACAACCACATAGAAGCCCTCGACTACTGCACGGTGAACGACGTGCCTTTCTTCTGCACCTGTGGTGTAGGGTTCGACGCCGCCGTGAGCGAAAAATTCTCACAAGCCAAAAAACGCGGACCGCTGAGCTATGCAAAAAATGCCATTCTCGAATATCTCACCTATCGCAGCGAGGAATATGTGATTAAAACACCCGAAAGCGAAACCACCGAACACGCCTTTGTGATTGCTTGCGGCAACGCTTCGCAATATGGCAATAACGCCTTCATAGCACCCAAAGCCAGCATGCAGGACGGCATGATTGACGTCACCGTGATTCACCCGTTCAAGCCAATCGAAACCCCGCTTATCGGACTGCAGCTATTCACCAAGCAAATCGACAAAAACACCAACATACACTGTTTCCGCACCAAAGAGCTTTCCATCTTCCGCCCCAAAGCCGCCGTGATGCACATCGATGGCGAACCACGCATGATGGATGCCAACCTCAACATCAAGTGCCACAAAGCAGGAATCAAAGTATTCACGCCCACCACCTCCACCCGTTCGCTGCTCGAGCCTATCGAAAACGGCTTCTACGACTTCATTAATGCCATCCGTGCCGAGCTTGAAATCTAACTTTTTATCACACATCCGACAATTTTCAAACATTTGGCACAAAAAGTCAATATTTTGTTGCATATCCTAAAATTTATCCGTAAATTCGCTTTAAGCTTAACTGCGAAAAATTAACTACATTCTTTACAACCAAAAAAACACGCTCTTATGAGTTATTTAAAGTTTGATAAAAGCCTGATGATTAACCTGGACCAATCTTTGCCTAAAGAAATGCTCCGCACCAATCAGTCAGGTGCATATCATTGTACAACCTTGGTGGGATGTAACACTCGCAAGCAACACGGCTTGCTTGTAATACCCATTCCAGAGCTAAACGACGACAACCACGTGCTCCTTTCTACGCTCGACGAAACAGTGATTCAGCACGGTGCCCCGTTTAACCTCGGAATCCACCAGTACAATGGAAATGTGTACAGCCCAAACGGGCACAAATACATTCGCGAATACGATTGCGAAAGAGTGCCAACAACCACCTACCGCGTGGGTGGCGTGATTCTAACCAAAGAGAAGATTTTCATCTCGCATGAAAATCGAATCCTCATTCGTTACACCCTGGTCGACGCACACTCCGAAACTACTTTGCAGTTCCGTCCGTTCCTCGCCTTCCGCGATGCTAACAGCCTTTGCATGGCAAACAGCGTGGCAAGCACCGAATATCAAGAAGTGCCTAACGGAATTTCTACCTGCATGTACGAGGGCTACCCTACACTTTTCATGCAACTTAGCAAGAAACCGGAATTCGTGTATGAGCCAAACTGGTATAAAGGAATCGAGTACACCAAAGACCGCGAACGCGGAATTCCGTACACCGAAGACCTTTATGTGCCTGGCTATTTCCAACTGAAAATCAAGAAAGGCGAAAGCATAATCTTCTCTGCCGGCACCGAAAAGGTGAACACTCGTCAACTCAACAAAATGTATGAGGACGAAATCAAGACCCGCACGCCGCGAACCAGCTTCTACAACTGTATGAAGAACTGCGCTAAGCAATTCTATGTAACCAAGCCCGACGGCAGCCGTTACATCTTGGCTGGTTATCCATGGTTCAAGACTCGTGCCCGCGACGAATTCATCGCGCTGCCAGGCGCCACCATCTCGGTGCACCATCGTCCTGATTTCGAAGGCATTATGGACACTGCCAAGAAAGCACTCACCGCATTTATCGAAACCGGCGAAATCGATAAGAACCTCGACGGCCTCGACCTGCCCGACGTGCCGCTGTGGGCAATTTGGGACGTGCAACAATATGCCAAGGACGCTGGCTCGCAAGAAGCTGCCAAGCGCTACGGCAAACTGGTGAAGGACATCTTGCGCTTCATCATCGACCAAAAGCATCCTAACCTCAAAGTTGCCGAAAACGGTCTCGTAACCACCGACGGCACCAAGAAGCCTATGACTTGGATGGATGCTTCGCGCCCCGACGGCACTCCAATCATTCCGCGCTCGGGATTCGTGGTTGAGTTCAATGCCCTGTGGTATAATGCCCTGCGCTTTGCTCAAAACCTGTTTGCCGACGACGTTGCCTCGGTTGACGACGTGAAGACTTGGGAAGAACTCACCGACAAAATCAAGGCTTCGTTCATCGCAACATTCCTCAACGACTCTGGCTACCTCTACGACTATGTCGACGGATATTATTCCGACCCAAGCGTACGACCAAACATGATTATCGCTGCCGGACTCGACTATTCGCCACTCGACCGTCGCCAACGCAAGAGCGTGCTCGACTTCGTTACGCGCGAATTGCTCACGCCCAAAGGCTTGCGCACTCTCAGCCCTAACAGCTACGGCTACAAGCCATGGTATCTTGGCAACCCGCAAGAACGCGAAGAAGCCTACTACCAAGGCAGCGCACGCCCATGGCTCATCGGATTCTATGCCGATGCCTACATTAAAGTGTTCGGCTTGAGCGGTCTGTCGTTCATCGAACGTCAAATGATTGGCTACGAAGACGAAATGAGCCAAGGCTGTATTGGTTCGCTTTCGGAACTCTACGACGGCAACCCGCCTTACATAGGACGCGGTGCTGTGAGCTTTGCCGCAAACGTCAGCGGCGTGCTGCGAGTGCTGCGCATGATTAAGAACATCGACGACGAATCCATGAAACTACATTACTTATATACGGTATGAAAGCATTAATGTTCGGTTGGGAATTCCCACCTCATATCCTCGGTGGACTTGGCACCGCCAGCTACGGCTTGACCAAAGGAATCTACCAAAATGGCGATATGGACATCACATTCGTCATCCCTCGTCCTATGGGCGATGAAGAAAAGACATTCGCCAAAATTATTGGTGCCAGCAACACACCAGTTGCTTGGCGCGACGTCAACTGGGACTACGTTCAGCAACGTCAAGGCAACGTAATGGACCCACAAACCTATTTCGACCTTCGCGACCACATATATGCCGACTTCAACTATCTGAACGTCAACGACCTCGGATGCATTGAGTTCTCAGGAAAATATCCTCAGAACCTCATGGAGGAAATCAACAACTACTCGATTGTTGCCGGCGTGATTGCTCGCACTGCCCAATTCGACGTAATCCACTCGCACGACTGGCTCACCTATCCTGCCGGCATCCACGCCAAGCAAGTTAGCGGCAAGCCTCTGGTGATTCACGTGCATGCCACCGACTACGACCGTAGCCGCGGCAACGTGAACCCCGTTGTGTTCGGAATCGAGAAAGACGGCATGAATCAGGCTGACCACATCATCACCGTGAGCAACCTCACACGCCGAACAGTTATCGAAAAATACGGCATCTCGCCCGACAAGGTAACCACAGTGCACAACGCTGTTGAACCTCTGCCCGACGACTACCTGAGAATCGAAAAAACTCCGCGCAAAGAAAAAATCGTAACATTCCTGGGCCGCATCACCATGCAGAAAGGTCCTGAATACTTTGTTGAAGCAGCCGCAATGGTGCTCAAAAAAGTTCACAACGTGCGATTTGTGATGGCTGGCGGTGGCGACATGATGGAAAAGATGATTCGTCTGGCAGCTCGCCGCGGCATATCCGACCGTTTCCACTTCATCGGATTCCTTCGCGGCAAAGAGGTGTATGAGATGTATAAAAACAGCGACGTGTTCATCATGCCTTCGGTGAGCGAACCTTTTGGTATCGCACCGCTCGAAGCCATGCAAATGGGTGTGCCTTCAATCATCTCAAAGCAATCGGGCTGCGCCGAAATCCTTGACAATGTAATTAAGGTTGATTATTGGGACGTAAACGAAATGGCTAACGCCATCTATTCAATTATCTCCTACCCCGCTATGTCGCAGCAACTTCACGAAAAAGGGCTCGACGAAGTGGCTGGCATAGTTTGGAAAAAAGCCGGAACAAAGGTAATCAACATCTACAAGCGCTTAGTCAATCGTTAATCATCCATTAATAACACAACTTAAACATTAACACTACAATGAAAGCAATTTGTTTTTATTTTCACATACATCAGCCATTCCGTCTGAAAAAATATCGTTTCTTCGAAATCGGTAACGACCACTACTACTACGACGATTTCGCCAACGACGATATAATCACCCGCGTAGCACGTAATTCCTACATCCCTGCTACCGACATGCTCCTCGACCTCATCAAGGAGAACGGAAAGAAGTTTAAAGTGGCATTCTCAATCAGCGGCACCGCCATTGAGCAATTGCAGCAATACGTTCCTGAATTCATCGACAAGATGAAAGAACTTGTTGCTACCGGATGCGTTGAATTCCTGTCGGAAACATTCTCTCACTCGCTCGCTTCGTTGCGCGACATCGAGGAATTCCGCCGTCAAGTTGAAATGCACGATTCAATGATTTATCAGCTTTTCGGTCAAAAACCAAAAGTGTTCCGCAACACCGAATTGCTCTACGACGACGAAATCGCCACTTGGGTAGCAGGCCTTGGCATGAAGGGTATGGTAACCGAAGGCGCTAAGCACATCCTTGGCTGGAAGTCGCCTAACTACCTCTACGCTTCGGCTTCGGCTCCTAAGCTGAAACTGCTTCTGCGCAACAGCAAGCTCACCGAGGACATCACTGTTCGCTTCAACAACACCGACTGGGAATCTTATCCACTCACTGCAGACAAATACATGAACTGGATTGCCGACCTTCCACAGGAAGAGCAACTCATCAACATCTGCATGAACTACGAAACATTCGGCGAAATGATGCCTCGCGAAAGCGGTATCTTCGATTTCTTCAGAGCATTGCCTAAGTTCGCTGCCGAACGCAACATCGAGTTCTGGACTCCAAGCGAAGCCATCTCTCGCTTGAAACCGGTTTCGCAACTCTCTGTGCCATTCCCAATGACTTGGTCGGGCGAAGCTCGCGACGCCAGTGCTTGGCAAGGCAACCTGTTGCAACAAGAAGCCCTCAATAAGCTGTTCTCGGTTGCTGAACGCGTTGCCCTCTGCGAAGAACGCAGCATCAAGGTGGACTTTATGCGCCTGCAATCAAGCGACCATTTCTATTATATGAACACCTCGGGAACCTATGCTTTCAGCCCTTACAGCACTCCTTACGAAGGCTTCACAAACTACATGAATGTGTTGTCGGACTTCATCGTTCGCGTTGAAGAGCAATATCCGCTCTCAATCGAAAACGAAGAATTGAACGCGCTGCTCACCACCATCCGCAACCAAGCAAACGAAATCAGCGAGCTTAACCGCGAAGTGACCCTGATGCGCAACAACATCATCAAGGACGATGAAAAGCCTCTTGAAGAAAAGGCTCCTGCCAAGAAAGCACCGGCAAAGAAGGCCGCTCCTAAAAAGGCTGCTCCTGCCGAGAAAGCCGAAGAAGCTGCCCCAAAGGCAAAAAAGCCGGCTGCTAAAAAGACTAAGTAAATTAGGCATAATGCAATAGTGAAAAAGGTGGACCCCATTTGAGTCCACCTTTTTTAGTATCGTTGTAAATCATCTATGTCTTAGAACCTGAACGAAAAGCCAAGCGTTGCAAATGCATGCCTATTGGCTTTCTCCTGGAACTTATAGCCCATTGTCAATCTCAGTTTCCAGAACTGAACACCCACGCGTGGCATAAACGCAAATATTACTGTCCGCTAAACTTTTTTAGAATCTAAAAAATTAGGGCTGGCACCTATTGCAGGAGTCAGCCCTAAATGGTTACTTTGCTTTTGCGACAAAAC
>SFEA01000034.1 GCA_004557385.1 Bacteroidales bacterium
TTAGGGGGCTTACTTTTGAAAAAATAAACCCCGAAGTCCAATTTATGAGGCTTCGGGGAGGGTATTTTTGCTCTTTGGAGTTTTACCGGACAGCAATAATTCCTAATGAGTTAAGATAGTTTGTTAAGTCTACAGCATCATAGGTAGCCATGAACTCTTAATATGTCAAATCCAAATCTTTTATCACATTATCCTTCGATTCAGTGATGGGTTTGTTTTTTACATATTCAACTATATCATCGTATGATAAAGAATTTAATAACTCTACTTCTTTAATTTCTTCTTTTGTTAATGGAAACTTTTTCATTGTAACTTTTTTGCCGGTTATTTGTTGATTTCGTTCCATCCTTTGGCAAAATAGTATTGCGCAAAATCTTTTGGGCGCAACACTTCGCCGTTCCACATCACAATGTCGATGTCGATGGGAATTGAGCCAAGGGATTTGCTTTGCGGTGTGCGCTCGCATTGGCGTTCGTAATCCTTCAGCAGTTTAGTCAACTCGGGGTGGGTGAGTGCTGTGGCTATTTCAGCCACGGCGTTAAGATAGTCGGGGTCTTTGCCGTTCGAAGCCGGCGAGTTATACACCGACGAAAGTTTTGTCAGTGTGGCAATGCCGCGCAGCCAGGCTATGCAGTTGGTCATCTGGGCTTCGCGGTCGGCGCTGTTGCTGCCAATGCTGAGCACTACTGCGTTGTTCATTGTTTCACTCCTTTCATTGTGAGGGCTATGCGAGAGCGCTGTCTGTCGACTTGCTTGACGCGTACTGTGACTTTCTGACCGATTTTCACCACCTCGGCAGGCGATTTCACGAATCGGTTGCTAAGTTCGGAGATGTGCACAAGTCCGTTTTCATGAATGCCAATGTCGACAAATACGCCAAACTGGGTGATGTTAGTCACCACGCCTTGCAGTTCCATGCCTTCGATGAGGTCGTCGATGGTGTTCACGTTGTCGTCGAACGTGGCAGTTTCGATGTCGGTGCGTGGGTCGCGCCCGGGTTTCTCAAGCTCCTGAAGGATGTCGACGAGCGTTGGTCTGCCCATCTGTGGCGTGATGTAGTTGTCGATGTTGATGCTTGAGCGTTTGCCGCTGTCGCTGAATAGTTCAGCCACCGAGCAATGGCAGTCCTTTGCCATCTGTTGCACTAAGGCATAGCGTTCGGGGTGAATGGCAGAGTTGTCGAGTGGGTTGCCGCCGGCAATACGCAAGAATCCGGCGCATTGCTCAAATGCCTTGGCACCCATTCGTGGCACTTTCATGATGTCGGTGCGCGAGGCGAAATTGCCGTTTTCGCTGCGGTAGTTAACAATGTTCTGTGCCAAAGTGGGGCCTATGCCAGCCACATAGGAGAGCAATTGTTTCGAAGCGGTGTTGACGTTCACGCCCACGCTGTTCACGCAGCTTTCCACCACAAAGTCGAGCGAACGCTTCAGTTTTGTTTGGTCGACGTCGTGCTGATATTGTCCCACGCCAATCGATTTCGGGTCGATTTTCACCAGTTCGGCAAGCGGGTCGATGAGTCGGCGACCTATCGACACGGCACCTCGCACGGTGACATCTTCGTTGGGGAACTCGTCGCGAGCCACCTTCGAAGCCGAATAGATTGACGCTCCGCTTTCGCTCACCACGTACACCGGCATTGGCGAACCAAAGTCAATCGACTTGACGAAACGGGTGGTTTCGCGGCTGGCTGTGCCGTTGCCAATGGCAATGGCTTGAGCCGAAAAGCGTTTGGCAAGAGCGGTGAGCGTCGTGGTGGCGCCGGCGGTGTCGCAGCGCGGTGCGGTGGGGTAAATCACGTCGTGGTGCTTTAGGTCGCCCAGCTTGTCGAGGCACACCACTTTGCAACCGGTGCGGAATCCGGGGTCGATGGCTATCACGTTTTTCTCGCCGAGGGGTGGCGCAAAAAGCAGTTGCCGCACGTTTTGGGCAAACACCTCAATGGCTTCGTCGTCGGCTTTTGCTTTGGCTTGGTTGCGGAATTCGGTTTCGATTGAGGGTTTTATGAGTCGTTTGTAACTGTCGGCAGCGGCTTGTTCAACCAGTTGCGACGAATTGCCATAGCCGCGCACCACCACGTTGCACACCTCGTTGATGGCTTTCTCGGCATCGATGCTGATGTCGAGTTTCAGCATGCCCTCGTTTTCGCCACGCATCATGGCAAGTATGCGGTGCGATGAGCATCGCTTCAGGCTCTCGTTCACGTCGAAATATGTGGCATAGGTTTCGCCTTCCTGCTCCTTGCCTTTAGCCACAGTGCATTTTATGGTGGCTTCGCGAGCAAAGAGGCGGCGTATGGTGTTTCGCACGCGTTTGTTTTCCGACACCCATTCGGCAATGATGTCCTTAGCGCCTTGAATTGCTTCGTCGGTGCTTGGCACGTCGTCGTTCACATATCGCAGAGCGTTTTGCTCGATGTTGGCGTTGTTTTGCGCCATGATAAGCTTAGCCAGAGGCTCGAGGCCTTTTTGGCGAGCGATGTCGGCGCGAGTGCGGCGCTTAGGTTTGTAAGGCAGGTAAATATCTTCGAGTTGAGTAGAATCCCAGCAATTGTCGATTTGATTTTTTAGCTCGTCGGTAAGACGGTTTTGTGCCTCGATGGTGGAAATGATAGTTTCTTTGCGCTTTGCCAGTTCGTTGAGGTTTTCAAGACATTCTTTAATGGCTTGAATCTGCGTTTCGGGGAGTGCTCCGGTGGCTTCTTTGCGATAGCGGGCAATGAACGGCACAGTGGCGCCGTCGTCAAGCAGCGCGATGGTTCGTTGCACCGAATTTATGTTGATTTCCAATCGGGTGGCTATGAGGTTGGCAAAAGCCGGGTTTATCTTGTCAGTCATAATTTGCGTTTAAGGGTTATAATTGTCACTTCGGGCTTGGCGCCAAATCGGGCAGGCATGCCAATGCAACCGGCTCCGATGTTCACGTAGAGGTGTTGCCCGTGAGCGTTGCTGTAGAGACCTTGCCATTCGTTGTATCGCAGCGACGAGGGCGAGATGCGTTTGCCAAATATGTTTAGCATTATTTGCATGGCGTGAGTGTGTCCGGCAAGCATCAGGTCGATGTTCGATGCCGGTTCCACCTCGCTTTTCCAATGCGATGGATTGTGCGAGAGCAACACTTTGAAGCAGCTGTCGTTGAGCGCCGGGTAGGCTTCGCGCAGGTTGCCGTAGGTGTGGAAAGGCGGTTCGCCAATGTTTTCCACGCCAATCACTTTAATTGAGTCGTTGCCGCGACTGATGGTGCAAGTGGCATTGAGCAGCACATCCCATCCGGCGGCTGTTTCGAGCCTAATCAGGTTGATGCGGTCGGCAGCTTTTTCTTGAGGGTTGTTCCAGCGGTGATAGTCGCCATAGTCGTGATTGCCAAGCACCGACATCACGCCGTCGGGGGCATTAAGCACTGAAAGGCATTTCACAAAAGGCGCGGCTTCAGCCGACGCGCTGTTCACAAGGTCGCCGGTGAAGCAAATCAGGTCGGGGTTCTGGCTATTGATAGCTTGCACCAAATGATGAACAAATGTGGTGTCGGAGCCCAACGAGCCAAGATGAAAATCGGAGAACTGGGCTATGCGATAGCCGTCGAACTGGGCAGGCAGATTGCAGAATTCGATTTCAACCTGGCGCACGTCGATGTCGAACCGGGTGTGGCAAGTGGCATAGGTGGCTGAAGCGATAATGCCCAAAGCGGCAGCAACGGCAACGGCGTTAACGGTGAGCCGGCACCAGCCTTGAGGTAATGCGCGTGCTGCAAGTGCAATGAGCGAATATGCGATTTTTGCTGTCAATATGGCACTATAGACGTAGATTGCTAACGACTTCGCAGGAATGTTGAGCAACGAAATAGGTGCAATTGCCGCAGCAACGACAATTGCACCTAACGTGAGCGACAACGCAATGTGAATGCGTTGTAGCGCCTTTTTAGCGAAACTGATGCCTTTGAGCTGATTGTAGATGAACAAATCGGCAATCACATTAACCGCAATGGCTATGAGCAAAGGAATCAGAAAAATTTTCATTTATTTCTCGGAAGTTTTTTTGTTTCCGTTTTTTGGGTGGTTACAGCTTGTGGGAAGAGATTATTCTTCGCCGAGAGCTGCAAGTTTGTTAATTAGAGGGTTGGCATACATCTCTATGATGCGTTGGCGTATATAAGCCTTGTCGTCGTCGTCGGTAGGCACCTTCACCTTTTCTATGCGGCGGTTGAGATACTTGTCGAAATAAGCAATGTCTTCGGCGGTGTAGCGGTCGGCAAAGCGCGATGTTCCGTTCATGCGGTCGTAAGCAATGTAGTTGCACGGATAAATCTCGTAGCCGGCATGAATGGCGCGGTCGATGATTCGGCATATTTCGTGAATCTTTTCTTGTTTGTCGAGGTCGGCAGGAATCTTGTCGAGCTGGTCGTTGATGCACGGAGCAAACTGGAAGTGGATGCGACCTTTGAAGCCACGCAAGCCGGTGAGCATGCTCAAGATGTCGTCGTTCTGCGATTTCTTGAAGTTCGGGTCTTTCTTCTTCATCAAGAATTCGGTGGCTTTGAGGTAGTCGTTCGGGTCGAACTCATAGCTGAGCGAGATGGGCGCAATGTTCAGTTGCTTGAGGCTTTGCACCGGGTCGGGGTTGTTGGCGCCTATTGTGAGCATCTTAATCACGCTGTCCTGAGTGCGGTCGTTGCTGTCCTTTGCGCGGCCCTGACGTTGGGCAATCCATATTGAATCGTGCTTTTGGGTGATGGCAAAATGGATGTATCGCGATAGTTGTATGGCGGCAGCCAATCGGCCTTTGGTGGTGGTGTCGCGTTTCACTATGAAGCTCTTGTTGATTCTCACCAGCGTAGAAATCCACTCAAAGGCAAGCAGGTTGTTGCCTATTGCCACCTCAGTGGTGGGGAAGTTGTTGCGAGTGAGTACAAGGTTGATGAACGAAGCGTCGAGCACGATGTCGCGGTGGTTAGTCACGAAAGTGTAAGGTTTAGTGGCGTCGAGGTTTTCGGTTCCGCCCGAAGTGATTCCGCTGGTGGTGCCGGCTTCGACGCGCTCGAGGTATTGGCAAGAATATTTCAGTTGGAAATCATGCTTGTTGTCGAGCTGGAGCAAACCTTTCTTGTATTCGTCGTAGTTGACGTCGGGCATTATGAATTCCACAAAGTACTTGAAACCGGGGTCTTCAACCATGGTTGCCATACGTTGTTTGAAGTCTTTGTCGTCTATCGGGCAAATGTCAGCAAATTCTTCAGGTGTGATAATTTCTTTAGGTTCCATTTTTCAATAAAAATATACATGACTTTTCAAAGTTACAAAAATAGTGTCATTATGCAAAACCATAATATTACATTTTTGTAAAAATGTTTCAGTGATTGGTGGCATTGCAGTAGTCGCGCCATTTTGCGATGAGCGCATTCATGTCGGCAGGTATCTCGCTGTCGAAGTCCATTTGCTGGTGGGTGACGGGGTGCACAAAGCCCAGCGTCTTGGCGTGGAGCGCTTGGCGCGGACAGGTTTTGAAGCAGTTTTGAATGAATTGGGCGTATTTGGCGGTAGTGTTGCCGCGCAAAATTTTGTCGCCGCCATATCGGGCATCGTTAAAGAGCGGGTGTCCGATGTGCTTCATGTGCACTCTGATTTGGTGGGTTCGTCCGGTTTCGAGTTGGCAACGCACCACAGCCACATGCCCGAGGTTTTCGAGGGTGTGATAGTGCGTCACGGCATGCTTTCCCATGTCGCCTTCGGGGAAAACGGTCATTTGCAGGCGGTCCTTTAGGCTGCGTCCAATGTTGCCTTCAACGGTGCCGTCGATGTCCTTCATTTCGCCCCACACAACAGCCACGTATTGGCGTTTGGTGGTTTTGTTGAAGAATTGCAGTCCAAGATGGGTTTTTGCCCGAGGCGTCTTTGCAATCACCAGCAGTCCCGAAGTGTCCTTGTCGATTCGGTGCACGAGCCCCATGCGCGGGTCGCTCACGTCGTAGTCGGGGTTGTCCTTGAAATGATAGGCTAATGCATTCACCAGTGTGCCGGTGTAGTTGCCATGTCCGGGGTGCACCACTAATCCTGCCGGTTTGTTCACCACCAGCAGTTCGTCGTCCTCATAAACGATGTCGAGAGGAATGTCTTCGGCAATGATTTCGTTTTCATATCTTGGGCGGTCCATGACGATGCGAATGTCGTCGCCCGGCTTTACTCGATAGTTCGATTTCACCACTTTGCCGTTCACTCTGATGCACTCGGCTTCGGCAGCATTTTGAATGCGGTTGCGCGAGGTGTTTGGAACGCGTGTGGTGAGGTATTTGTCGATTCGCAGCAGCACTTGCCCCTTATCGACCACAAAGTGGAAGTGTTCCCAAAGGTCGCGCCCGTTTTCAGTGAAATCGGGTTGCTGCTCAAAATCGAAATCTTCGTTAGGTTCAAATATTTCGTTGTCCATATTTGTTTTCAAATCACATGAGGGGGAAAACGGCGCAAAGCGATTGGTTTGCGCGCATTAAATGAGCGACGGGTCGGTGAGCGTTTCGCCGCCGTCGTCAACAATAGTCACGTTGCTTTCAGGATTGTCAATCGAGTCGTTAGGATTGGCACCGTTGCCCACCTGCAAAGTGATTTGCGACGATAGCAAAATCTTTTCGCCGGGAGCCACATTCCTGCCGTTGATGAGCACTCCAAGAATGAGTCCGTTGAATTCCGATTGCACCATTTCGATTTGTATGTTGCGGAATCCAAGTCCTTCGAGCATCGACTGGCCGGTGCGTGCCGACATGTCTTTTACGTTGGGCAGCGCAATGAGGCGAGGGCTGAACGGGGTCACGGTGAGGTAGATGGTGCGCTGTGCTTTCACGGCAGAGAACGCCTTAGGGCTTTGGTCGACCACGCATCCCGGCTTGAAAGTGTCGTTATACACCGAGTCGTTGATTTCCCATTTCAGACCTTCGCGCTCGAGCATTTCAATGGCTTCGCGAAGCGGTTTGCCTTTCAGGTCGGGCACCTCCTGACTTTGCCCGTGCCTTGTGAAAATGTTCATAGCCAGAAAGCTGAGAGCAATGAGCACAATTGCCGTGATGGCAATAAGCACTGCGTTGAATATAATGGGGTGTTGCTTAGCGAAGGTTTGTATTTGCATGCTTTGTGTTGTTTGGTTTGTATTATATGCAAAATTACACATAAAAAACGAGAAAAGCGTGTAAGAATCGACAAATTTGCAATTGCGATGTGCAAATTATGTTGAGCTTGTTAGCAAGGCAAGCTGTGTAGGTGGAGTGAAAGGCGATAGGGGGAGAGTGTGGGTATAAAGCGGTAAAAGCGGACACATCGGTTGCAGGTGTTTGCCGATGTGTCCGCTTGGCATATTACTTGGCGTTTATGCATCGTCGAGCATGCCTTGAGTGGCTTGTGCGCGGTGATGATAAGCTAATGTTCAGCCGTGGTTTTTTCGAAAAAAATGTCGTAGAGTGGATGACTAATTAATCGAAGTTGTCGCGATTCTTAGCCATGTTGCGATAAGCAATCTTGCCTTCTTCAAACTCTTTTGTTGCAATGAGAGTAGGCTTAGGAAGATGCTCATAGTATTTCGAAATTTCAATTTGCTCGCGGTTCTCCGAGATTTCTTCGAGGCTGTCGTTCATCGACGCAAATTCCTGAAGTTTCTTTTCGAGGTCGCGCTTCATTTCGGCGGCAATTTGGTTGGCGCGTTTGCTGATGATGCACACGGTTTCGTAGATGTTGCCGGTGGGTTCGGCGAGTTCGATGAGGTCGTGTGTCACTGTGTTGAGCGGAGCATTTGTTTTCTTATAATCCATTTGCTTTATCAAATAAAATTATTTTGTTGATGTAGAAATTATTCGTTTTCAATAACTTGCAAGAGTTGGTTGTGCAAAGCCATAGGGTGGATGCCGGTTGTCAGTTCTTAACGTGCTTCGACGCGATTTTGAAGATGTTGTCGGCTTCGTGACGGTTGTTGCTCTCCGGGAAGTCGTTGATGAAACTGTAGTATTCGTCAATCACGTCGCGGAATCGATCTTCTTTTCGTTCGTCGGTCGATTGCAACGCTTCTTGATAACGGCTTTTGAGCACCAGCATTTCCAGCTGTTCCTTATATTTGCTGTAAGGATAGTCCTTTAGGGCATTCTTTGCCACAATCACAGCGCTTTGATAGTTGTTGCCCATGTAAGTGCCAAGATTGTAGTAGAGTGTGGCGTTTTCGAGTTCTTTGAGCACCAGTTTGTCTTGCAATTCAAAGATGGCGTTTTGAGCAATCGACACCTTGTCGCTTTTAGGGAAGTAGTCGAGGAAGTTTTGCAGTTCCTGAATTGCTTTCACGGTGCCGCTTTGGTCGAGCTGAGTTTCGGGAGAGTCGAGGTAGTAGCCATATCCGCAATAAAAGCGAGCCAATTCGGCGAATTGTCCTTTAGGATAGTGCTGATAGTAGGTCTTGAAATATGAGCCTGAGGTCATATAGTCCTTGTTCTCATAGTAGCTCATGGCAAGCAGGTAGAGCGATTCCTCGGCTTTATCGGTGCCTTTAAACACAGTGACGATGTCCTCAAGTATGGTGTATGCCTGAGTGTATTTGCCCTTCTCAAAAGCTTCCTTTGCGTAGGTGTATTTGTAGTTATAGTCCGAGCTCTTGAGAACGCGGTTGTATTCGCCACACGAGGTGAACACGACAGCCAATGCAATTAGTGCTATGTATGTGGTAATTTGTTTTCTCATCATTTTGTACAAAATACTCGTTTAGCGTGCAAATTTACGAAATTCCCCGTAATTTGCAAAGCGTTTGTTTCACAAAACGATTAATGATTATTAAATTCTGATAAAAAATCGCTTTGATGGTATATAGAGAGGTTGTATTATGAATATTTTACATTTCCTCTGGAAGGTTTCATCGCTGTGCTGAGTGAATAGTGAGCGCAAAAATTTGTATAATTGCAATTATATTGCTTAATTTGTAAGAAAATCATAGATAACTAAACCGAAATTATTGTAATAATATGATGAAAACGATTCGAATGGCGTGGCTGTGTGCAGTTGCTTGCTTGTGCGCTATGTCGGCAAAAGCCGTGAATGCCGAGCTGAAGCTGTTCTACGACAAGCCAGCCACGGTGTGGGAGGAGGCGTTGCCATTGGGCAATGGCTTTATAGGGGCCATGATGTATGGCGGAGTTGATGTGGAATTGATACGCCTTAACGAGTGCACGTTGTGGTCGGGAGTGCCGGTGCAAGATGGCGTGAACGCCGATTCGTATAAATATCTGCCGCAGGTGCGCAAGGCGTTGGCAAAAAATGATTATGCCGAGGCCGACCGTTTAACTCGCAAGATGCAGGGCTATTTTTCGCAAAGTTATCTGCCACTTGGCGACCTGCGCATCGACCAGAAATTGCCGAGTGCAGGCGATGTAAGAAACTATCGACGCGAGCTTAGTCTGCAAGATGCCACGGCAACGGTGCAATTTGAGAAGGCTGGTGTGAAATACACTCGCACGGCGTTTGTCTCAGCCCCCGACAGTGTGATGGCTATTCGTTTCGAAGCCAGCAAGCCCGGTGCGCTCAATCTCACCATTGGCATGGAAAGCCAGCTGAAATTCACTGCCAGTGCCGTTGGCGCCGAGTGTGAGATGCACGGCGATGCTCCGGCATGGCTCGACCCGGTATATTACAATAAAGAAGGACGCAACCCCTCTCGCGACACCGCCTATGGCCACAAGGGCATGCGTTGGCAGGCTGTGCTGAAGGTGGAGAATCAAGGTGGCGAGGTGAAACCTCAAGGCAACGAACTCAAGGTTGCCGGTGCCGATGTGGTGGTGATTTACCTTTCGGCAGCAACAAGTTTCAACGGTCCGTTCCGTTTCCCCGACACTGAGGGCAAAGATGAAAAAGCCATCAATCGAAGCCGACTCAATGCTGTGAACATGGCTCGCTACGCCGATGTGCACCAAGCACATAAGGATGAATTTGGAAAATATTTCAATCGTGTGGAATTGAATCTTGAGCGCGGTGCCGATGCCGAGAAGCTTGCAAAACTCACCACCGACGAGCGCCTGCGCCGCTTCACCAAAGGCTCGGTAGACACTCAGCTTGAGGAAACGTATTATCAGTTCGGACGCTATTTGCTCATCTCGTGCTCGCGTCCAGGTGGCATCGCTGCCAATCTGCAAGGCATTTGGAATAAGGAATATCGTGCCCCGTGGAGCTCAAACTACACCACCAACATCAACACCGAGATGAACTATTGGCTGGTGGAGAGCACCAACTTGAGTGAAATGCACGAACCGATGTTGAAATGGGTGGAAAATCTGTCGAAGGTGGGCGAACGTGTGGCATGGGAATATTATCGTGCTCATGGTTGGGTGACTCACCAGAATAGCGACATCTGGTGCCTTGCCAATGCTGTTGGAAACTGCGGCGACGGCGACCCTGTGTGGGCTAACTGGTATGCAGCCAGCGGATGGCTCAGCCAAGACCTGTGGGAACGCTATGCTTTCACCCTCGACAAGAAGTTCCTTGCCGAGCATGCTTATCCGGTGATGAAACTTGCCGCCGACTTCTTCTGCGACTGGTTGTTTGAAAAAGACGGTTATCTGGTTACTGCACCGTCTACGTCGCCCGAAAACAAGTTTGTGCTCGACGGCAAATATTACTCGGTTACCGAGGGGTGCACTATGGACTATGCCATCATTCGCGACCTGTTCAACAACGTGATAGAGGCTTCAACCATACTCAACAAAGACAAGAAATATGCCCGGAAGCTGCGCAAGATGCTTGCCAAACTGCCACCCTACAAGGTGGGCAGCGAGGGTCAGTTGCTTGAGTGGAACAAGGAATTTGCCGAGAGCGAACGCCAGCATCGTCACCTCTCTCACCTCTACGGGCTGCATCCCGGCCATTCCATCTCGCCACTAACCACGCCCGAACTTGCCAAGGCTGCCGACGTCACTCTCACGCTGCGCGGCGATGGTGGAACGGGTTGGAGCAAGGCTTGGAAGATAAACTTTGCCGCTCGTTTGCTCGACGGCAACCATGCCTATAAGATGTTCCGCGAGATTATGCATTACTTCGACCCACATGGCGGTTCGTGGAGCGGAGGAACCTATCCTAACATGTTCGACGCTCATCCGCCGTTCCAAATCGATGGCAACTTCGGTGCCACCGCCGGAGCAACCGAGATGCTGTTGCAAAGCCAGCTTGGCGAAATTCACCTGTTGCCTGCTTTGCCCGATGCTTGGCGCACAGGCGAAGTGCGTGGCTTGAAGGCTCGAGGCGGCTACGAAGTGGACATCAAATGGAACAATAAGCAATTAAGCAGTGCCACCATCAAGACTAAATGCGCCGGCGAATGTGTGATTAGAACATTGTTGCCTTTGCAAATTAACGACGTGAAAGCGGTTACTACACGCGACGGACGCTATTACATCACTAAATTCGTGGCTAAAGAAAACGCCACTTATGAGGTGACACCGGTGTTTATGTAATTGAGTATTGAAATATCGCCAATTGCTTGCAATACGACATGAAAATGTGATTTTTAGTTGAATGGTTGAAGTGTTTGGCGATATTTCATTATCTTTGCGTAGAAGAAGGTGGCAATTAATTCACAAAAAAAGATGCAGCAAAGTGAGCTGTGCTTGAAATACTGAATGACACTTGATTTGTTCATAATAGGAAATATTGTAAATGTTAATAAGATGAAAAGGAAGATTTTATTGGCTTCGGCTTTGTGTGTATCGGCATTGTCAGCCGGTGCACAGTCGTGGCTTGGCGATGTGAACCAGATGATTGACGAAGGCGCGTTTGCCAAAGCGCAGGTTGTGCTTGATGGACTGCTACAGTCGGAAAAAGACGCAAATAAAATCCGTATCGATTCGTTGCAGCAAATCATGCAGCGCACGCGTCGCGACTTCAGCATCAACCCTGCTGTGGGCAGACTGCGCATTGAGGATGTTGTAGGCCGCCCGGTGACCGATGCCGAGATTGAGCGGTGGAAGCTCGACAAGTACATTGAATATCGAATGATTGACGGACAGGAATGGTGGTTTCGTCGCGGCATCAGCAATTTCCGGCTGCTCAACCGCGAGCTGTTTGCCGTGGCTAATGAAAAGTCGCGTCACGCCGACTATGCCACAACCGAGAAGCATTACGCCCAGGCGATGCTCACCAAAGCCGACCGTAATGGCACCCGCAACTGGCACCATACCAACATCACCATGAGCATTGATGTGGACGCTGATGCAGTGCCCGCCGGCGAAACGCTGCGTGTGTGGATGCCGCTGCCTTACGAAAACCTTCGTCAGCGCAACGTCACGCTCGTTAAGTCGTCGCATCCGGCTACACTGTCGCAGGGCAGTGTACACCACACTGTGTATATGGAGGCAAAAGCCGAGGCTGGCAAGAAAACTCATTTTGAAATTAACTACACCTACGACGTGGGCGAACGCCACATTCCGCAAAGCACTATGCTCAAGCGCTTGAAGCCTTACGACAAGCAATCGGCAACCTATAAACGCTACACAGCATCGGAGTTTCCTCATCAGGTGGTGACACCGCAGATGCAAATTCTTGCCAAAACCATCGTGGGTACCGAAACCAATCCTGTGCTGCAAGCATCGAAGATTTACGATTGGATTGCAGGCAACTTTGAGTGGGCAGGCGCACGCGAATACAGCACCATCCCCAACATTCCGGAATATGTGCTGCACATACAGCATGGCGATTGCGGACAGGTGGCGCTGCTCTACATCACATTGTGCCGCAGCATAGGCATCCCGGCGCGATGGGAAAGCGGCTGGATGCTGCACCCGGGCGAGGTAAACCTGCACGACTGGGCTGAAACCTATTTCGAGGGCATTGGATGGGTGCCTACCGACCCTTCGTTTGGTCGCGGCACTCGCACCGAAGCACTTGCCGACTACTATAAGTCGGGACTCGACGTCTACCGTATGGCTGCCAACGAAGGCGTTTGCGGCGACTTCTCACCAAAGAAGACCTTTGTGCGAAGCGAAACCGTGGATTCGCAAGCCGGCGAGGTGGAATGGCGTGGCGGCAACCTGGAATACAGCCAGTGGAATTATCATTTGAAGATAAACAGTATGGAACCGATAAAATAACATAATAGACAGATATGAAAAAATTAAGTATTATTGTTTTTTTGATGGCAATATCAATCAACATAATGTGTGCACAAAACGTGGGCGAACTGCTCGCCGGACTGAAGAAAGAGATTGCGCCCGATGGCAGAACAGCGATATGGGACGTGAACACCACCATGCAGAACGGCGTTGTTACGCTCTATGGCAAGGTGGACAGCAATCGGCTGAACACAGCCATTGAAAAGGCGCTGAACGATGCAGGAGTGAAGTTTAACAACAATTTGATTGTGCTTGAAAATATGCCTGAAAAGCCGTGGGCATTGGTGAAACTGTCGGTGGCTTCGCTGCGCACTGCCGGCAAACATTCTGCCGAGATGGCTACACAGGGCATCATGGGAATGCCGTTGCAGGTGCTCGACCGCGACGGCGACTGGTATCGCGTGCGCATGCCCGACGATTATATTGCATTTGTGCCCGGCAATTCGCTTGCGCGCATCGACGCTGCCCGCCTCAATGAATGGAAATCGGCTAAGCGCTACATTGTCACCGTATATCAAACCCGTTTGGTGAGCGAACCTGCAGGCGACCAGACCGTGAGCGACCTGGTGATGGGCAACATACTTGAATATCGCGGCACCGCAAACAAGGGAAAATGGATTAAACTCGCCACACCCGACGGTCGCGAGGGATATGTCGAAGCAAAGGAATTGCAAGAGTTTGCCGAATGGGCTGAACAAGACTTCGATGCAGCTAAAATCGAAGCCACTGCACACCGCATGATGGGCTCGGGCTATCTGTGGGGCGGCACATCTACCAAGCTTACCGACTGCTCGGGATTGGCTAAGGTGAGCTATTTCTCAAATGGCATTATCTTGCAGCGCGACGCATCGCAGCAAGCGCTCACCGGCGAAATCATTAAGGCTGATGAATGGAAGTCGGCTCAAACCGGCGATTTGCTGTTTTTTGGCACTGCTTCGGGACGCGTGACCCACGTTGCCATTTATTTGCGCGACGGAAAATACATTCACTGCTCAGGTCAGGTGAAAATCAATAGCGTGAACCCCGACGACGACGATTATCTCACCACGCCGTTCCTGTCAATCAGCCGCATCAACGGCAAAGTGGGCTCGAAAGGCATTGTGGCTGTGAGAAATCATCCGTGGTATTTTTGAATTTCCGAATTAATAAACCTACAAAAAACTATATAAGATATGGACAGAAGAAAATTTTTGGTGGGAGCCGGCTTGGGTATCATAGCCGCTTCGGCACCGATTTCGATTTCGGCTTTTGGCGCTCCAACAAAGAAAACCACTAAATCGGGACGCCTGAAACTGTCGTTCACACCATTCGAACTGAAATTGCGCCATGCATTCAACCTTGCCAAGTCGAGCCGCACCTCCACTCCGGGTGTGCAGGTGAAACTTGAATACGAAGGCGTTGTAGGCTACGGCGAAGCATCGATGCCGCCGTATCTGGGCGAGAGCATTGCCAGCGTCACTAAGTTTCTTTCGAAACTCGACCTGAGTCAATTCAACGACCCGTTTAAGATGGAAGAAATATTGGCTTACGTTGATGGCGTGGAAGCCGAGAATCGCTCGGCAAAAGCATCGGTCGACATTGCTTTGCACGACCTTGTGGGCAAACTCATCGGGCAGCCTTGGTATAAGATTTGGGGCTTGTCGCTCGACAAGATTCCGCAATCGTCGTTCACAATCGGCATCGACACCCCCGAGGTGGTGAAGCAGAAAATCAAGGAAGCCGACGACTATAAGGTGATTAAAATCAAACTCGGACTGGACAACGACAAAGAGATGGTCGACATCATTCGCCAATGCACCGACCGCCCAATCTGCGTCGACGCCAACCGCGGTTGGAAAACGAAAGAACAGGCACTTGAAATGTGCGAATATCTTGCCGACAAAAACTGCCTCTTTGTTGAGCAACCCATGATGGAGGACAAACTCGACGACACAGCTTGGATTCGCGAGCGCAGCCCGCTGCCTATTATCGCCGATGAGGTGTTCCACCGCTTGCCCGACATCGTTAAGCTGAAGGACTACTACGATGGCATCAACATCAAACTGATGAAGAGCACCGGCATGAGCGAAGCCTACAAGATGATTACGCTGGCGCGCGCCTTTGGCATGAAGATTATGTGCGGATGTATGACCGAAACATCGTGCGCCATTGCCGCAGCTGCACAGTTGAGTCCGCTCATCGATTGGGCAGACCTCGACGGCAACGTGCTCATCGCCCAAGATGTTTTCGACGGCGTGAAGGTGATTGACGGCCGCGTAACCCCAAGCGACAAGCCCGGCATCGGCGTCACCCCAATCAAGGGCCTCTATCCCGAATTCTAATTCTAATTGATAGAATAAACTTAATAGCCCCGACAGCGATTGCCGTCGGGGCTATTTTAGTAACATATAATAATCTATTATATACTTGCGTAATCTTGCCGAAAATTAGTTTACGGCGCGAACGATGCCACGGGTGGAGTTGCGAACAAACTCAACAATGAGGTCGCGCTCGGGGCTCGATTGGGTTTCGTCTTCAATCTTGTTGAGGGCGTCGGTGTTGTTGAGGTCGGAGAAATAGATGTAGCGGTAGGTTTCTTGAATTCTGCCGAGTTGTTCGGGAGTGAAGCCGCGACGGCGCAAGCCCACCACATTGATGCCGATGTAGGAAATCGGTTCGCGACCCACCATCGCGTAAGGAGGTATGTCTTTGTTGACGTGCGAGCCACCTTGCAGCATGATGTGTTGTCCGATGTGAGTGAACTGATGCACGAGCGTGCCGCCGCCAATCACTGCATAGTCTTCAATTTCCACTTCGCCGGCAATCTGGCAAGCGTTCGACATGATGATGTTGTTGTGCAGCAGGCAGTCGTGAGCCACGTGGCAGTATGCCATGATAAGGCAGTTGTCGCCAATCACGGTTTTGCCTTTCGAAGCAGTGCCTCGGTTGATGGTTGCAAACTCGCGGATTACGGTGTTGTTGCCGATGATTGCGTAGGTTTTTTCGCCGCGGAACTTGAGGTCCTGAGGCAGTCCGCCAATCACGGCGCCGGAGTGGATTCGGCAATTTTTGCCAATGCGCGAACCGTTGAGAATCACGGCTCCGCTTTGTATTTCAGTACCTTCGCCTATTTCAACATCAGCCTCGATGGTGACAAACGGACCAATAATCACGTTTTCTGCAATTTTAGCATCGGGATGGATGCAAGACAGGTTGCGATTTTCCATTATCAGTAAATTGTTTGTGAATAATGTTTCGTATATTTGGTTATTAAATTATTTGTTCTTGATAATTTGTGCCATGAATTCGGCTTCCGACACCATCTTTTCGCCTACGAATGCATAGCCTTTCATGGTGGCTACGCCGCGGCGAATCTCGTTCATGAGCTGGAGGTGGAAGATTAGGGTGTCGCCCGGAACCACTTTCTGGCGGAACTTCACGTTGTCGATTTTCATGAAGTAGGTTGAATAGCGTTCGGGTTCGTCAACCACGTTGAGCACGAGCAGACCGCCCACTTGTGCCATGGCTTCGATTTGCAGCACTCCCGGCATGACAGGTTCTTGTGGGAAGTGGCCTTGGAAGAATGGCTCGTTTTGGGTCATGTTCTTTACGCCCACGATGTGGTTGTCGCCCACTTCGATAATCTTGTCAACCAAGAGGAATGGATAGCGGTGGGGAAGCAGTTCGCGAATGCGGTTGATGTCCATCACCGGTGCGATGTTGGGGTTGTAGATTGGCGCTTGCACTTCCTGGCGCTTGATTTCGCGGCGAATCTTCTTCGAGAAGGTGGCGTTGAGTGTGTGGCCCGGTTTGTTGGCAATGATACGGCCTTTGAGCGGGCGTCCGATGAGTGCGATGTCGCCAATCACGTCGAGCAGCTTGTGGCGAGCCGGTTCGTTGGGGAACACCAGCGGCTTGTTGTTGATGTAGCCCAAGTTGGCTACTTCAACTGGTGGCACTCCCATGAGCTCAGAAATCTTGTTGAGTTGTTCCTGGCTCATTGGTTGGTCGTAGATTACGATAGCGTTGTCGAGGTCGCCGCCCTTAATGAGGTTTGCATTGAGCAGAGCAACAATTTCGCGAACGAACACGAATGTGCGGCTGGCAGCAATGTCGCTCTTAAAGCGCTTCATTGAGTTGAGCGATGCAAATTGGTTTTGCAGAATTGGCGAGTCGAATTCAATCATTGTGTCGATTGAGAAATCTTCGTCGGGCAAAACAATGAGCGACGAGCCGGTTTTTTCGTCAACGACTTCTATTTTTTGTTTTACAATATAATAGTCTTTTTCGGCATCCTGTTCAACGATGCCCACCTCGTCGATTTTTTCGGCGTATTCAATTGCGCTACCGTCGAGGATAGGCAGTTCGGGAGCATTGAGTGTGATGAGGCAGTTGTCGATACCGGCTGCATAGAGAGCGGCAAGAGCGTGTTCGATGGTGCTGATGCGCATTGAGTTGTTGCCAATAACTGTGCCACGCACGGTTTCAACCACGTTTTCGGCTACAGCTTGCAGGGTTGGCTCGCCTTCGAGGTCGATGCGCTTAAACACATAGCCAGTGTTTTCGGGTGCTGGCGAGAATGTAGCTTCGATTTGCAGACCGGTGTGAAGGCCTTTTCCACTAACATGAAATTCGCCTTTCAGTGTACATTGTTTCATATAATTAGGAGTGAGTTTATTTTATTTGTTTTTAATTTCTTCTAATTCTTTTTTCAGTCGCTTGATATCGTTAGCCATTTCGGGCAAGCGCTTGAAATAGACTTGCTGACGGGCAAACTCCAGAGCGTTGATGGCTGGAGCGCCAATCACGCGCATATTAGAGCCAATCGAGTTGGGGATTCCCGATTGTGCGCCTATGCCGTTGTTGTCGCCGATGGTGATGTGTCCGGCTACGCCCACTTGACCGCCGAATTGGTTGTTTTTGCCAATTTTTGTTGAACCGGCAATACCCACTTGCGCAGCCATCACTGTGTGCTCGCCAACTTCCACGTTGTGAGCAATTTGAATGAGGTTGTCGAGCTTAACGCCTTCGCGAATGATGGTGCTGCCCATTGTGGCGCGGTCGAGTGTTGAGTTCGAACCGATTTCCACGTTGTCCTCAATCACCACGTTGCCGATTTGCGAAATCTTAATGAAGTCGCCGTTGTGAGGAGCGAAGCCGAAGCCGTCGCTGCCAATCACCACGCCGGCGTGTATGATGCAGTTGTTGCCAATCTGGCAGCCGTGATAGATGCGGCATCCGGGATAGAGAGTTACGTTGTTGCCTATCACCACGTTGTCGCCAATGTATACTTGCGGATAGATTTGCACGCCGCTACCTATCTTCACATTTTTGCCAATGTAGGCAAATGCTCCGAGATAGATGTCGCCGGGCAGAGTGACGCCTTCGCTAACATAAGATGGCTGCTCGATGCCACGTTTGCGCGGGTTGAGTGCTTCTTGCACCATGTTGAGCAGTTGGGCAAGAGTAGAATATGGGTCCTCAACACGGATGAGGGTGGCTGAAACAGGCTGTTCGGCAACAAAATCGTTGTGAACCAGCACTGCCGATGCCTCGGTGGTATAGATGTAGTGTGTATATTTCGGGTTAGCTAAGAAAGTCAGACTGCCTTTGCTTGCTTCCTCAATTTTTGAGTACGTATTAATTGTCACGTTTCCATCGCCCTCGACGGTGCCGTGCACAAGTTCGGCTAATTGCCTTGCGGTAAATTCCATTTCGTAATAAACTATAGTTTTTTTAGATTCGGCTGCAAAGTTACGAAAAATGAATGGGTTAATCGTAATTTTAACCGAATAATTATCCAATTAGAACCGACAAGTCTGTTATATAATTGTTAAAATATTATAAAAATAGCAGCGAAAATCGATTTTTTCGCTGCCATGACTATTCATTTTTGAGGTTGGTTTATTTGATGTTAGCGCGTACTTCGTCGAGGTATTGCTTCATTGCCACGGAGTCGCGCTGCTCGATTATTGCTTGCAGTCGAGTGAGCTGTTCTTTAATCTTGTCGAGCTGCATGTTGGTGCGCGGGTTAAAGAGGATTTCTTGCAGCAAATAGTCGTCTTCCGACATCAATCCGCGTGCGATTGCCATGTGGCGCTTGAAGGTGGTGCCCGGGGCATCTTGGTGCTTCATCACGCTGGCAAACACCAGAGTGCTGGCAAACGGTATCGACAGCGAGAAAGCGATGGTTTCGTCGTGTTCGGCGAATGTGTATTCAAAGATGTTGAGGTGCAATGTGCTGTAGAGGTCTTTGAAAAACACTTTGCCGAGGTGGTCGCTTTCGGAGATGATGATGGCGTTTTCGCTCGACAGGTTGCTGAGCGAGGCGAAGGTGGGTCCGAACATTGGGTGCGTGCTCACAAACGGGTGGTTGCAACTGGCATAGAACTCGGGCAGGCCGTTTTTCACCGATGCTATGTCGCTGAGTATGCAGTTGTCGGGCAGGTAGGGTAGCACCTTGTTGAACGCTTCGATGGTGTATTTCACCGTTACGGCGTTGATTATCAGTTCAGGCGCAAACTCGCGAATTTCGTCGTACGAAGTGAAACGTTGCGCATTAAATGTAAAGCGCAGCTTTTGCGGGTCAATGTCGAAGATTGCCACTTCGTGGTTGAAGCTGAGCACATCGCAAAAGAACGAGCCCATTTTGCCGGCACCTAATATGAGTATTTTCATTTGTTACTTCTCTGATTATAAATAAAAAAATAGTGATTGGATATTGGGCGATTAACGAGCGCGGTTGTTGAGCACCTCAATTTGCTGGCGCACCGATTCGCCGTGAATTGCTTCGAGCACTTCCTTCATAAAGTCGGCGCTCATTCCCATTTCAACGGCGAGTTTCACGCGGTTGTTGAGGATGGCATCGTAGCGAGTGGCTTGCACCACGGGCATGCTGTGCTCCTTTTTGTACTGACCAATCTCGCGCGACACACGCATGCGCTTGTTGAGAATTTCAAGCATTTCGTTGTCGATTTGGTCGATTTGTTGGCGCAGCAGCGTGAGGTTTTCGGTGGTTTGAGTGGTTTCGCGTATCACGAGAGTATTAAGGATAAAGTTAAGAACGTCGGGTGTCACTTGCTGACTCTTGTCGCTCCAGGCGCAGTCGGGGTCGCAGTGGCTTTCAACAATCAGGCCGTCGAAGCCCATGTCCATGGCTTGCTGTGCCAGAGGAGCCACCAGTTCGCGTTTGCCGCCTATGTGCGAAGGGTCGCAGAAGATTTGCAGTTGCGGAATGCGGCGGCGCAGCTCGATGGGGATGTGCCATTGCGGCAGGTTGCGGTAGAGGTGCTTGCCATAAGTGCTGAAGCCGCGATGAATGGCGCCGAGGTGACGGATGCCTGCATTATAGATGCGCTGTATTGCGCCAATCCACAGCTCGATGTCGGGGTTGACGGGGTTTTTCACCAGTACGTTCACCTCGGGATTACCTTGCAGCGCATCGGCAATCTCTTGCATTGCAAACGGGTTAGCCGAGGTGCGAGCGCCAATCCACAGCACGTCGATGCCTGCCTTCAGAGCTGCTTCGACGTGAGCCTTTGTAGCTACTTCGGTGGCTGTTGCCATTCCGGTTTCGGCTTTCACGCGTTTGAGCCATTCCAGACCCGGTTCGCCCACGCCTTCAAAGCCGCCCGGTTTGGTGCGAGGTTTCCAGATTCCTGCGCGATATATTTTCACGCCGTTAGCGGCGAGGTTTTTAGCTGTCGACATCACTTGTTCTTCAGTCTCGGCGCTGCACGGTCCGGCAATCACCACGGGCTTTTTGTTGCTAATGCCTTCTATTGCAATAGGTTTTAAATCTTCCATAATAATATGATGTTTTGAGGGTTAATCGTTTGTGTTGTTGCAGTTATATGCAAATTGCTTGATGCGGTTGAGTGCTTCGGTCATCTTCTCCTTGGTGGCGCAAAGCGAGATGCGTATGTATCGGTTTCCGTTCGAGCCGAAGATGAATCCCGGAGTGACAAACACGCGAGCGTCGTATAGCAGACGGTCGGCAAGTTCTTCCGAGCCGGTGTAGCAATCGGGTATTCTGCCCCAGAGGAACAAGCCGCGTTGAGCAGGGTCGAAGTGGCATCCCAGCACATTCATTATTTCTTCGGCAATCTGTCGGCGTTCGGCATACACGGCGTTGATTTCGCAGTACCAGTCGGCGTCGCATTGCAGTGCGCGTGCGGCAGCCATCATCATTGGCTTGAACTGACCGGAATCGATGTTCGATTTCACTTTCAGAATCCATTCGATGAACTGCGGCTTGGCGGCAACCATGCCCATACGCCAGCCCGGCATGTTGTGCGATTTCGATAGCGAATTCATTTCAATGGCAATGTCTTTGGCGCCTTCCACGTTGAAGATGCTCAGAGGTTTTTCGTTGAGGATGAAGCTATAAGGGTTGTCGTTCACAATCACTATGCCGTGACGTTTGCCAAAGTCGACCAATCGCTCAAACAGCTCAATCGAGGCGCAGCGACCGGTGGGCATGTGCGGGTAGTTCACCCACATCAGTTTGATGCGTTCGAGAGGCAGCTGCTCCAGAGCGTCGAAGTCGGGTTGCCAACCTGTGTCCTCGCGCAGGTCGTAGGTGAAAATCTCGGCTTCGGCAAGTCGGCTCACCGAGGTGTATGTGGGGTATCCCGGATTCGGCACCAGCACGCCGTCGCCGGGGTTGACGAATGTTAGCGTGGTGTGCAGAATACCTTCCTTCGAGCCGATGAGCGGCTGAATCTCGCGGTCGGGGTCGAGGGTCACATTATAGAATTTTTTATACCAATCGGCGTAGGCGCGGCGCAGAGCCGGCAGACCCACGTAGGGCTGATAGCCGTGAGCGTCGGGTTTCGAGGCTTCGGTGCACAGCGTAGTCACCACTTCGGGGTGTGGCGGACGGTCGGGACCGCCGATGCCCAGCGAGATGATGTCGCGTCCCTGAGCGTTGAGTTGAGCCACTTCGCGCAGCTTTTTCGAAAAATAGTATTCTTTTACTGTAGCCACTCGGCGAGCAGGCTCGATGGCATTATTTTGTTGTGAATTCGGCATATTCTCCTAAGTTTTTAAAATCGTTAATCAGTGGCATCACTGCATCGAGCGATTGCCTGTATCGGCGATAGTCGGTGAAAGTGAGGTCGATGTAGAATCGATATTCCCATTCGTGCCCGATGATGGGCAGCGATTGTATTTTGGTGAGGTTGAGGTCGTAGAACGAGAAGATTGTGAGCACCTTCGAGAGGCTTCCGCCCTCGTGAGGCAGCGTGAATGCCAACGATGCTTTGTTGGGCTTGCAATCGGCTTTGAGTGCCTCGGCTTGGTCGGGGTGGGCAATGATGAGGAATCGGGTGAAGTTGCGTTTGTTGGTTTGTATGTCCTCGGCAAGCACTTGCAGCCCGTAGAGCTGTGCGGCGTATGTTCCGCAAATGGCTGCGCTGCCCATCGAGCTACGTTCGGCAATCTGTTTGGCGCAACCGGCGGTGTCGTAGCCTTCCACCATCTTCATCCACGGGTGTTGCAGCAGGTAGTCCTCGCATTGCATCAGGGCTATGGGGTGCGACACCACTTCGTGAATGTCGTTTAGCTCTTGCCCGGGCAGTGCGGCGAGGCTCTGCGAGATGTACATCTTGTGCTCGCCCACGATGGTGAGGTCGCTGCCGCGCAGCAGTTCGTGGTTCTGCAGCAGGCTGCCCGCTATGGTGTTTTCGATGGCGAGCGTGCCAATGAGGTTTGAGTCGGCATGCAGCATGTCGAACATCTCGCGGAACGACGGGCAGGCTATGGTTTCAATATCTTCGCCTGCAAAATATTCGTGCGCCGTGGCATCGTGAAAGCATCCTGCTTCGCCTTGTATCGTTATTCGTTTCATTGCCCGAATTTAGTTGGTTTTGTAGTTTTGTTTTGGGTTAATAAAAAAATCCCGTCACTGCTCATCGAGTGGCGGGATTATATCGTTAATCATTCTCCTCAAAAAAAATTGCATGCACGCAAGCTCCCGCCTTTCATTTTCTGTTAAAATAAAAGTAATAAAAGAAGCTATATGCATAAAATCGTTTCATTGTCGCGAAATTTTCTTTTCGAGTGCAAATATAATGTTTTTTTATTTGCTTGGCAAAACTTTTTGATAATAATTTTTCAATTAATCTAAAAAAATATCGTCGCGATGTGCAAAACACTTTCGTTTTGCCAACGTGTCGGTTGCATACATGGTGAAATTATTTTGTGCATATATCAATAAATAGTAGTAACTTTGCAATAGCGCGTAAGGCGCTTTTGCATCCGTTTTTTTTCATGGATGGGCAATCTGAGCGATATGACTAAATACGCATAAAATAATTATCAATAAACCTAAATAAATAAAGAAACGAATTATGATTAAACATGTAATTTTGGGCTTGATGTTGACAATGTTTTCAGTCAATGCCATAGCAGAGACAGTAGCGGCAAACAGCGACGTGATTCGCTATGTGGGTCGCGTGGAGCATCAATCCGACGGGAGCGTGCGCTACGATTGGGTAGGCACTTATCTTGAAGTTGGATTCATTGGCGACGGCATCTCGGCGGTGCTGAGCGAGGAAGGTACGAGTTTCCACAATGTAATTATCGACGGCAAAGTGCAGTGCAAGATAAAGATTGAAGGCAAAACGGCGCAGACCTACAGCCTTGCCAAGGGATTGGGCAAAGGCAAGCATGTGTTGCGCCTGCAAAAGTGCACCGAGGGCGAGTTTGGCTGCACCACTGTGCACTCCATCGAACCCTCACGCGGCGGCAAGCTGTTTGCCACTGAGCCGCGCAAGCGCCTCATTGAGGTGATTGGCGACAGCTACACCTGCGGTTACGGCACCGAGAGCCTGAGCGCCGACGAGCATTTCAGCCTCGACACCGAGAATTGCAACAAGGCTTATGGCTGCATCGTGGCGCGATATTTCGATGCCGACTATGTGCTGGTTGCCCATTCCGGTCAGGGCATCGTGCGCCACTATGGCGACAGTGTACAGGAGAGCGCCGACAATATGCCAAAGCGCTGGCAACGCCTGTTCGACGCTCACGGCAAGCGAAAATATGATTTTAAAGCCTATCGCCCCGACTTGGTGATGATTATGCTTGGCGAAAACGATTTCTCGCCAACAGCCATTCCCACCGAGGAGCAATATGTGGGCGGATATGTGAAACTCATCGAAAACATCAAGGCTAATTATGGCGAGGTGCCGGTGCTGTGTATTGCGCCTCACGCTGCCAACCTCTATTTGCGTGCTGCCGTTGCTCGGCTGGGCGAACGCACTGCCGGCATGAAGGGCGTTACCATTGCTCACAGTCTGCTTGGCGTGGTGAAGCATCCTCACGACCTCGGCGCCGACTGGCATCCAAACTATCAGGGACAATGCAAAATTGCCATGTCGCTCATCCCGCAGATTTCTTATATCACCGGATGGCAGTTGCCTAATCTTTTTTAGAAAGATATAGATAACTAAATATTAACCAAACTATGACAAATAAGAGAATTGCACTGCTGATTGCTTCGGCAATGGTTTGCTGCACTGTGTGGGCGGCTAAGCCTCGCGCCGGTCACATTATTTATGTAGGCTTCGACGGATGGGGCTCGTATAGCGTCGAAAAAGCCGAAATGCCAACCGTGAAACGGCTTATGGCGCAGGGCTGCTACACGCTGCAGAAGCGTGCCGTGTTGCCCTCGTCGAGCGCCGTCAACTGGGCGTCGATGTTTATGGGCGCCGGTCCGGAGGTGCACGGCTACACCGATTGGGGTTCGCGTGTGCCCGAGGTGAAGCCTCGCCAGTTGTATAAAAACAACATTTTCCCCACCATATTTCAGTTGCTGCGCGACCAGCGCCCCGAAGCCGTATCTGGCGTGCTTTATGAGTGGGAAGGCATAAAATATCTCGTAGACACGCTGTCGCTGAGCTGCCATGCGCAAGCTCGTGACTTTGAGAAACATCCCGCGCTGCTTGCCGAGATGGCTGAGAAATACATCAAAGAAAGCAAACCGCAGCTGCTGGCAATCTGTTTCGATTCGCCCGACCATACCGGGCACGTCGATGGCCACGACACCCCGGCGTATTATGCCAAGCTTGTTGAACTCGACGGCTATCTGGCTCGCATTGTCAAGGCGGTGGAAGATGCCGGCATAATCGACGACACGGTGTTTATCATCACTTCCGACCACGGCGGCATCAACAAGGGCCATGGCGGCAAGACTTGGGAGGAAATGGAAACTCCGCTGATTGTGGCAGGCAAAGGCATTCGCACCGGCGGCGTGCAGCTCACCGAAAGCATTGTTCAGTATGATGTGGCGGCAACGATGGCTTACATCTTGCGCTTGAAGCAGCCACAAGCGTGGGTGGGCAGACCCATTCTGTCGCTGTTTAAGTGATATTTCTTGCAAATGGCCGATGTTTTTTGCAAAAAATGTTATTTCGGCAATGAGACTTTCACTGTGAAAGGCGTTGAGTTCACCATGATTGCCGTTGAAGGCGGCACATTCACCATGGGCGCCACACCCGAGCAGGGCAGTGATGCTGAAGACTGGGAAAAGCCAACGCATCAAGTGACACTTTCGAGTTATTATATCGGTGAAACCGAGGTGACCCAGGCGCTATGGCAAGCGGTGATGGGGAAAAATCCGAGTTGGTATAAGGGCGATAACCTTCCAGTTGAAGAGGTGTCGTGGAACGATTGCCAGGATTTTATTAAGAAATTGAACGCATTGACGGGGAAGAATTTCCGCTTGCCTACCGAGGCGGAATGGGAATATGCAGCTCGTGGCGGAAACAAGAGCAGCGGCTATAAATATAGCGGCAGCAACAATATCACCGATGTTGCGTGGTATATTAATAACAGCGGCAGCAAGACTTATCCTGTCAAGACCAAGCAAGCAAACGAGCTTGGCATCTACGATATGAGCGGCAATGTTCAAGAATGGTGTCAGGACTGGTACGGCTTCTATGATAGAATTGTACAAACCAATCCAATTGGTCCTGTTATGGGTGAGTTCCGCGTGATTCGTGGTGGAAATTGGGAAGAGAACGTTGAAGTAAACTGCCAAACGTGGTCGCGTGGTTGTCTTGTCCCCAGTGATCGCCGCAATTACCTTGGCTTCCGCCTTGTCCTCTCCGCCGAGTAACCTCGCCGCGGCATGCCTGTAGGGGTGTATCGGCTGCTAAGGCATCTGTCGAGGACGCGAACCCTCCCCTGCAGCAGGGTCTGCAACCGCTCCACGGTTGGCTTTGGATGGAAGATTCATCGGCTTATCCCCACGTAGCCGACTGCACTATGTTTGTCGTCAACGCGAGGTTATTGATATTGCAACCGCTCGCGCGGTTGTGCACGGCGGTTGGCAGATGTTTGTAGGGGCGTATGGCAATACACCCGGAGGGACGCGCGAGGGGCCATCGGAGATGGCATACCATGCATAACCGCAGGCAAGCCCACAAGGGCGCAGCCTGCGGAGAGGTGGCACCAATAATAATGTGCCTCGAAGTGGCACAACATTGTTCGACATCTTCGACGCCGAATGATA
>SFEA01000004.1 GCA_004557385.1 Bacteroidales bacterium
CGATAGTTGGCATGGTGAATCATACCCGCAGGACGCCATGTGGTGTTATCTTCAATCCACGACATATTGCCGTAGTTGCTCTTTGCCAAGCCGTTGTTAAACACAGCATACTTCGATGGGAAGTCGAACGCCATACTCTTTTTGCCCGTAGCATCAATCCATGCGCCAACCTTGTCGTAGCTGCCGTCCCAATATTCGCCAACCGAGATGTATGGCTCGCTCGCATCGTTGTAAATTCCCACATATTTTCCGGCAAAACCTTTCACAAGGTCGTAACGCCATCCGTCGTATCCGATTTCGCTCTTGAGCCATTTCAGATAAGCCTTGATGTCGTTTTGCACATATTCCGAAGTGTGGTCGAGGTCGCGTGCACCGTCCCATTTGTCGCCTGTGTCGGCGGCACCGGTGGCAGTGCCGTATTCGCTCCCGGCACTGGTGTTGGTGTTCACCTCATCGTCTTTGCACACATGTGCTGCAGTGAGCTGGAACTTGCCAAATTCGCCGAAATCGTCAACCGGGAACGTCACCCAGCTGGTGTAGCCGGCACGGTGGTTAACAACGATGTCGGCAATCACCTTCACGCCATTGTCGTGGAGTGTGCTCACAAGCGTCTTCAAATCGGCAGCTGTGCCCCAGCAACTGTTTTGGTCGTTCCAGATGCGAGGATGATATCCCACATTGTTTCCACCCACAGTTGTGTTGCCTTCAGCCGAAGCCGACGGCGGAAGCCAGATGCATGTGAAGTTCTTGCCCAGTTCTTCAGCCATTGCGGTGAGCTGTGTCCAACCGGTAACCGTTTGCGAGTCCCAGTAGAAGCCTTGCAGCATCACATCCTCGCTCTTTTCGGGAGCTTGAGCCTGCGAAGCCACTGGCAGCATCATGCCAATTGCCGAAACTAATATTGCAATTTTGTTCTTCAGCATTATTTCTTAATCTATTGCCTTTTTGGCGAAGCGCCGTGGAATGGCGAATCATTCCTGTTTTGCGCCATTCCACTAAAGCGCTTAACCTAAAATCATTCTAAAGAATCAATCACGCTTGTCGAACACGAATTCGCCGGTTATGTCGTTGAAGAACACATCGTAAGTGCCGGCAGGAACCACGATATTCGCACCGTTTTGAACGCCCTTGCCAAAGTAACTTGTTGCCATGTCGGCTTCGCAACCCCAGTTTACGTCCCAAGATGCATTGCCCTTGAACTTGAGTCCGCCATCTTTTTCGACAACCAAGCCAATCAAACTCCAGTTGTGAGGGTTTACCTGAGTCATATCGGTGTCACTCCAATTGTTGAAATCACCTGCAAGAGTGATTCGGCTGAATGAGGTCGGTTCTTGATTATCGAGCTTAGTCCAAGTGTAAGTGTAGGTAGCAAAGTCAACTGTTACAGTGTAGTAGCCTGGGTCGGGCGATGCGAACGAATTAGCACCCGAGGTAATCAACGAACCACTTGAGCTATTGTCACCATCTTTGACAGTCCCGATGCAGTTGTTCCAATTACCGAAATCTGCACTTGCCCAAATCTTCATATCCCATGCACCGGAGAAGTAAGCGGTGTAGCTTTGCTTCATCACTGTTGTTGGATAGAATGCGCTCTTAATAGTATTGTCCCAATTGGTAGGAGTACCAACAATGAAGTAAACAGCCTTGGCAGGAATAACGCTGTAAGTGAAGTTAACCACATCGAGAGTGAAGATGTAAGTACCAGCCTTTTCAACCTTCATCGATTCGCCTTCATACACGATGAAGTCGCTCGAAGCAGTAGAGCCGTTTTCGGCACAGCCATAAAGACCTTTCCAGTCGGCAGCGTCGACAGCCGATTGAGGAATGAACTTAAACCAGTCGCTATCGCCTACGGTGATGATAGTCGACCATTTGCCGTCGCCATTGTCCTCCAGCGGAGTGCAGTTGCTCATATCCCAGCCTTGCGATGTGCCAATGTAGTAGAACTTGCTGTCCTTGGTTGATGCAGGCAGCGGAGCCGGCAAGAAGTTAATCTTTACAGGAGCAGCCACTGCAGGAACAGCAGCGCCATCAGGACCAACGAGTGCAAGATTAGCCACCACGCTCAATTCGCGGCTTGTGTAAGCCTGGCTTTCATACAACTTTCTAACGGCAGCAGCCAAATCGGTCTTCTTAACCAAAGCCACATCACCCTCTTGAGTGAATGCAACTTCTTCGGTTTCGTTAATCACCAGTTTAGTGAATTTAGCCACTGTGCCTTCCTTTACGTTAGGAGCACTGACAAACTTCACAAATTCAACATCGTCGGATGCTGTTTCATATTTCACCTCGCCGGTAGCAGCAGCCACAGTGGCACTGATTGCACCCAGAGGAGATTCTTGCTCGTTGTGTTGAGGATCAGCCCAATCGGTGTAGTCTTCGGTACACGAAGCCATTCCTATCGTAGCAGCAAGAATGCTAACATATAAAAATATCTTTTTCATAAAAGTATTGTTCTTATAGTTTTATGTAAAAGGAACCTCGCCACCCTTGGCTGAGCCTTGAGGCCCCTTTTGATTATTCTTTATTGGTTTAGTCTTCTGTGATGCGGCCTGTGCCAGCAGTGAAGTTAATGTAGGCGTGACCACCAATTGCAGCTTGCTTTGAGTAATCAGCACCAACGTTTTCAGCCCAGTTGCTTGGGATATCCATTGTGCGATAGAAGATGTTGTTGTCGCCATCGAGCGTGAACTCGGTCATCCACCAGTCGACGCCACAATCAATGCACATACGCAACTCACCAGCACCGGTGAATGCAGGAGATACCCATTCGCCATCGGCAGTGGCAGGAGCGGTGAAGCGGCCTGAGTCGTTCATGCTCCAGTCGCCGTTGAGAGCGTTACCAATGATGTAAACCTTAGGTTCGCTGAACGACAATGTGTATTGAACAGCACCGTTGGCAATCTTAGCCTTAACAATCACGGTATACCAGCCGCTTGCGCTCATCTTCAGGTTACTGCCCTTGTCGCCATTAGCGCACGATGCAGCGATGTCACCTTCCAGAGTGATTTGGTCGGTACCCATATCGTTGCCCTTCCAACCAGCGTCAGGATTAATCTTGAATTCATCGCCTTCGGCAAGATAAACCACGCCATAGAAGAAGCCTTCCTTGCTGTAAGCCTGAGTAAGTGGAACAAAGTTCTTCCATTCAGCCGAAGCAGCAAAGCCACCTACGATGTGCATCTTGGTTGGCAATGTAACTTCAACTACAGGAACATAAGCTTGCACCTTAGGCAATTCAATCACGTTTGATTCAGCCTTGCCAATGCTGTTGTCGACAAACATTGCAGCAGTGAGCTTAACCTTAACCGACAATGGAGCCGAAAGGTCGGCATCGCCTGCCAAGCCAAGCAGAGCTTCGTTGAATTCCTTGGCAGCCACGCTCATGCGAGCTGTTGTATAGGTAGTTGGCAACGCAACAAATTCCTCGCCATCGAGGCTAACCCAAACAGTGTAGACAGTAGATGCAGGGAAGCCATAATCAGGCTGACTGGTGGTAAACTCAATCGAGTTAGAGGTCAGGAGGTCAATCACATTGTTGACCGATACCGGCGGCACGTTCAGCACCAACGACCTTGTCGTACCGGCACCACTCAATATAGGATTGCTATCGCGGTCTTCATCGCAACTGGTAAAGCCAAATGTGGCAACAGCCAATAGCAATATATAAATTAACTTTTTCATGTTTTTACTACTGATTAGAGATTAGAAACCTACGTTCTGATGCATATTCGGATTAGAATTCAATTCGTTGAATGGAATTGGATATAAGTTGTAGTTAGCGTTGACGCCGTTGCCAGCGTATGTACCACCCTTCCAGTCCCAAACATACGAGCCGGAAGTGAACATGCCAAAGCGGATGAGGTCGCTACGACGACGGCCTTCGAAGTAGAACTCGCGGCACCATTCGTCAATCACGTCGCGCTCTGTGAGAGCGTTGAGAGGCTTGGCATTTGCACGCGAACGAATGTAGTTGATGTCTTGCAATGCATCGGGATTGCCAAGGCGGAAGTTAGCTTCGGCACGAGTGAGATAAGCTTCAGCAAGACGGAAGAATGGAATGTCGGTGTCGGGGAATGTAACATCCTTTGGTGTGCCGCCATCGGCATAGAGGTTGCTCCACTTGAGGATGCCAAGACCTGCAACAAATGTGGTCTTTTCTTCGGTAGAGAATGTGCGGGCATCGTTGCCTTCGCCACCAGTGAAGAACATTGCGCGGTCGTCGCCAGCTGCTGTGTAAACAGCCTTGATGTTATCCTTGCCCATAGGCACCTTGTCCTCGCTTTCAAAGAACTTCAGCACCAAAGCCTGGCGAGCGCGGTTACAAGTCCATTGCGAGCTTGCAAGACCACAATCAGGAGTGCCCGAACCGGTTGCCGAAGCAATTGGATAGATGGCACCGCCGTAGCTGCGCGATGTAGCGCCGTCGCAACGAATCGGGAACACAATTTCCTGACGAGCGTTAGCATTTTCGCCGTTGTCGCCCATGAACAATTGCTGATAAGCAGTGAAGCCGTTCTTTGCAGTGAAGTTAATCTTATATGGGCTGTTGATTGCCTTGTTTGCATAATCAGCTGCATCTTGCCAGTGTGCTGTGCCGGTGTAAACCTCTGCATTCAGGTAGAGGCGAGCGAGCAACATGTAGGCAGCCACCTTGTCGGCACGGCCGTAGTTGCTGTTATCGCCAGCATAGTCGAGAAGCACCTCGCGCGAGTCGCCGCTTTCGCCTGTGATGGCCTTGAGTTCCGATACAGCCTTGTTGAATGCTTCTTCGCGAGAGATTTCAACAGGAAGCGAGTCGTCGACAACTTCTTTGTAAGGAGCCTTGCCATAGAGGTCGATGAAGTAATACCAGTAGAGAGCACGCATGAAACGCACCTCGGCACGATATTGCAGTACCTGAGCATCGTCGGTGTCGGCAGTTTCTTGCAGATAGTAGTTACACAAGGTGACGTTGTATTGCATACGATAGTAAGTGAGTTCGTTGTAGCCATGCGACGAGTCCCAGCTGATGTTGGTCAGTTCAGGAATGCCGGCGTCGCCTTGCCAAGTCCAGATACATTCGTCGGAGCAAAGTTCGTTAGCTTCGAAAATACGGCGATAGAATGCCGAGTTACCTTCGTCGAACTGCGACATATCGGGGTTGCCGTCGCTACCCACCTGACCGGTGATTGAAAGGCTTGCATAAACCTTTGCGAGCAGACCGGTTGGGTCGAGCACGGTGTTTGTTTGCGGGTCCTTAATGCCTTGATTCAAATCGTCGATACACGATGTTGAGCCCATCGTAAGAATCAATGCGCATGCCGCCAATGTTATTTTTTTAAGAAAATTCGATTTCATGATTCTTGATGTTAAATTTTAGAAGTTAAGACTCAAACCAAACAAATAAGTGGTAGAACGTGGATATACGCCACCGTCAACACCGCTGGCACGCTCTGGGTCGATGCCATCATACTTGGTGATTACGAATGGGTTCGACACTGTAGCGTAGATACGACCACTCAAACCGTGATAGCTTGTGCCACGGAACAAGTTGTTGAACGAGTAACCGAGGTTGATGTTATCGCAGCGCAAGAATGTTGCATTGCGAATGAAATAGTCGCTCATATAGTAGTTGGTCTTGCCTTGGAATCCCAGAGCCACTGCATCGGCATAAGTGTTGTTGTAAGCCGAGTTAGAGTAAACGCCCGACCACGACACATTTGCCTTGTTGCTCAAGAAATCGTAGTAAAGATAGTTGTTGAAGCTTGCACGAAGAGCAAAGCTGAAGTCCCATGCCTTCCAGATGAACTTGCTGGTGAGGCCCATTGTTACGTCGCCGGTAGGCTTCTTGTAGACATACTTGTCGTTAGGGTCGATGGTGCCGTTGCCGTCGCGGTCAACAAACAAACCTTCGATTGGTCTGCCTTCTTCATCATATACTTGTTGATATACATAGAAGCTGTTAGCCGGATAACCTACCTTGTTAACTTGAACCTTGTTGCTCAAACCTGCCGAGATGTCGTCGCCGGTGAGAGCATAATCGCTACCAGTGGTGAGCTTGGTAATCTTATTGTCGTTCCAAGTTACGTTGTAGTTAATTTGCCATGTGAAGTCCTTAGTGACAATCGGGCGAGCATTAATCGATGCTTCAATACCGTAGTTGCGGAGCGAACCGATGTTCTTAACCAAATAGTTACCGAAGTTAGTACCTGCAGCAACCGATACCGAGCTGATGAGGTCGGTGGTCTTGCGATAGTAGTATTCAACGCTACCGTCGATGCGACCCTTCAAGAAGCTCCAGTCGAGACCGGCATTGTAGGTGGTTGTCTTTTCCCACTTCAAGTCGCTGTTGTAAACTTCAGGACGAAGTGTGTAGTAAGTCTTGTCGCCAATGGTGTATTGAGCGTATTGGTTACTGGTGACATAGCGTGGCAGATAGTAGAAGTCGTAACCGATGTTCTGCTGACCTGTGATACCCCAGCCCAAACGAAGCTTCAACTCGTCGAGTGCGTTGCAGTTGCGCAATAATTTTTCTTCGCTAATCTTCCAAGCCAAACCAACTGCAGGGAATTGACCCCAACGGTTGTCCTTAGAGAAACGCGACGAACCGTCGAAACGCATTGTTGCTGTGAGCAAATAGCGGTCGAGCAGCGAGTAGTTAACGCGTCCGAAGTAAGAAACCAATGTGTTGGTGTAGATGTGCTCGGTTTCGCTGCGGAGCGATGGCGATTTAGCAACCTTTGCGTATGGGTCCCAACCCTGACCTTCAGAGTATTCCTTACGGTTGAAGTGTTGTTCCTCAGCTGCAATCAACACGTCGATGTTGTGAACGCCAATTTCCTTGATGTATTGAGCATAGATGTTGCCTTGCAAGTTATACTTGTAAGACTGACCGATGCCATCCCAGCCATAATAGTTGTTGCTGTAAGAATATGGCGAAATGACAGTGGTTTGACGGCCTTCCGAGTAGTCGCCACCAACATTTGCGTGGATGTGAAGGTCTTCAAAACCATGAATCTTATAGTCGAATTCAATGTTACCGATTGCCGATTGGCTCTTTGCAGTGTCGTCCTTGAGTTCGAGCAATGCAACAGGGTTTTGCGGAGTGTTGGTGTTCGTGGTGTAAATCCAGTTAGGGTCGGTGTAACCGGCTCTTACCGAGTTTTGCCAATAGCCGCCGAATTCCTTAATGTCGCTATAAACCGGTTGAGTTGGGTCGGCATTGATGGCTGCGCCAAACACGCCACCATCGGCATAGCGGTTGTGCGCATACATGTATTTTGCACTCAAGTTGATGTTCAAGTGGTCGTTGAACAACGATGGCGAGAGGTTGAGAGCTGCAGTGAAGCGCTCGAAGCTCGAAGTCTTAACGATACCTTGCTCGTCGGTGTAGCCCAAGCTGACACGATAAGGCATGTGCTTTGTTGCACCTGTGATGCTCACTTGATGGTCGGTGCTCACAGCAGTGCGATAAATCAAGTCTTGCCAGTCGGTGTTGGCATCGCCAAGACCCTTGCCTTCCTGACCAAGCACGTTCTTAACATAGTGACGATATTCGTCGCCTGTCATCACGTCGTACTTCTTGCTCACCTTACCAAACGACAGATAGCCGTTGTAAGCAACTCTTGGCTTCGAACCTTGACGGCCCTTCTTGGTGGTGATGATAATCACACCATTCGATGCACGCGAACCGTAGATGGCGGTTGCCGAAGCATCTTTCAACACAGTGAATGTTTCGATATCGGCAGGGTTCACCATCGAGAAGCCGTTGGCAAGACCTTTCACGCCGTTGTTATCCATTGCCAAACCATCGATAACGTAAAGAGGGTCGTTGTTTGCAGTAAGCGACGAACCGCCACGAATGCGAACGGTTGAGCTACCGCCAGGAGTACCGTCGTTATTTGTTACCGAAACACCTGCCACCTTACCAAGAAGCATGTCTTGTGCGGTGGTAGTGATGCCCTTACTCATATCGTCGGGCTTGATTGCTGTTACCGAACCGGTTGCATCGCTCTTCTTAACCTTTGCATAACCGATTACCACTGTTTCTTCAAGAAGATTTACATCTTCCTCAAGAACTACAATTAAGTTAGAGGCTGCCTTTACTTCCTTTGTCTTGTAGCCGATATACGATACTACAATCACAGAACCTTTAGGAGCCTTTAATGTGAAGTTACCGTCAAAATCAGTAACCGTACCATTACCTGTGCCCTTTTGGAATACCGAAGCACTGATAATAGGTTCACCAGTCGCGTCTTTAACGTTACCCTGAACAGTCACGTCCTGAGCCATAACGTTAACCGACATGAAGATTGCAAGCAGCATAGCTGCAAGAAATCTGTAGTTGAACTTTTGTCCCATGTTTAAGGTAATTAAGTGTTTTAATTATTAGTTATTAAATTTATATGTATTGTTTCTCAATAAAATCTGCGCCACTCAATTCATTGGCACAAGGCTGATGGCGAAACCGCTGCCCGATGCCGATGCCAAGGTGAGCTTGCTCTTGCTTGTAACCACCTTCTTTTCAATCTTGTAGGCTTTAGGATTTTTGTCCCAGCTTGCATCCTTGCCGTCGTGATAGATGGTTGCCTCATATTTCACGCCCGGAGTGAGGAAGTCGAACGCCAACTTGCTCACATGGCCGTTTTCGTCAACCGTGCTGCCCACAAACCAACGCTCCGAGTTCTTGTCCTTGCGGGCTATAGTAAGATAGTCGCCCGGAACAGCCTCAAGGTAAACAGTCTTCTGCCAATCGGCTGGCACATCCTTGATGAACTGGAATGCATCCATGTGTGCCTCGTAGTGCTCTGGCAGGTCGGCTGCCATCTGAAGTGGGCTATACATTGTTACATATAAAGCCAACTGACGAACCAGAGTTGAGCGCACGCGCGAGGTGTTGTTTGGGTTCACCTTCGAGCAATCGGTTTCGAAGATGCCCGGAGTGTAGTCCATCGGACCGCCAATCAGGCGAGTGAACGGCAAAATGGTGGTATGCTCTACAGGGTTGCCGCCAAACGACTCGTATTCGGTGCCACGGGCACTTTCGTTGCCAATCCAGTTAGGATAGGTGCGGCAGATGCCGGTAGGACGGGTTGCCTCGTGGGCATTAACCATAATTTTATATTCTGCAGCCTTGGTGATGCAATACAAATAGTGATTGTTCATCGATTGGCTGTAATGATGGTCGCCACGCGGAATGATGTCGCCAACATAACCGCTCTTCACGGCATGGTAGCCATTGTCAACCATAAACTGATATGCTTTGTCGAGGTGACGCTCGTAGTTGGTTACCGACGACGATGTTTCGTGGTGCATAATCATTTCCACGCCTTTGCTCTTGGCATACGCAGCAATTTCCTTAACATTAAAGTCGGGATATGGAGTGACGAAGTCGAACACATAGTCCTTCTGATGACCAAACCAGTCTTCCCAACCTTCGTTCCAGCCTTCAACAAGCACTGCGTCGAAGCCATGCTCGGCAGCAAAATCGATGTAGCGCTTCACGTTAGCGGTGTTGGCAGCGTGCTTGCCGTTTGGCTTGGCATTCTTGTAGTCGGTAATGCCCAATTTCACCGAAGCAAACTCGTCGGTGTAAGCCCATGAACTGCGCCCGATAATCATATCCCACCATACACCCACATATTTAGTAGGCTTAATCCACGATGTGTCGGCAAGTTTGCAAGGCTCGTTGAGGTTGAGAGTGATGCGCGAAGCCAAGATGTCGGCACCGTTCTCGCCCACTATCACTGTGCGCCAAGGCGACACGCAAGGTGTCTGCATAAAGCCCTTGTCGCCACAAGCGTCTGGTGTGAGCCACGACTCGAATGTCTTGTTGGCAGCATTATAGTCGAGGTGCATAGTAGCATAGTCGATGCAAGCAGCCTCGTGCAGGTTGATATACAAACCATCGTCGGTGCGCATCAGCAACGCAGTTTGCACACACGAGCCCGATGCCGGTGTTTGCGACGAGTTCGGAGCAATTGCCTCCGGCATGCGCTTGCTTATCTCCGAGAGGCGTGTGGTTTGATATATGTATTCCTGTGTGTCGTAGTCGCCGGCAATCCACCACGCAAGATGGTCGCCTGTCATGGCAAACTGCGATTTCTCTTCGGCAATCACAAAATACACCAATCCTGGCTGTGTAGGAAATTCATATCGGAAGCCGATGCCGTCGTCATAAACGCGGAAACGGACAATCATTTCACGACCCGTTGCCTTTTGGCGCAATGTCACCGCCATCTCATTATAATGATTGCGTATCTGGCTTTCTTCGCCCCACACCGGTGCCCAAGTTTCGTCGAACGTGTTGTTTGCCACATTCTTTATCTCAAAACCCGAATAGAGGTTTGCCTTTTGATTGATTTTTTCCTCTTCGCTTGCAGTGAAGTTCGAAAACTCGAAATCGGTTGCCTGACCTGGCTTATCCTTTTTCAGCTGAAGACCCAAGTGACTTGGTGCCACTACAGCTTTGCCACCGAAACTCATGGCATATGTCGGGCGGCCGTCGTTGTCAACCGAGAAATCCACTTTTACCTTGCCGCCTGGCGACGTAACGCTTTGCGCACTCATCGCAGCTGCAAAAAGTAATCCAATTACAGAACTTACAAATCTCATAGTTTAAATAAACAGAATGTTTAGTTTTATTGTTTAGTTATGTTGTTTCACAATATTTCAATCACAAATTTACACCTTGATTTTCATTAAAAATAACACCCTAAAAAAAATATAAACAAATATAACACATATTAAATACTCACAGGTCTATTAATCAGCATATTAGCATCCATCACAACAACATAAAAATATAAATTTATAATAAAAATAACGCAATATTTCAGCCTTTTTTACGTCATTTCAGAGCCCTTTCGTAAGGCCTTCCGGAGGCAAGAAAATGCGCCATAAGCCCGCCTTTTATAGCGAGAAAAAGCACAACTTCACAGTCGCGCTTTCCCCCTAAAAGACATTTCTTTTAATAACCAAAACTAATACTATATCTTTCAACCATTTACAACCATAAAAATTCTATTTACTAACCATTAATACCTAACCTAACTACAATCTCCTTTACCTTAACAATAAAAATTATACCTAAAATCAAATCATTGAATAAAAAAACTAACCAAAAATTGCTATAACTTAAAAATCCTTTCTTATCATTTACTAAAGTCAAACACTTTCACTTCGTGAGGAGCAAGCGTAATGCTGCTCTCGATGGCAACATTCTTGCCCGAAATAACCTCGTAAGCCGAAGCCTTAGGAAGCACTTCGCCATATCGATTAGTGAAATCGGCAACAGTCACTTCGCTGTCGTTTCCGTTAATCACCACTGTAGCCACCTCACCATTCAGCACACGGGCCATTACATACACGCCGTTGTTGACATGGAATTGGCGAGTGTCGCCATAACATACTGCCTTGCAGCCTTTTCGCCACTGCAGCAGGGTGCGGGTGAAATTGAAATACTCGTTCTGCAATGCAGTGCGGCCTTCGGCAGTGAATGCGTTCTGCTCATCGCCGGGCTGACATCCGGGGAAGTCGCGACGCACGGCCCAGTCGCCATTTGAGGTGTTTCCCACCATGCCAATTTCGTCGCCATAATACATTTGCGGGATGCCTCGCAATGTGGCAAGCAACGTGAACGCCTGCTTATATCGGTAAGTCTTGGCTTGCAATTCCTCGGTTCGCGTGAAGCGGCTGGTGTCGTGATTGCCAAGCATTATCATCACATTCAACGGATTGGCAAACACCATATCCTGAGTGAGATGCTCATAGATGCGAGCCAAACCCTTATCCCAATCATTTGTAGGCTCATCGGCAAAATAGTTCAAATCATACATCAGCGGGAAATCCATCACCGATGGCAAATGGGAATTGCGTGGCGAGAACTTGCAATCTTTTTGCCAATAGGCACAACCCACAATGTTGTTAATCCATGTTTCGCCCACAATGTTAAAGCCCGGATACTCAGCCTCGATGGCTTTGCACCAACGCACCATCTGGTCGTAATCGTTATATGGATAGGTGTCCTGGCGGATGCCATCGATGTGCATCCATTCAATCCACCAAATGCTTGCCTGAATCAGATAATCCATCACCAAGCGATTTTGATGATTGAAGTCGGGCATGGTCTGCACAAACCATCCGTCGGCAGTGTTTTCGTAGCCACTCTTAGTGGAATACGGGTCGTTGATGGCAGTTGTGCGATACGACGTAGGCACAAACTTGCTGTTATAGTGAAACCAATCGTCGCTCGGACGGTCGGCAAACAAGAAGTTCTCGCTGCCGCAATGGTTAAACACAATGTCAAGTATGTATTTAAAGCCTTTGGCGTGTGCTGCCTCAATGAAACGCTTGGTTTCGTCCATCGTGCCGTAGCGCGCATCGGTTTTATAGAAATTGGTGATGGCATAGCCATGAAACGACTCCTTTGGCATATTGTTTTCCAATATCGGAGTGGTCCAAATAGCTGTCACACCAAGGTCGCTCAAATAGTCGAGACGCTGTTCCAAACCTGCCAAGTCGCCACCGTGACGTGTTTTCTGTCCCTTTGGGTCGCAGCCCTGCTCCTTCATGCCGGCTACGCAATCGTTTTTCGGGTCGCCGTTGGCAAAACGGTCGGGCATCAACAAATACACCACATCGCTCGAATCGAACGAGCGGAAACGGCGGCCATCGCGCTGCTTCAATTCATAAGGCACTTTCTTAACAACCTTTTTGCCATTCTTAAGCAAAACATTGAATGTGTGTGGCTTGGCATTCTTGAGCGAAAGATACAAGATAACATAGTTCTTGTTGTCGGGCTTAACAATTTCCTTCAATTCTACGTCTTGCGCATTCTCAAGCTCAACGTCGTAGGCGCCCAAGTTTGTACCATATATAAGGATTTGCAAATCGGTGTTATTCATTCCTGTCCACCAAAACTCGGGATGGACGTGCTTAACCTCAACACTCGCCTTTTTTGCAGCGAATGTCGATTGGTTGAGTGTCATCAATAAAACAGCTATTGCAAATATCAGTCTTCTCATATCTCTTAATATTTATTCTTGAATAACCGGGTTCGTTTATGTATAGATTTTGCAGTACAAAAGTATAATATAAACAAAGTAAAAAAAACGCAGTAAAGGAAAAATACAAACCAATATAAGACGTTACATATTCATTATCAAATATTTACGTATCACCAACTCGCACGAAAATATAAATTGACGTGAAAAACACACCTCAAAAATTTGGCATAAAAACAGATTATTTATATCTTTGAAAACCTAAACCTATAGAAACTTAACAGATTATTTAAAAGACCTACCATGTATACCAAAATTTTAATACTAACATTTTTTGTTTGCATTGGCATATCACCTATTCATAGCAAAACCATCACAAAAGGCGATATTAATGACCTTCTCACACAAATCGACCAAATAATCGACGAAGGAGAAAAATATCAACATCTGCGCATACATGCTGCCGACAGCCTCTATCGTGTGGCTCGGCACAGCAAAGGTTATGACAAAATCAACGCATACAAGCAAATCTACGACCTCTATTCGCATTTTCAGTCAGATTCAGCCTTGCATGCCATCAAGCTAATCGAGCAAACCGACGAAGCCAAGAACGACAAAGACATTCGCGACTATACAAAAATTGCTCGCGGCGAAATAATGGGGCTGATGGGGCTATATGTTGAAGCCTGCGACAACCTCTTCAGTGTAGACGCCTCGTCACTGTCAAAAGAAAACCGTTTGTTCCTGTTTCAAACATTTCGCTCGGTATACGGCTGGATTGCCGACTATGCCAGCACAAACAATGGCACTGCCGAAAAATATGTGCAGATGACCAACGCCTATCGTGATTCTATTCTCTCGGCTGAAACCTACAAGGTGTCGTACGACATTGCCCTTGCCGACAAATATATTGTTAACAACGACGCCAACGAGGCACTGAAAATTCTGCTTGACGACCTCGAAAGCGCTCACGACGAGGAATTGGTTTTCCTCTATTTCAACCTCGCCGAAGCATATCGCGAACTGGGCGACGAAAACGAGCAAATCTATTATCTTGCCAAAGCATCTATCTGCGACCTTAAAGCCGGCGTAACCGAATATCTGGCGCTGCCTATGCTTGCCCACATCATTTGCAAACACGGCGACGCCGAACGCGCCTACAAATACATTATCCGCTCGATGGACGACGCCAATTTTTGCCGTGCACGACTGCGAACCATGGAGGTGTCGAACATATTCCCTATCATCGACAAAGCATACAAGCAATTCGAAAAAGACCACCGCAACAAAATGAGTTTATTCGCCATTATACTCACAGTGCTGGTGGTGCTCCTTTTATGTGTCATCACATTTGTACTCAAACAAAACAAGAAACTCTCAATCACCCGTTCGAAACTTGCCGAAGCTAACGATAACTTGCAATCGGTGAACAACGAGTTGCAGAATGCCAACACCCACCTCATGAAAGCCGACCGTGTGAAAGAAGAATACATAGCACTTTTCCTTGAGCGTTGCCGCAGCTATCTCGATGCTCTCGAAAACTATCGACACAGCCTGCTCAAACTTGCCAAGAACAACCAACACGACGCCATGATGCGCCAACTGAAGGACCACAATCAGATTGGCGAAGAACAGCAGCGTTTCTATCGCGACTTCGACAAGGCTTTCCTCGACATTCACCCCGATTTTGTAACCAACTTCAACAATCTGCTCAAAGAAGAGGAACGCGTGGTGCCTAAAAGCGAAAACTCGCTCACAACCGAAATGCGCATTTTTGCCCTTATAAGACTCGGAATTAACGACAGCAACAACATTGCGCACTTCCTAAACTACTCATTAGCAACAATCTACAATTATCGCAGCCGCATCACCAACAAATCGACATTCTCCAAAGAGGAGTTCAACGAGCGTCTGATGAAGTGCTAAAATCGTATAAAAAGCATTGGTATTTTGCCAATGTTTTGAAAAATTTTTCTTTTCTTTGCACCTGATTAAATTTTGAGGCACCGGTGCAAAGCCTTTGCTTGCGACGTTTCACGCAAGGCATGCACCCGCAATTAACCTTTGCAGCAAATCAGCTTTGTAGACAAAAACCTAAACACCTATTTGATAAGATAATGAAACAAATTCCAAACAAATCGTTTTGGAGCCTGTGGAACATTAGTTTCGGCTTCTTCGGCGTACAAATTGCCTACGCCCTTCAAAGCGCCAACATCAGCAGCATCTTCACCGCTCTTGGCGCCGACCCCCATTCTCTAAGCTTCTTTTGGATTCTGCCTCCCCTCATGGGCATGATAGTGCAACCAATCATCGGCACCTTGTCCGACAAGACTTGGACCCGCTATGGCCGCCGAATCCCCTATCTGTTTGTGGGCGCCGTGCTTGCCGTGGCGGTGATGTGTCTGCTGCCTAATGCCGGAAGTCTGGGATTGACCACTCAAGTGATTCTTTGGGGACTATCGGGAACCATGATTTTCGGGCTGTTCTCGCTCATGTTCCTCGACACCAGCATCAACATTGCCATGCAACCATTCAAGATGATGGTGGGCGACATGGTCAACGAGGAGCAAAAAGCCAAAGCCTACAGCATCCAGTCGTTCCTTTGCAACGCCGGCTCGTTGGTGGGTTTCCTGTTCCCTTACGTGCTCACCTACCTCGGTGTGAAAAACACTGCCCCGGCTGGCATGGTGTCCGACTCGGTCATCTTCAGCTTCTATGCCGGCTCGGCAATTCTGATTTTGTGCGTAATCTACACCACCGCCAAGGTGAAAGAATATCCTCCCGAAGAATACGCCGAATATCATGGCATCGAAAAGGCTGAAGCAGAAACCCCAAAAAGCGAAAGCTTCATCAGGCTGCTTGCCAAAGCGCCTTCGGCATTTTGGACTGTAGGTCTGGTGCAATTCTTCTGCTGGGCTGCATTCCTCTATATGTGGACCTACACCCATGGTGCCATCACCGAAAACGTCAACTGGACCATCACCGGCGAAGACACCGCAAGCGACATCGCCAAGAACTGGGTGGGCGTGCTCTTTGCCGTTCAGGCTGTGGGCTCGGTGATTTGGGCAATGGTGATTCCGCGCTTCAAATCGCTCAAGGCATCTTACATCATCAGCCTTCTGCTTGGCGCTGCGGGATTCATCAGCACATTGTTCATTCACGACCAATACGTGCTGTTCATTCCGTTCCTGCTCGTTGGCTGCGCTTGGGCTGCAATGCTGGCATTGCCATTCACGCTGCTCACCAATGCGCTCACCGGCGGCAACATGGGTGCTTACCTCGGTCTGTTCAACTGCACCATCTGCCTTCCGCAAATTGCCGCTGCACTTTGCGGCGGAATCATTCTGCACTTAGTGGGCAGTTCTCAAGCAATGATGCTTGTTGTGGCTGGCGTGCTGCTGATTGCAGGCTCGGTGTGCGTGTTGCTTGTTAAGACAAAGTGATATTTTTATAAACTTACAATTTTTTTGGTGGTTGAACAGCGCAATCTGCTTGGGTTGGCTGTTCAACTATTTTTTTGTACTTTTGCGTCGATGAAAAAGCTGTATCTGTTCAACCCCGACAACGACCTCGCACTTGCAAGCGGTCTCGACTACTACACACCGCCGCCATTGGCTGCGCAGCTAAGTCGCGACCTGCAGATGCTGCCTGCATGGTGGGCTGACGACGGCTCGTTCATTCTCACTCGCGACCCTTTGCCCGACAGCCATTGGGCACGGCATCTCAGCAACGCGTTTGGCATTAACATCGATTTAATCGACCGAAATCACCTGCAAAACCATGTGCTGAGCTATCAACCTTGGGGATGGAACATGTCGCTGCGCAACCACCTCCTTTCGTGCTGCGTGGGCAACGACCAGCTGCCCGACAAGGCACAAATTGCCAAATATCGCGAGCTTTCGCATCGGCGCACAACCATAGCAATCCATTCGCGATTGACGGAAATCATCGGTTATTCCGCTTGCCCATCGCCGGTGGAGCTGTTCACAATCAGCCAAGTGGAACAATTTGCAGCCAAGCATCCTCGGTGTTTCCTCAAGGCTCCTTGGTCGAGTAGCGGAAAAGGCATCTTCCGCCCAACCGGCACCCCAGACGACAACCGCACATTCCACCAATGGGCTTCGGGAATATTGCAGCGCCAAGGCTCAATCATTGCCGAGGTGCCCCTCAACAAACAGCAGGACTTTGCCATGGAGTTCCGTTGCTGCAACGGCAAAGCATCGTTTGTTGGCTACAGCATCTACTACAACGACCCTCACAACTCGTTCGATTACGGACTGGTTGCCACCGAGCATACTTTACACACCATTTTGTGCAACCAGCTTGGCAACAACGCCGACCATCGCATCTGCCAAATAAAGCATGCTCTCGAAACTATTCTCACACATGACATTGCACCTCACTACGACGGCTTTGTTGGCATCGACATGCTCATTTTCGCCGATGAAACCGGTGAAAAACACATCAATGCGTGCGTCGAAATGAATTTGCGTTGCACCATGGGCGTGGCAACTTGCATTATTGGCAATCGTTTTATGAGTCCCGACAGCATAGGGCGCTTTCATGTTGAATATCACAAAGCACCGTTCAACGTAGCCCAATATATGGCAAAAAAACTCGATGAAAACCCTCCCGTAATCGAATTCATCGACGATTTTCCGAAAATAAAATCGGGCACCATAGTCATGGCACCCGTTTATCACGATTCGCGTTATTGCGCCTACATCGAAGCCGAATCAAAATGATTTCAGTTCGGCATAAAGGCGTTGCACCGGCAATCCCATCACATTATAGAAACTGCCGCTGATTCGACGCACAGCCACCGAGCCTATCCACTCCTGTATGCCATAGGCACCCGCCTTGTCGAGCGGCTTGTAGTGGCTCACATAATACTCGATTTCATCGCTCGAAAGCGGTGCAAACTCCACCTCAGTCACCACATGAAAGGCGCTGCTGCGCTCACGAGTGCTAATGCACACACCGGTAATCACCTTGTGGGTGCGGCCCGACAACTCGCCAAGCATTCTACAAGCATCGGCTTCATCGGCTGGCTTGCCATACACCTTGCCATCGAGCAGCACAATGGTGTCGCTGGTTATCACCATCTCGTTGTCTACAATAAGGCTCTTATAGGCTTCGGCTTTCTTCTGCGAGATATACTGCGCAATCATGTCGGAGTTTAAATCACAAGGATAACTCTCATCGATTCCCGACAATGTTTTCACCTCGAAATCGATGCCCAAACCTGCTAACAATTCGCGCCGACGAGGCGATTTGCTGCAAAGTATAATGTGATATTTTTTTAGATTTTCCAACGGTTTCATCGCTGTTATTTTTGCATTACTAATGAATATTCACCATCCAAAGGCATGCTTTTCGTCGAGCCATTTGCCTTGCGCCTTCATCACCTGCTCAATCACATCGCGAGCCACGCCATATCCACCGTTGCAGCGAGTGACATACTTGGCAACCGCTATCACCTCGGGGGCGGCATCGGCGGGTGCTACCGGCAACCCCACCTCGCTCATGCAATGCAAGTCGGGGATGTCGTCGCCACAATAAGTCACCTGCTCTGCCTCAAGACCGTTGTCGCACATCCACTGCTGCAACACGGGCAACTTCACCGCAGCTGCCAGAAAAACATTGGTGATTCCGAGTCCGCGATAACGCACCTCCACCGCCTTGGTGTTGGCGCCGGTGAGAATGGCAATCTTGTAGCCATGCTTCACCGCCAACTGCAGCGCATAGCCGTCCTTGATGTTGAGCATACGCATCGGCTCGCCCGTCGACGACATTGGTATCACCGTAGGCGACAGCACACCATCAACGTCGAACACAAATGCCCGAATCTTTGTCAAGTCGTAATTTATCGAACTCATCGAATAATTTCGCTAATTTTTTGCAACGAAATCAGAATTTGCCGATATGCACTTTCTCCCACAGCAGCTTGTCGGGGTCAACCGGACGGCGCACCTCATCTTTGTGACCGAGAACAATTATGCATTCCACTTGCTGCTCGCCGGGGATGTCGAGCAACTCGCGAATCAGGTCGGCAGAATCGTTATTGTCCTTGTCGAATCGGCCTCGCATCTGAATCCAGCAACTGCCCAAGCCCAGCGCCTCGGCTTGCAGCTGAATGTAGGTGGCAGCTATGGTGCAATCTTCCACCCAAACATCGGTCTTGCCCGGGTCGCCACACACCACAATGGCAAGTTTGCACTTTGCCACCGGACCAGAGCCGAACGGACGGCACTCCGACATCTTTGCCAGCACTTCCTTGTCCTCTACCACAACAAACTCCCACGGGCGAACGCTTTTCCCCGACGGTGCCAGCAGCGCTGCCTCGAGCAGCAGTTTCACATGTTCGCCATCGATTGGTTCGTCGGTGTATTTTCTGATGCTGTGACGAGTGAACAGCATATCATGAAATTCTTTGTTCATAAGTATTCTTGTTAATTCGTTATTAATATTTCCGATTTCAAATTTAGCAATAATTTTTCTTTGTAGCAAAAACTGGCTCAACCACATAATTTAACCCACACATTATTCGTTATTTTACTAAATCATTTTTTCGTATGACAAAACAACTGGCACGACTATATATCATGCTGCTGGTGCTCTTGGCATCGGCGCATCTGGGCTTTGCACTGGCAAACATAAAAATTGAAGGTAAAGTCAGCGACGAGCACAACAGCCCCATCGAATTTGCCACAGTGCGAGTGGCTGGCTCGGCTCTTGGCACCACCACAAACAACAAGGGCGAATACGCCATCACGGTTTCCGACCGCGACACGCTCATGGTGGTGTTTTCATGCATCGGTTATTCCGACGTTAAGCGCCAATTCATTAAGCCAAAAGGCACCATCACCCTCAACGTGAAGCTCTACGAAAAATCTCACGAACTCAACGAGGTGAACGTGACCGAAATAAAGCGGCAAACCGACCAAATGCAAACCATCGACGCCTCGGTGAGCCGCCTCACGCCCGACGCTTCGGGCGGAAGCATAGAGTCGGTGCTCACCACCATGGCTGGCGTAAGCTCAAAGAACGAGATGAGCACGCAATATATGGTGCGCGGCGGTTCGTATGACGAAAACAGCGTCTACATCAACGGCATCGAAGTATATCGCCCACAGCTGGTGAGCAATGGCCAGCAGGAAGGATTGAGCATCATTAACCCCGACATGGTGGGCTCGGTGAAATTCTCCACTGGCGGATTTGGTGCCGAATATGCCGACAAGATGTCGTCGGCGCTCGACATTCGCTATCGCGACCCCGAAGCATTCGAAGGCTCGGCTGCGCTCAGTCTGCAAGGCGGCAGCCTCTCGCTGGGGCAAAGCAGCAAGCGATTCTCGCAGCTGCATGGATTCCGATTTAAACGAAACTCCGGGTTACTCGGCTCTCTCGAGGACAAGGGCGAATACGACCCAAAATACTTCGACTATCAGACATTTATGAACTGGGCAATCAACAGCAAATGGAAGCTGTCGGTGCTTGGCAACATATCGATGAACAACTATCGCTTCACACCCGAAACTCGCGAAACAAGCTTTGGCACGTCAACCAACGCAAAGTCGTTTAAGGTGTATTTCGACGGGTTCGAGAAAGACCGCTTCGAAACATTTTTCGGAGCCATGTCGCTGTCATTCAACCCAAATAAGAATCACTCCTACACGCTCATGGCTTCGGGCTATAAGACCAACGAGCTGGTCACCTACGACATCCACGGCGAGTATTGGCTCGACGAAGCTGGCGGCAGCAACAGCTCAGGCGACCAAGTGGGCGGCGAACTGGGCGTGGGCAAATATCACGAGCACGAACGCAACCGTCTGAAAGCAAGCGTGTTGGCAATCACGCTAAAAGGTTCAAACAAGATTGCAAACAACCTTATCAGCTACGGCGCCACCATTCAGCGCGAATCAATCTTCGAAAACTCCCGTCAATGGGAATGGCGCGACTCGGCTGGTTATTCGCTGCCACACCTGCCCGAAGAAGTGAACGTGATTTACAGCCAATCATCTAACCACGACTTTGGCAGCACCCGTTTTGCCGCATATCTGCAAGACACCTACAAACTTGCCTCATCGGCTGGCTATTTCACCATCAACGGCGGCGTGCGCCTCTCCTACTGGGATTTCAACAAAGAATTCCTTGTGTCGCCACGAGCAAGCATAGGCTTCATTCCTGCCGGAAACGAACGCTTTTCGCTGCGCCTCGCCACCGGACTCTACTATCAAGCGCCATTCTACAAAGAATATCGCCTCGACCAGACCGACCCCGAGGGCAACCACGTGATTGCGCTAAACAGCGACATCAAGTCGCAACGAAGCATTCAAGTGATTCTTGGCGGCGACTACACATTCCGCACGCTCAACCGCCCATTCAAGTTCACCGCCGAGATGTACTATAAAAACCTCTCGAACCTCATTCCCTACGAGGTTGAGAACCTGAAAGTGGTGTATTCCGGCACCAACTCTGCCAAAGGCTACGTTGCCGGCATCGACATGAAATTCTTCGGTCAATTCGTCGAAGGCTCCGACTCATGGATTAGCTTCTCGCTCATGAAAACACAAGAAAACATAGCCGGAGTGAAAGTGCCCCGCCCCACCGACCAACGCTACAGCGTGGCATTGTTCTTCACCGATTACTTCCCCAAACTTCCACGGTTGAAATTCAGCCTCAAAGGCGTACTGTCCGACGGACTGCCCACCACAGCGCCACATTCGTCACGCGACAAAGGCTACTTCCGCATGCCCGCCTACAAGCGCGTCGACGTAGGTCTGTCCTATCAACTCATTGGCGAACGCGAACGCAACGGCAGCACATTCCTGCGCCACTTCAAAGATGCATGGATAGGATTTGACGTGTTCAACCTGTTCGACATCTCAAACGTGAGCAGCTACTACTGGGTCACTGACGTCAACAACATGCAATACGCCGTGCCAAACTACCTCACCCGCCGCCAAATCAACGTCCGCCTCTCACTCCGCTTCTAACGAAGATTTCGCATCTGAAGCTTCACGGGCGGCTTTTTCGGCGGCGAGGCGGGCTTTATAGGCACGCAGCTGCTTCTGCCACGCCAGTTTCTTGGCTTTCTCCTTGGCGGCTTTCTGCGCCAAATAGTCTTCGTATTGTCGTTCAAGATAGTTATCTGCCATGCTACTAATCTGATTTTAATGATTCAATCCTTGCTGAAAGTGTCGGTGAACAAAGTGCGATTCATTATCGAACGTCCAAGCGTAAGCTCGTCGGTATATTCAATCTCGTTGCCCACGCTCACGCCGCGAGCCAGCATTGTGATTTTCACATCGAACTCTGCCAAGCGACGGAAAATATAGAAATTAGTGGTGTCGCCCTCCATGGTTGCGCTCAACGCCAAAATCACCTCCTTCACGCCACCGGCACGCACGCGCTCCACCAGACTGTCAATCTCGATGTCCTGCGGCCCGATGCCGTCCATAGGCGAAATCAATCCGCCAAGCACATGATACACTCCGTGGTGCTGATGAGTGTTTTCGATGCTCATCACATCCTTCACATTCTCAACCACACATATTGTCGACGCATCGCGGAGCGGATTGCTGCAAATCGGGCAAACCTCGTGCTCCGAGATGTTGTGGCATACGCTACAATAGCGAATCTCGCGACGCAGCTTAATAATCGCCTCGCCAAAGCCTACTGCCACATGCTCGTCCTGACGCAACAGATGCAGCACCAAGCGCAAAGCCGTCTTGCGGCCTATACCCGGCAACTTCGAGAACTCCGTGACAGCATTCTCCAGCAAAGTCGATGCAAATTCCTGCTCCATATTGTCCATTCTTATTATTACCATACAAAGGTACAAAAACAACACTTCATTCGCAACACCCAACAGCCATGCCACATTTCGTTTCAAAACCAAACACAGCCTAATTATTTACGAAAAATTACACTTTTTTACACTAACTTACCCCTCAAATAATTTGTTAATAATCTTATTTCATTATATATTTGCATATCGCTTAACTACAAGAATCGAAAACAACTAAAATTATTAATATTCAATTAATTAAAAAATTACTATTATGGCAAAATTTTTGACAGATGAGAAACTCGTCATTGTAGGTGCTGGTGGTGCAATCGGCTCAAACATGGTTCAATCAGTGCTTATGCTTGGTCTTACTCCAAACATTTGTCTTTACGATATCTACGAACCAGGTGTTCACGGTGTGTACGACGAAATGTGCCACTGCGCATTCCCAGGTGCAAACATCTCTTACACTGTTGATCCAGCTGAAGCATTCACAGGTGCTAAGTACATCATTTCGTCGGGCGGTGCTCCTCGCAAAGAAGGCATGACTCGCGAAGACCTCCTCAAAGGCAACTGCCAAATCGCTGCCGACTTCGGTGACAAAATCAAGCAATACTGCCCCGATGTTAAGCACGTTGTGGTTATCTTCAACCCTGCCGACGTTACTGCTCTCACAGCTCTCATCCACTCTGGTTTGAAACCTAACCAACTCACTTCGCTTGCTGCTCTCGACTCTACACGTTTGCAACAACAACTCGCCAAGGAATTCGGCGTTCAACAAGACAAGGTTACTGAAGCTTACACCTACGGCGGTCACGGCGAACAAATGGCTGTATTCGCTTCGAAGGCTAAGATTGACGGCAAACCTCTTTCTGAACTCCCACTTTCGGCTGAACGTTGGGCTGAAATCAAGCACATGACCATCCAAGGCGGTTCTAACATCATCAGCTTACCAAGCAGTGAAGATGATTGAAGGCGCTATGGGCGGCGAACCATTCACTTGGCCTGCTGGCTGCTACGTTAACTGCGACAAGTGCGGTTTCAAGAATGTGATGATGGCTATGCCTACCACTATCGACAAGGACGGCGTTCACTTCACCGAACCTCAAGGCACCGAAGAAGAAATGGCTGCACTCAAGGCTTCGTACGAACACCTCTGCAAGATGCGCGACGAACTCTTCACACTCGGCATCATCCCTTCAGTTGACGAATGGAACAAGATGAACCCAAACTTGTAATTCACACGAAATTGCAATAAACACCAAAGGAGGATTGCCACCCGGCTCTCCTCCTTTTTTATTCCCCCTCACACACTTGCCAGTTCCTCTCTTGCCCGTAAGCAAATTTGCCTATACCAACACATCATACACATTTGCAACAAGTATATGATATTTGACGAGGGACAACACTAAACAAAACGAATTAATTTCATATATTTGTTCATCCAACGACACCGTTGCCAATAAACTAAACAATTACGAGTATGAGAACCACCCTATTTATAATCGCCCTAAGCATAGCCCTATGTGCCAAAGCACAAAAGGTATTTTCAACACCGACCGAATCGCAGGCCGACGTGAAAGTGTTTGTGGTAGACAAAGAATACCGTGCCGACATCATCGTGTTTCGCACCGACCGAGAGTATCGCGCAAAAGCGAGCGAGAACAAAGGAATATGGTATTTCACCGACAAAGCATCGCGAGCCGAAAAGAAAATCTATTTTGTCGACAAAGACTATCGCGCCGACCTTAAAGTACTCTTCACCGACCGCGAATATCGCGCAGGATGGAAAAACAACACCAAAAAGCACCTGATGTACTAACCAGCCCTCGCACCATATTCCTGCAGAAAAACGCAAAGCATTTGCCCGACGCGTGTGCACACACTGCTCACAAATATTCTCAATTTACTATTCTTACTTGACCACATTTAAAAGAATTATACTATCTTTGTTTATCATTAACTCTAAATTATATAATCATGAAGAATCATATCATACCATTCTTAGCATGTTTGTTACTTCTTGCTTCTTGTGGTAAATCAAACGAAGAGCAAGCAGAAGCCTTAATACAAGAGATTGTTAAGAGTAACTTGTTTCATCCTGAAACATATAAACCTATCTCTACGACAGTAGATAGTTTATATATCGATTTTGAAGCATTTGCCCAATCAGCCAATGAACTACAAGATTTGACTAATTTGCTTAAAAAAGAAAGAGAATACTCTTATGATTTGGAGTCAGCCCAATCAACTATGAGTATTTATAGTCAATCATCTTATTACTATTCTGATTATGATAGAAACAGATACACCAAAGGCAAAAAGGAATACGAAAATGCAAAAAAGAAATTAGAAAAAATTGAGCCTAAAATTGACAAATCTTTATCTACATTAATGGATTTATCAAAAAACTTGCGTTCAACCGAGTTTCAAGGATGGGTAATTGAACATGATTTCACATCAATGAACGAAGAAAATACCGCCAGTGTCAAAGGGCAAATGATATTCTTTTGCAACAAAGATTTCACTAAATGCAGCGAAGGCGTAGACAAAAGATACATAACATTTTTTTCAATCTCTTGAAAGAGTTATCTGAACTGGATTCCAAAGATGATGTAAAAGAATTCATTGAAGACAATCTAATCTATTTTGATAACTTAATATGATACTTTAGCATTGTCTTTTCACGCAGAAAACAACTGGGCATAAAAGAAAGTCGGTTGAAAACCTTTCGATTTTCAACCGACTTTCTTTTGGTGGGCGTTGACGGATTCGAACCGCCGACCCTCTGCTTGTAAGGCAGATGCTCTGAACCAGCTGAGCTAAACGCCCTTGAGTTGCTCGGGTTGTTTCCCTGAATTAGCAAAACTTTTCGGCAACATTTTTTCATTATTTTTTTAGCAAAACCTGCAAATACGAAGCCATTGCACAATGAATCAAACACTTATGTATTATCAAAAAAATGTTTTTTTCTATACCCACCCCTTGCCTCGGCATACATTTTGCAACACATATTGCGAATCACGACAAAAATACATACTTTTGTAATTTGAACATAACTAATCATTTTCAAAAATCAATGGCAAAAACCAAAGGGAATGTGCGCGAAAAACGCAAGATTACGGTGAAGGAACCCGACATGTATAGAGTGAAGATGCACAACGACGACTTTACAACAATGGACTTTGTGGTGGAAGTTCTGCGCCAAGTGTTTTTCAAAAGCGAGGCAGAGGCTAACGCACTTATGCTGAGCATACACAAAAGCGGCTATGCCGTAGTGGGCATCTACCCTTACGACATTGCCGTGAGCAAGGTGGAAAAAACTAATCTTTTGGCTCGCGAACATGGGTTTCCGCTGAAAGTTACAATTGAACAGGAATAGAATTATAACACACAACAACAAATGAGTAAACAAATAAGATTTTCGAAGGCACTTGATGCCGTGATGCACAATGCTGTGAATTATGCAGTTAGTCTGCGTAACGAATTCGTTACGCCCGAGCACCTGCTGTTTTCGCTCTGCTCAATGAGCGAGTTTGCTTATGCACTCGAAAGCGCTAACTGCAGTGCAGAAACACTTGCAAAGCATTTGAGCAACTACATAAAATCGTTTGAACGAGTGCCTGATGATATAAAGTACGAGATAACACACTCCCACGTTTTTGAGATGTTGATACGCAACATCCTTCAAGAAGCAATGAATGCACAGGTCAACGTCATCAGCACTGCACACGTGGTCAACGGCTATTTTAACACCGACGATTGCTTTGCCAATCAGTTGCTGACCGATATCATCACCGATGACGGCAACATTGACATCGATGAGGCTCAAGCCGATTTCATCTGGTCGATAATCGACTATTGCAACCGGATGAACATTAACGACGATGAAGTGCAGGGCGAAAAGCGTAATGGTCTTGAAGATGTGGAAGGTCTGCCGTTCGACTACGACCCCGACGAAATCTACTACGATGATGACGACGAAGGCATGCCTTTAAAGCAACACAATGCAACCGACACTTGGAAGTCGTTTGCCACTTGCATTAACGACATCACCCGCAATCACAACCCGCTGATTGGACGCGACGAGGAGATTGACCGCACCATTCAGGTGCTGTGCCGCAAAGACAAGAACAACCCGCTGCACATCGGCGACCCCGGCGTGGGCAAGTCGGCAATCATCTTCGGCCTTGCTGAGCGGCTCAACAAGGGCAATGTGCCAGAGCGTCTCATAGGTCATAAGATTTATCAGATTAACCTCAGCGACATGCTTGCCGGCACGCAGTATCGCGGCGATTTTGAGAAGCGCATCAAGATGATTATGAAGGGGCTGGAAAGCACGGGCAACGCCATTGTGTATATCGACGAGATGCACAACATCATAGGTGCCGGCTCGTCGGGCAACAACTCGCTCGATGCCGCCGACATGCTCAAGCCGTATTTCGAAAACAGCAGTCTGCGTTTTATCGGTGCCACCACATTTGCCGATTTCAAGCGCAGTCTTGCCAATTCGCGAAGCATAATGCGCCATTTTCAGCCAATCGACATTGTGGAGCCGTCGGTCGACGACGCAATTAAGATTTTGTGCGGATTAAAGAGCAAATACGAAAAATTTCATGGCGTGAAATATCCAAAGGCGGTGATTGAGTTTGCCGTTAAAGCAAGCGCACGCTACATCAACGAGCGCGCCCTGCCCGATAAAGCCATCGACCTTATCGACGAGGCAGGAGCATATCTCGAAACTCATCCTGCCGAAAGCAACAAGGTGACGGTGGAACTGGTTTCGCAGATTCTTGCCAAGATGTGCAAGGTCGACCACATCTCCGACATCTACGATAACGCCGCCGACAACGAAGCCCTGAACACGCTCTACGAGCGCATAAGCGCAAAAATCTACGGTCAAGACAGTGCTGTGCGAAGCGTGGTTGAAGCCGTGCAAATGTCGCGCGCCGGTTTGCTCGACGACAACAAGCCGGTAGCAAGCCTGCTGTTTGTTGGCCCAACTGGTGTGGGTAAGACCGAAGTGGCTCGTGTGCTTGCCCAAGAACTGGGCTTAGGTCTGGTGCGTTTCGACATGAGCGAATATGCCGAAAAGCACACGGTGGCAAAACTGATTGGCTCGCCGGCTGGTTATGTGGGATATGAGGATGGCGGATTACTCACCGACGCCATACGCCGCACACCCAACTGCGTGCTGCTGCTCGACGAAATCGAGAAGGCGCACAGCGACATCTACAACCTGCTGCTGCAAGTGATGGATTATGCTTCGCTGAGCGACAACCGCGGTCAGAAAGCCGATTTCCGCCACGTTGTGCTGATTATGACCAGCAACGCCGGTGCCCAACACTCTGGTAAGTCGAGCGTGGGATTCACCGGAAGCACTAACCGCGGTGGCGCTATGATGAAAGCCGTTAAAGCCACGTTCAAACCCGAATTTCTGAACCGACTCAGCGGCACGATTGTGTTCAACGACCTCGACCGCTCCATGGCTTCGCTGATTCTTAACAAGAAACTCAACGAACTGCGCTCTCGCCTTAGCACCCGCAAAATTACGATAGCCCTCGACGACGATGCCACCAGCTGGATGCTTGCCAAAGGCTTCACGCCTGAATATGGCGCACGCGAAATCGACCGTGTTATCAATCAGTTGCTCAAACCGCTGCTCATGCGCGAAATCCTATTCGGCAAACTCAAGAAAGGCGGCAACGCCACATTCACTCTCAAGCCAGGCAGCGACGAGTTGACGCTAACAATAAATGCCAAACAACGCAAAACCGAAACCAACGACAAATAACAAAACGGACAGATGGCAGTATTACTCGACGATAAACTTTGGTTTCCCAACCCTCTCGATGGCGACGACGACGGATTGCTTGCCTTTGGCGGCGACCTCAGCATCGACAGGCTGATTCTTGCCTATAGCCACGGTATCTTCCCTTGGTATTCGTTCCGCGACAAAATAATCATGTGGTGGTGTCCGCTAAAGCGCTTTGTGATTTTCCCAAACGAAATACACATCTCCCACTCGATGCGCACGCTAATCAACAAGAACCGCTACACCATCACCATCAACCGCGACTTCGACGGAGTGATTCACGGTTGCAGCGAAAAGCGCATCGATGAAGACGGCGCATGGCTCGGCGAGGACATGATTAAGGCATACACCGAACTGCACAATCAAAATCTGGCGGCAAGCGTTGAAGTGTGGGATGGCGACAACCTTGTTGGCGGGCTCTATGGTGTGACACTTGGCAAATGTTTCTTTGGCGAGAGCATGTTTTCGCGCGTGCCCAATGCATCGAAGTTAGCATTGATTTATCTTGCAAAAGTGTTCGGCAAGCATGGCGGCGTGATGATTGACTGCCAACTTGAAACGTCACATCTCAAATCGATGGGCGGCAGATACATCTCCTACGACGAATACATGAAATACGTGAACATGTAACCTTTGTCTACCCACAAAGCAATCGAAAAAGGGGCATCTTGCTGATATTGTGCAAGACGCCCCTTTCTGTGAAATGTATTAACCAAAATTTTATTTACCGGTTTCGATGCTGTCGGTTAAGCGTTTTGCCTTGAAAGCCTGAGCATTCTGCTCGAGGAGCGTAGTCAATTCGGTGCCTTTCACAGCCGAAAGGTTTCGCTCAACATTGTCGAAGCGAGTGAGCGCGTGATAGTTGCCGTAGCCATTAGCAAGCGCACTGGCAACATGAGCCAACGCCTTGGTCTTGTCGCCAGCCAATGCCATGAGTTCAGCTGCCACATAATAAGCCTCACCGCCCGGCAACACACCGTTGGCAATAATGCTGTCGACCCATCGCATAGCCTCTTCGTCGCGGTCGAGGGCAAGCAATGCAAAACCGCGCAGCGAAGCCATATCGTCGTCCTTCAGCAGCAATTTGGCATAATCGCGGCGAGCATCGGCAGCACGGTTCAAGCGATTGGCATAAAGCCAAGCACGCAACAAGATTGCATCCGACGACTCCGAATTGTTGATGATTGCCAGATTGAGTGCCGACAGCGCATCGTTATCGTTTTTCTGAGCGATATACACACGCGCCTGCTCAATGAGCGAAGGCACATGGTCGGCATTCTGCATTAGAGCCATTTTTGTGGCTTTCAGCGCCTCGGCATTGTTGCCCAAAGCACGCTGAATCTTCGAGCGAGTGACGTAATAATCCGGTTCGCTGTCGCATGCACGAATGGCAATGTCGATGTTGTTCAATGCCTCGGAATATTTGCCTAAGCAATATTGCGACTTTGCCAAATCGTTGTAGATGCTGTGATATTCATACAGCTTGTTGGCATTGATTGCATTCAAATAATACTCGGCATCGGCAAAGTGGTTGTGGTCCATTGCAATCTGAGCAGCAATGTAATAGAACAAGCCATTTCGCGGCGCCTTCTCGATGGAGTTATTCAGGGCACCAATCACGGCATCATATTGCACGTCGCTCATTGCAGCAAGGCTCTCAATGGCTTCTTTGTTGTTTTTGCCCACACTCAAGGCCGAAATCAAGTCCTGAGCAGCCGACTGATACTGCTCCATCATAATCAGCACCTCGGCACGATTGATGAACACAGCCGGTTCGGCAGGATAGAGCTTAACCGCACGGTCGACATACTCGGCTGCCTTGCCAAAATTTTTACGCTTCACCTCGATGCGAGCCAAGCCAGCCAGAGCATCGTAGTTGTTAGGTTGCAAGCGAATGATGCGCTGAAAGCATTGCTCGGCATCGTCGTAATGCTCCAAATTGCAGTTTGCTTCGGCAAGCAGCCCCAAACAATTCACGTGCGCGGGGTCGATATTGTTTGCAGCATAAAGGTCGGCGAGACGCTTTTCCTGGTCGCCACGCACATCATAGATTTTGGCACGAAGCATCAGTTCCTCAAAGCGCAAGTCCTTTTGGTTGGCTGGCGTGAGGCGTATAGCACGTTCCACGTCGTCAAGCGCACGCAGATAGTCGCCGTTCACAAAATACTGGTTGGCACGGCCGCACAAACTCTCGTAATCGCTCGGATTGCGACTAATTTCCTCGTTATAAACATTCATTACAGCCTCATTGATGCGTTTTTTCAGGTCGTCGTCCTGTTGCTGAGCATTCAGCAAACAAGCGCACCCAACAGCAAACAGCATCAGCAGCCCACATCTAACATTAATCTTCATACATCAGTATTTATTGAATTTCGTAATAAAAATCATACATTCTTGTCAATTCTATTGACTCCTTCCGTCGCCGAAAGTTTAAAACATGCCCTGCGTCATTTCATCTGCTTGGCAGTGTGGCACATGGCGCACGCCATCACAGCGGCAGTTTCGGTTCGCAATCGGCTATCGCCAAGCGAAATAGGCAAAAAGCCGGCATCGATGGCAGCCTTAATCTCCTCGGGGCTGAAATCGCCCTCCGGACCAATCATAATCAGTGCGTTGCTGTCGGGGTCATACTCCTTGGCAAACAACAGGCGCGGCACCGAGGGGTCGCAATATGCAATATATTTGCGTCCGTCGAACGGCATGCCAATCACCTCGGAAATGGGTGTCATCTCGTCGATTTGCGGCAATGTGCACTTCAGCGACTGCTTCATCGCCGACACGGCAATCTTGTTCAGACGCTCGCGCTTGAGTTCCTTGCGCTCGCTGTAGCGGCATCGCAGCGGCACTATGCGGTCAACGCCCATCTCGGTGCACTTCTCCACCATCCACTCCATACGGTCGAGGTTCTTGGTTGGCGCTATAGCAACGACGATGCTCTTGCCCCAATGCGGCAATTGCTCACTCACCTCCACCACTTCAACGGCACACCGCTTGTGATGAGCGAGCGTGATGCGGCACTGCAGGCATTTGCCAGTGCCGTCAACCACCTCAATTTCATCGCCCTCTTTCAGCCTTAACACGCGCACACAATGTCCGCTTTCCTCCTCCGGAAGAATGAGCGTTTCCATTATGTCGGGGGCATAAAACCTGTGCATATTCAACACACTTTTTTTAAAAGATTAATATCACTTTGCCTCAACCGGCTTCTTCGACTTGAACAGCAGCATGAACGCCACCGCTACAAACAAAGCAAAGCCTGCAAAGATGAACCATGCACTCTGCCAGTCGCCCACAAGGTAGCCTTGCCCGTTCCATTGGCAATAGTGATTGATTATCTGACCTGCCAGCAATGTGCCGATGGTTGCGCCCAAACCGTTGGTCATGAGCATAAACAAACCTTGAGCCGATGCACGCACTTTCACGTCGCACTCGCTGTCGACAAACAAGCCTCCCGACACGTTGAAGAAGTCGAACGCTACTCCGTAGACAATGCACGACAAAATAAACAATATCACACCCGGGAATGCCGGATTGCCAAGTCCGAAGAATCCAAAGCGGCCCACCCACGCAAACATGGCAATGAGCATCACCACCTTAATGCCATAGCGTTTCAAGAAGAACGGTATGAGCAAGATGCACAATGCCTCGGCTATCTGCGACAGCGATATGAGCATAGTGGCATTGTTGGCGGCAAACGAGTCGGCAAACTCTTCCACACCCTTGAAGCTGGTGATAAACGGAGTGGCATAGCCATTGGTTACTTGCAGCGACATGCCCAGCAAAGCCGAGAATACAAAGAACATTGCCATGCGCTTATCCTTGAACAGGCGGAATGCATCGAGCCCGAGTGTCTCGGCAAGCGACTGCGACGGCTTGCTCACCAAGCGGCATTGCGGCAGAGTGAAGCAATAAGCAAACAGCACTATGCCCAGCACACCCGACACCAAGAATTGCATATATGTATACTGGAACTTATTGGCATTCTCCATCAAAGTGAAGAAAAACGAGCCATTGTCGAAAGCGGCACAATTAACAAACCACATCGTGGCAATGAAGCCAACCGTGCCAAACACACGAATCGGCGGAAAATCCTTCACCGTGTCGAGTCCGTGGTCCTTGAGGATGGTGAATGCTGTGGTGTTCGACAAAGCCAAAGTAGGCATATAGAATGCCACACTCAAGGTGTAAAGGCTTATGAACGCTGTCTTATCGGGCATCTCGCAACTCATTCCCATGTAGAACAGCCCAATCATTGCCAAGCCAGCCACCAAATGGCAGATGCCGAGCAGGCGTTGCGGTTGCACATAGCGGTCGGCAATAATACCCATAACCGTAGGCATAACTATCGACACAATTCCTTGAATGGCGTAAAACCAAGCTATCTCGGCGCCCATTCCAGCCTTGCCAAGATAGTTGCCCATACACGTCAGATAAGCTCCCCAAACGGCAAATTCAAGGAAGTTCATCACTATGAGCATAAATTTAATTTTCTTCATTTTAATAGTAGTTTTTTATGATATTATTTCTTTAATTTTTCCTATTTCTGCTTGTCGGCACGCTTAGCATCAATCACTCGTTTGATTTCAGCCGCGCGCTCATATTCCTCACGCTCAACACACTTGCTAAGCATCTTTTCCAGCTCCTCAACGGCATATCGTTCGAGGTTCACCACATGGCGGCTGTCAACCGCATCGGCGCTCTCCAAGCCTTTCTCCTTGCTCTTGAATCCGGTGGTGGTGAGTATGTGGCGTGTGGTGAATATGGGAGCACCGGTGCGCAACGCCAGTGCAACGGCATCGGATGTGCGCGAATCGAGCACTACGCTGCGGTCGTCGCTGCTCAAGTGCAATTCCGACTGAAACACGCCATCATGAAAACGATAGATAAACACCTCATCAAGACTTATGCCGAAGGCGTGATACATACTTGCCATTAAATCATGAGCCAATGGCCGCGGCGGCACAATGTTGCTCAACTTCACGGCAATGGCTTGGGCCTCCGAGGCGCCTATCACCACCGGAATGCGATAGTAGCCACCCTCCTCGGCAAGCAGCAGAGCGTATGCTCCGCTCTGAACCTGGCTGTAGGTGATGCCCACTACATTCAGCCGCACTTTTTCGTCTTTGCTACCCTCAGTCATCTTCACATCAGATTTTCTGCCCGGTAATAACACCGCTGCCATAACACAAATGTCCTTCGGCATCATACACCACAGCAAATTGTCCGGGTGCTATGCCCTGCACATCGCGCTCACTTTCAATAACATACTCGTTGCCGGTGAGGTGAGTGAACTTTGCCTTTATAAAATCGGGCGTATGCCTGTTCTTGAACATGATGTCAACCGAACCTTCAACGTCTTTCCACGGATTGCCCGATATGAAATGCATCTCGTCGAGGTGCAGCACTCTGCCAAACTGCTTCTCGGTGCCGTAGCCGTTGCTCACATAAATCACGTTATCCTTAGGGTTCTTTTTCACCACATACCACGGACCGCCGCTCAAGCCAAGTCCCTTGCGCTGCCCGATGGTGTGGAACCAAAAGCCTTTATGCTCGCCTATTTTGCGTCCGGTTTCAATCTCTATGATATTGCCCTTTCGCTCACCCAAATGGCGGCGTATGAAGTCGTTGTAGTTAATCTTGCCCAGGAAACAAATGCCCTGACTGTCCTTGCGGAATGCATTCGGCATGTTTGCCTCAACGGCAATTCGGCGCACCTCAGCCTTTGGCAGGCTGCCTATGGGAAACATCAGGTGCTCAAGCTGCTTGTAGGATATTTGTGCCAGGAAATCAGTCTGGTCCTTAACCGGGTCGACTGCCGTAGCCAGATATTTCACGCTGTCAACCACGTCGGTAGTTGCATAGTGCCCGGTTGCCGTCATGTCGAATTCATGCCCCCAGCGCTCCTCAAAGTATCCGAACTTTATCATCTTGTTGCACATCATGTCGGGGTTGGGAGTGAGTCCGGCTTTAACCGTGCGCAACGCATATTCCATCACATTATCCCAATACTCCTGATGCAGCGAAACCACCTCGAGCGGCAACCCATATTTGTGAGCAATGAGTTGACACATCTCAATGTCTTCCTCTGCCGAGCAGTCGCCCTCATCGGTGTCCATGCCTATGCGTATGTAAAACAGCTGCAAGTCGTGGCCCTCTTCCTTGAGCTTATGCACCACAACTGCACTGTCAACTCCGCCGGATATCAATACTGCTATTCTCATTTCAAATTAAATACATTATCTATTGCACTATGCCTCGTCGAGTGTGCGCTCTTCTTCAATCGACGATGCGTCATAACTAACTGTGTAACGCGCCAGAATGTAGTCGAGCGAAATCTTTCCCGGACCCGAGATGCCAAAAAACACCAGCACTCCGCAGAACAGCATCGGCAACATCTCGGGCATCATTCCAAAGATGACTTCGTCCTGAAACGCCTCATTACCAAATAGTCTGACTGATGTCATGCCCATAATCACCAGCAGCGGCAAAATGGCAAATCGGGTGAACAAGCCAAGGGCTATGAGCATCGAGCATACCAATTCGAGCACTATCACCACCGTAATAGTGGTGCTACCACTCATGCCAAACGCAACCGTAACATTGCTTAAATTGTCGAACTGTGACATCTGATTAACGCCCAACTGCAACAACATCACTCCCACAAACAGTCGCAAAAACAAGCGCGACAAATTGCTATAGGAGTGTGTAGACATATACACGAAAATGCTTTTAGCCACTTTTAGCAACATAGTTATTATGATTTTTTATTGTTAATCTACCTTTTGTTTATTTCAAATGTCAATTTTCCCTGGCGCCAGTGCACACCTTTATGCGATGCTCTGTCAACGCTCAAATGCAGCCTTAAGCGCATCCAAACCCACATTCTTTTGAATGATGTTCTTGTCCTTGTCGAGCACAATAAACGACGGCACGAAACGCACGTCATACGAGCCATCGACAGCAAAATCCTCACACGTGCCCACAATCCACTTGTCGGAATATTCCAAAGCATGCTTTGCCCACTCCTTGTTGAATTTCTCCGGCGAGAGGCACAGCAGTTTCACCTTGCCGTCGGATAGCACGTAATTGATGTTCACATCGGTGCTTAAACGCACACGCTCAAACGAATGGTCACTGTCGGCATCTTTTGAGATATACACAAACAGCATTTCAGCCTCAATGTCCCTCAACTTCACCTTGTTGCCGTCGAGGTTGTAGTATTCCACCTCGGCAAGCGAACCGCCAAGCAGAGTTCGATTGATGCGCTCAAGCTGTTTAGAATAATATTTGCGCGATTCGTTGCTCATCACCTTGTTCTTAGAGGCGGCCTTCAGGAACTCCGAATACAAGTCGTCGCTCCAATACTCGGCTCCCACCTGATAGAGGTCTTGGTCGGCAAGCTTCATGATTTTGTCGAAGTTGCCCATATTAGATTGCGCCTTGAAAATGAAATCGCGCACCGACGATATAGCCACGTTCTTGTGGCAATAGCGCATAAATCCCAAATAGTCGCGGAAAGCGCCGTCGAATGCTTGCAAATCGGCTATCGGTTTCGACAAGTCGTACTTTTCCCAAAAGCGAGGCACGATGTAGTTCACACGGTTTTCAAACGTCTTTATAGTGTCAGGCGCCACCGGATAAGGGAACAGGGTCTTGGGCATAGCCGGTGCCTCGCTTGTGTTCACATCCTGAGCCATACCGGCAAACGGCATCATCGTCATAGCTGTCAAAGCCAATGCTATTAGTTTCTTCATATCGTTATTCTTATCATATTTCGTTTTTAATAATCAATTCAGTTTCATACCGCCCCGCATGCAAATCTTCGCAAGAAAAAACGCACGCTTTGGCGGACACGCACTATTTAACAAGTAAAAGTACTGCATATTATTCACAGCACAAAATCTGACACCGAAAAACATCATTTATTCAACATTTTTTTAGATTTATTGCTTACTTTAGCAGCGCTGAATGACTATCGCGAGAGGAAATAAGCAAACAATCAGCCCGCCGTGTCAACGCTTTTAAACAGCGCAAAACACACGACGGACTGATTATATTCATGCGCACAACGAGTCGCTCAAACTACGAGCGCACACAACGTTGCTGCCGCAATAGCAATTTTCTTATTTGTTGTTGCTGCGATAAGCATCAACAGCAGCCTTCACCTGACCGTGGAGCAGAAGCAGGCGCTTTGCCTCATCGTAAGGCAAGCCCAGTTCTTCAACCACCATTCGAGTGCCGCGGTCAACCAGCTTGGCATTCGACAATTGCATGTTCACCATCTTGTTGCCCTTCACACGACCCATCTTAATCATCACCGATGTGGTAATCATGTTGCAAATGAGCTTCTGACCGGTGCCGCTCTTCATGCGCGAGCTGCCGGTTACATATTCCGGACCAACCACCATCACAATGCCAATCTCGGCAACCTCGGCTATCGGGGCGTCGGGGTTACTGCAAATGCCGGCAGTGAGGCAACCGAATTCACGGGCAGCCTTCAGAGCACCAATCACGTATGGCGTGGTTCCCGAAGCGGCAATACCAATCACGGTGTCGTTAGGCGTGATGTTGAATGCCTCGAGGTCTTTCCATCCTTGTTCGGTGTCGTCCTCGGCATTTTCCACCGGATTGCGCAACGCAATGTCGCCACCGGCTATGATGCCAATCACCCACGAAGGGTCCATGCCGAATGTTGGCGGAATCTCCGATGCGTCGAGCACACCCAGTCGGCCCGATGTGCCTGCGCCCATATAGAATATTCTGCCGCCCTTCTTCATGCGTTCAACAATGCCGTCAACCAATTTCTCGATTTCCGGAATAGCTTTTTCCACAGCATCAGCCACTTTATGGTCTTCACGGTTGATGTCGGTGAGAATCTCTCTTGTCGACTTCTTCTCCAGGTCGTTGTAAAGCGACGATTGCTCGCTTATCTTCACAAATGCCATGTTTTTTACCAATTTTCTATTAACAATTCTTTTTTGTACTAACCTTTTTCTTGTAGCTAAATCACTTTCCGTGGAACTTTACAAGGCCTTCCATCGGGCTCTTGATTACGGTGCCGATGTTGATGAACAATGCCGAAGCTGCTTCTTCGAGCACACTGCGATAGTGCATTGCCACCGAGCCAATGAAATTCACAGGAATTTCCTTGTAATTAGCATAGTTCTCTACGTTGCGCACAAAGAATGCTTTGAATTCGTTAAGCACAAGGCGATGAATCGAAGGTTCCTCGATGTTCTGAAGCAAGAATGGCGACAACGAAGCCAGGAAACGGTTAGCACCGGGCTTGCGATACACGTTCTCGATAATCAGCTGCGGGGTGAGCTGATAAGTGTCGAGGAACTTCTTTGCCAAGTCGGCTGGCAATTGGCGCTTGAGCACATCGCCCACAAGGCGCTTGCCCAGAACGGCACCACTACCCTCGTCGCCAAGAATGTAGCCAAGCGGCGACACGTTGTCGACAATCTTCTCGCCATCGTAGTAGCACGAGTTTGAACCGGTGCCCATAATGCAGGCAATGCCCGGCTTTTTGCCACACACGGCACGAGCTGCAGCCAAAAGGTCGGTGTTAACCTCCACCGTTGTTGCTTCGGGCATATTGCGGCGAATGGCACGTTCCACACTTCCACAAATGTCAGCCGATATGCAACCTGCACCATAGTAGTACACTTCTGTCACATCTTCAGCCGAAATGTGCGGCATTAATTCCTTGGCAATGATGTTTGCCATTTCGTCCTCGCTCAACATTAGTGCGTTCATTCCTTGAGTGAACACTTGAGCTTCTTTCTCTTTTCCGTTCAGCAGACACCAATCTGTTTTGGTGCTGCCACAATCTGCAATTAAAATCATATCTTAATATATATTTTCTTTTTATACAAAACATATCCTATGCACCACACGATGCATACAAGAGTGACTGCATACAGGCACGAAGCCATATCAACCCAACCTTCTCCCAACAAGTTCAGCCACAAATTCTTGTAGATGAGATTGTGAATCGACACGCCATCGGCGCCTATCGGCAGTTTTATCGAACCGAACAATATGCTCAGCACGCTGCCCATCAAATACATGAACAACGGGTTCACACCAAACGATTCGAAGAACTTACACCACTTGCCATTGCCCTTTATGTCGATTACCCAAATGAGCATGGCTAACAGCGACGACGCCATGCCGCAGGTCATGAGCACATAAGTGGGCGACCAAAGGTTCTTATTAAGTGGCATAGCATAGCTCAAGAGCCACGCCACCATCATCATAACAGCGCCGGCAAACAGCAATTGCCTAACTCTGTCGTTATTGTCTTTTAAATCGGTTATCAAGCGTCCGAACAACACGCCTATCAGAACGTGTGCCACCGACGGTATGGTGCTGCACAAGCCTTCGGGGTCGAATGCTGCCCTCACGGTTTCCTGTGAGCCATAGCCTGCCGCCATGGTGAGCTCGTCGTTCAGTGCACTCCATGCCTCGGCATGATACATGTGCGCTGGCGTGAGTATGGCATTATCGATGCGATAAATAATGTTATCGAGCGATATGTCGTAGCCGTGGCCCAGCAACAGCATTGCCGAGTAGACCACCAGCAAACCTGCCACCACCCACGACACGCGCTTGAATGGCACCGTACACAATATCACTGCCGCAAAAAAGTAGCTTATGCCCAAGCGTTGAAGCACGCCCAAATAGCGCATTGTGCTCCAGTTGTTGGCTGCCTCGGCAAGCGAACTTCCTCCGGCAAGCGAGTAGCAGAAATGACTTAGCCAGTGTATTGCCAAGCCTATGAGGAACAGCAACACCGAGCGGCGCACTATCTTCACCCACAACTTAGCACTCAACTTAAATTCAAATTTGCGAAGCGAGAAATAGGTGGCTACACCCATTATGAACATGAAAAACGGAAACACCAAGTCGGTTGGTGTCAAACCGTTCCACGCGGCATGTTCAAGCGGTGTGTAGATGTGCCCCCAACTGCCGGGATTGTTCACAAGAATCATTCCGGCTATGGTAATTCCTCTGATTATGTCGAGCGATTTCAATCGGCTCGATTGCTTTACTTCTCCCATATATCTGATTTCAATTATTTCTTAGGGGTTGTACATTCGTCAATTAAATACACCAGCGACTGATATGGCACACCCGAATTGGTGGTCAAACCTATCTCGCAGGTGCGGCTGTTTGAGAAGCCTCGACGTATGCCGTGAGCCTCGATTTGCGGACGCAATTTGCGCAAGCCGTATTCGTTCAGCTCAGGATTGAAGAAGCCTTTGTCGCCGGCAAAGCCGCAGCAGCCCACTTCCTCAGGCACGAGCACGTTGCTCGAGCATCGGCGTGCAAGCGAAAGCAGCTTGTCAGCCAAACCCATCTTGCGTGTGGAGCAAGTGATGTGAATGGCAATAGGTTCGCTGATTTGATGAAAATCGAGGCCATCAGCCACATAGTCGTGAATGAATTCCATCATCTCAAGCGGATGTATGCGGCTCATGTGTTCGCGCATGCGGTGCAAGCACGGGCTTTGGTCGCACACAACAGGATATTTTCCGCCTTGCGATGCTGCCAAGAGCGCATCCTCAAGCTCACGGGTCTTGCGGTCGGCAATGTCCATCATGCCTTTGCTTTCCCATATCGTGCCGCAGCACAAGCCATCCATGCCCTTGGGGAATATCACTTCCCACCCGCTTTTTTGCAGGAATGCCACCACCACATCAACCAAGTCGGCTTTCTTGCCGCCTGCCTTGCTGTAGCCCATGGTCTGGTTAAGGCAGCTGGGGAAATAAACCACTTTCTTATCGCTAGGACTCACATATATGTCGCGGTCGTAGTGGGCAGTGGGCAGCGACGGCGTCCACAGCGGCATGCCCATTTTGTGCAAAGCATTTCCCACCGAACGCACTGCCTTGTCGCCTATCACGCTCTGCACGGCACCGGCTGCAGTGAGCAGCGGCTTGAGTACAGCAAATGTGCCCGCCTGATGTCTGGCAACAAAGTCGCCAACCTTATAGCCAAAACTGCCTTCGGGCAACGCTTCGGCGCGAAGGTCGTGTATCATCTCACCCACGTTTATCTTCATCGGGCACGATGTGCTGCACAGCCCGTCGCCGGCGCACGTTTCGTTGCCGTAGTAGCGGAATTGTTCTTCAAGTCGGCACAAGCGCTCGGGGTCTTCGCCCGTGGTGCGCAGGCGCGACATCTCGCGCTGAACAATGATGCGCTGACGAGACGAAAGGGTCAATCCGCAGCTCACGCAATTCACCTCGCAGAACCCGCACTCTATGCATTTGTTCACATGGTCGTTGGTGAGCGGCAGTGGTTTGAAGCCTTTGATGTAACATTCGGGGTCGTCGTTGAAAATCACTCCCGGATTCATTATGTTGTTGGGGTCGAACAGCTGCTTCACCTCTTTCATTATGCCGTAAGCCTTCTCGCCCCATTCATGCTTAACAAACGGCGCCATGTTGCGGCCGGTGCCGTGTTCGGCTTTCAGCGAGCCGTCGTATTTGTCAACCACCAGTTTCTCGATTTCCTGCATCAGATTCTGATACTTCTTCACGTCGGCATCGGTTTCAAACGACTGGGCAATGATGAAGTGATAGTTGCCCTCAAGCGCATGTCCATAGATGCACGAATCGTCGTAGCCATGCTTCAGCAACATTTCCTCAAGGTCGGCTGTGGCTTGCGTGAGGTCCTCGATGTGGAATGCAATGTCCTCAATAATCACGGTTGTGCCAAGCGGACGCGTACCGCCAACCGATGGGAAAATGCCCGAACGTATAGCCCAATACTTCGAATATTCGTCGGGATTGTCGGTGAAATTGGCTGGCACATACAATTTGAACGGAGCAATGAGTGCCTTTATCTTTTCGATGTTGGCGAGCAGCTCTTCCTTGGTGTCGGCTTTGGTTTCGGTAAGCACTGCCGTGAGCCCTTCGCCAGTGGTGTCGTTAACCGACGAGAGCGATTTCTTATCAAGTATCTCGGCGCTGAACACCGGTCCAGGCTTCATTGCCACAACGGCGTCACACGCCTCTTTCATGCTCGAGAAATAGAGCATTGCACTTGCCGAGTGCTTATATTTGTGGCCCGTGGCCATAGTGAACTGGCTGGCAAACGCCAAGGTGCCTTCCGAGCCCACCATAAGGTGAGCAATGATGTCGAACGGGTCGGTGTACATCACAAACGGATAGATGTTCAACCCAGTGACGTTCTTTATGGCATACTTGCGACGGATGCGCCTGCACAAATCCTCGTCGGCAAGCACCCGGTCGCGCAATTCCTCGATTTTTGCAACAAACTGCGGATGCGAGGCACGAAATGCTTCACGACTCGCTTCGTCGCCGGTGTCGAGCACGGTGCCATCGGTGAGCACTATGCGCATACTGAGCAGCATGCGGTCGCTGTTGGCGTGCGTGCCACAGTTCATTCCCGAAGCATTGTTCATGACAATGCCGCCCACCATTGCCGATTTTTTTGACGCCGGGTCGGGTGAAAATATTTTGCCGTATGGAGCCAGAATCTGGTTAACGCGTTCGCCAACGATACCCGGCTCGAGCGTGATTGCCGACGCATCGGCCGACACTTCGTATTTTTCCCAATTCTTGCCGGCTACAATCAGCACCGAATCGGTGATGGCTTGCCCCGAAAGGCTGGTGCCGGCTGCCCGGAACGTAACCGCCAGCCCTGCACTATTGGCATCGCTCAGCAAGCGCGAAACCTCAGCCTCGCTTTCCGAACGCACCACAATTTGCGGCAACCGGCGATAGAATCCCGCATCGGTGCCCCATGCCAGACAATGCAAATCGTCGGTGTAGATGCGGTCCGATGAGATGTATGTCGAGATGTTATTATAGAAATCTTTATATTTTGCTTCCATAACGCATTAACCTTGACTCCCGAAATCAAATAATGTCATTTTTTATCTGTACAAATAATATTTGCTCGACTGCAAGCGGAATGCATCGGCATCTTTATTCCAATAATCAATGATATCGGCAACCTTATAGTTTTCCGACATCATTTTGCGAATCTTGTCGGTACCGCACACCTTGTCGAACATATTGAAGCGTTTTTCAAATTGTTTGTCGAACGCCAAATGCTCGGGATACATTTTTGCAAGCACCTCGATAGCATAGAACTGAATGAGCGTGAGGTCGCAATCAACCACGTCGGTGATATACACCTGCACACCCTGTATGTTGGTGCCCTGATTTGCCCCATAGAATGGCTTTACATATATCGGGCGGAATATCACGCCTTTCAAATGCAGGTCGTTCATCGCCTTGGTGAACTTTTGTGCATCAATCCACTCCTGGCAGAACAGCTGGAATGGCAAGGTGTAACCCACACCAATGTTGACATACGGTGTTTCGCCGATGATGCCCGTTGCAGCATAATAGGCTGAATGGGCTGCCTGCGGAACGTGAGGCGACGGCAAAATCCATGGCATGCCGGTTTGCTCAAACGTCATATAGCGATGCCAGCCTTGCATCGGTATCACCGTCAACTTGCACTTTTCGCCATCTTTCAGCAGACCTTCGTTATTAAGGTAAAGCGCCAATTCGCCGGGTGTCAAGCCATAGAGATACGGTATCTTGTATTTGCTCACAAACGAGTAGAAGCCGTCCTCAACCAAGCAACCTTCCACCTTGTTTCCGCCAAGCGGATTCGGACGGTCGAGCACCATAAACTCCTTGCCGTTCTCGGCACACGCCTCCATGCACACGCCCATCGAACTGATGAATGTGTAGGAGCGGCAGCCGTTGTCCTGAATATCGTAGATGAGCACGTCAATGTCCTTCAGCATCTTGGCTGTGGGCTTATGGCTCTTGCCGTAAAGCGAATACACCTTCACGCCGGTGGCGGGGTCGATTGAGTTGTCCACCTTGTCGCCGGCATGAACATCGCCTCGCACGCCATGCTCCGGACCGTACAATGCCACCAGTTCAACGCCTTCTGCCTCGTGCAGAATGTCGACGGTCGACTTCAAATTGTTGTCAACGCCGGTGGGATTGGTGAGCAGTCCCACACGTTTGCCCTTGAGCTGAGCAAAGCCTCCTTCGCGAAGCACCTCAATACCGGGCTTCACTTGTGCACCGGCTGTCAGCGCCATCATCACAGCTGCAATTGCAAATAAATATTTTTTTATATCGCTCATTATTTTCAAATTATTATTTTCTGCCATATTCCGGGTCAATCTTACGGTCAACCAGGAACGTAACCACCAATGTAGCAATGCAGCACGCCATAACCATCCAGAAGAAGTTTACATAGCCGATTGCTTCTTGTATGTAGCCAGCCACAAAGCCCGGAAGCATCATGCTCAGTGCCATGAAAGCTGTGCAGATGGCATAGTGCGATGTCTTGAATTCGCCTTCGGAGAAATACATCATATACAGCATATAGGCAGTAAAGCCAAAGCCGTAGCCAAACTGTTCGATGCACAATGCAATGGTGATGATTGCCAAATTGGTGGGTTGTGCCACTGCAAGATAAACGAATGTCAAGCAAGGTAATGTCATGCCAGCTGCCATCCACCACAACGATTTCTTCAAGCCCATCTTCGAAGCAAAAATGCCGCCGATGATGCCGCCGCCAAGCAACGCCACCACGCCGCATGTGCCGTAAACGAAGCCTACCACTTCGGTCGACAAGCCAAGTCCGCCTTCCTCGGTGCTGTGTACGAGGAATGGCATGCAAAGCTTAATCAGGAAGCCTTCGGGCAAACGATAGAGCAGCATGAATGCCACTGCCAGCAAGAAGCCCGGCTTCTTGATAAACGAAGCAAACGAACTGATGAATTCAGTCAATCCCGACGATGCCGATGCACCTTCGCCAATACGAGGCTTATCGTCGGCCGAACGAGGCAACACATAGATGTGATAGAGTGTAATAAGGAAGAAAACAACAGCACTCACGCCAAGAGTAATGCGCCACGACATGGCTATGTTTTCAAACTTCCCGCCCTCAATCAATCCGGCAATCGCAACAAGCACGCCTTGCCCGAACACCGATGCAATGCGATAGAAAGTGCTGCGAACACCAATGAACGCAGCCTGACTGCTCGGGCTGTGTGCAAGCATATAGTAACCATCGGCAGCAATGTCGTGGGTTGCCGATGCAAATGCCGCTATGATGAACAATATCAGAGTGAGCGTGAACATGCTTATGGGCGTGGTGCCGGCTGCAATTGTCGAAACGTCGGGCTTTGGCAATGTTACGGTGAGCAGCACCATCAATGCCGTGATGAGCACTTGCATGCTCACAATCCACCAACGCTTGGTTTTAACCACATCAACCACCGGACCCCACAAGCCTTTCAAAAACCATGGGAAATATAACAACGTGGTAAAGAACGACATGTCGCCGTTAGCAACTCCCATTTTGGTGAACATCATCACCGAAATGTTATTTACAACAAAATATGGCACGCCTTCGGCAAAATACAGCGTAGGCACCCACCACCAAGGATTTTTTTGTTTTATTTCACTCATGATTAATATAATGTAGTTATTTGTGCGTTAATAAAATAGTGTAACAGAATCTCTTTATAGTCGTAGCCTTGCTCACCCATCACGGCAGCGCCAATCTGGCACAAGCCCACGCCATGACCCCAACCGGCACCTCGAAGCACGAACTTTGCCGGATAGCCTTCGGCGTCAACATCGTGGCGTTCAACAATGAATGCCGAGCTATAGAGGTGCGATGGCGACAGCGTGCGGCGTATTTCAAGTTCTTTGCCAATCACTCGAGTGAGTTTCTCGCCTACAATCTTAAGTTTATACAACCTGCCGCTGGTGCCACGAGCCACCGGTTGCAGGTCGCGTATGCGACCGTAATCAACGCCCGAACGATTCTTAACCAGTTCGGCAAGCTCCTGCTGAGTGTATTCCACCGTCCAGCGATAGAAATCTTGCGTTTCTTGGTCGTAGTTGTTAAGCACCTGCGAAAGAATCTTGGCATCGGTGGTGTTGCAGAATGCCTTTGGCTTGGTGAGAATCCACTCCTCGGCATTGGCTTCCTTGGTCAGGTCGGGGAAATCGTTCTCGTCCTCGCCGTCGCGTTTAGCCACCAAATAATCGTAATGCTTTGGTTCCCAGCAGTTCTCAAACTCCTCGTAAACACCACCGCAACACTTCGAGAATCGGGCATCGCACAGCTCGCCGTCGTAGGTGAGCACCTTGCCGTGCGTAGCCTCGATGGCTTCGCGCACCGTTGGCGTCGATTCGCGGGTGATGCCTTGATAGCGCTGGCAATGGTCGTCGGCACAAACGTCGAAGTTCACATGGTCCTCGCGGTCATACCAGCGTATATATTCGTCGTCGCTCTGTTCTATTGCCGAATATGTCTCGCTCGATTGAGCAAGTTTCTTGTTCTTGTCGATTTGCGCCAAGAGCCAACTGCGCGAAATCACCGCATGTGCCTTGAGCAACTCGAGCGATGCCGTTGCGCTCATCTCCGACGAAATCACACTGAGCAAATAATCCTCAACCGAAAGTATGTTCACTGTGGTGAGCTTTCCGTGCTCAACAATCAGCTTCAATGCGCCGCGAAACGATTGGTTCTCCTTGCGCTCCCAGTGGAAATTAACGCCTATTGTAACTCCTATTAGCGTAAACGACCCGGTCGCCTCGTCGATTGGCTCAAACAGCAGTTCTTCGTAGCTGTTGCCATTCCACATAACCTTGCCGTCGACACATTCAGCCCGTTGTGTGCCAGTAAGCACCTCACCCAGCACCTTATAGCTGCCATTCAGCACAAACTCGATGCTTGGTTCGTTCATAATGCCTACTTTCACTTGAGGAATATTTCCCATAAAAAATAAATTATATGTTTAGTTTTAAGATTTACTTCAATTTCTTTATCATATCACCTATCTCGCAAGCCGAATAACACAACTCGTCGAGAATGGCAATTATGTCGTTTTCGTCGATTTTCACAAAATCTTTCTCGAGTGGCAGTGCCAACACGCCTCCCATATCAACCGATGCCGGTGAAATGAGGATGTTGTCGTCGCCGTCGGCACCATAGCACGATGGCCGATGCTTCTTGCGCGGAAACACCGTCACAGTCCACTCGCCATTGCAATAGCTGCACAAAATGTTCATCATCGGCTCCACGTCGCCATCGGGCACCGGCAGACATTCAAGCATCCGCTCAAACATTGCCACACCTCCGGCAAGGCTTGTTGCCTTGATAATCACTGCTGCACGCGTCAGTCCGTCGACAATGCTCATCGCTGCTCCCGGCATGCTGCACACCGGTTCCACATTGGCACGCTTCAGGTCGTCGAGCCATGGCATAAAACCCTTGTTGCCAGCCTGAAAGTGCATGTGGTCGGGCGCCGAAGCTCCGCATCGCGGTCCATTGTAAAACACCTCGTAATCTTCAAGCGCCTGTGCCAGCTCCATCATGTGAGCGATTCTGCCGTCAATCGATTGCGGCGTATGGAGGCAACTGGGCACTGTGAGGTGCTTTGGGAATATCGGATAGGGATTCACGAGAATCTTGTAATTCTCGTCAAACGCCAGGCTGCGTTGCTCAACGGGACGATTTTCGTCGCATAAGAAACATTTGCGTGCCTTGAGCGATGCCGCATCAATCTTTGCTGCACTCGAACGAATGCGAGCAGGGTTGAATTGAGCCTTGAAGGTGGCATCGCCCACTTTCACAGTCTTCATTTTCACCTGATTGAGGGCAGCAAAACTATCGGCAGCCGCTTGCCACTCAGCCAACTGAGCGGTGAAAAATTCATCAACTTCAACCCTGCTTAATCGCTTCATTCTATTCTATGAAAAAAACTTTAATTATTGCCTATTAAATTATTATTTTGCCTTGTTCATGGCAATGCGAGCCTGCAATTCCCAAGTGCGGATGCGGTCCTTGTAGGTGTTGTTGCGGTTCATCTTTTCCACATCGAGGGCAGCGTCGCTGTTGTCGTCCCAACGGCGGCACAGATACACCGACTTGAACACACGACCAATCTGATAGATGCGGCTCATGTTGAGGCCCAATGCATAGTCCTCGCCGTAGTTCACTGCAGGCAACTTAACTTCGCGGAGCACCGGAGTGTAGAAAGCGCGCGGGGCACCGAGGCCGTTGATGCGTAAAGCATTGTTGCGACCGTTTTCAGGAGTCCATTCGCGGTGGTCAACCAAGCCCGGAGGCAAGATGTTGCGGTTGATGTCGGTGAGGGTGTAAGAACCCACCACCATAGCGCAGTTTTGTTCGTAGAACGCATTCACCATAGTGCTGAGGGTGTTTTCGTCCTCATATACGTCGTCGCTATCGAGCTGAACGCAGAATTTACCGGCTTGCTCGTGATGAGCGGCAAGGTTCCAGCATGCACCCACACCTATGTCGCCTACAATCATGTGAATCACTTGAGGATTGTTGCCGAAACGTTCCTTGATGATTTCGGTGGTGCGGTCGGTAGAGCAGTTGTCAACCACGATGATGTTGAACTTGAAATCGCACTTCTGCATCAATGCACTTTCGATAGCGTCGGCAATAGTGCGCTCGCGTGTGCGAACCGGAATCACTACTGTAGCCTCAACAGGGAAATTATCTTCGCTGAACTCGATGTGCTTGAATTTAGGTTCAAGATATCCACCAATTTCCTTGAGGTGCTCGGTGCAAGCCTGTTCCATTTCAATCTGACGGCCACGGTTGCGTGGGTCGACATAGTCGAACATCTTTTCGCCGCTCTTGCGAGTGTCGAGTTCGATGTCGCTATAAAGGAATTCGTTGATGTGAGTGAGCGAAGCAAATTGCGACAGCTTCAAACGCAGGTCGTAGAGACCGGCGAACTTATAGTCGGCTTTCATTGCAGCCACTGCCTTCTTATAGCAATGCGAGCAGAACAGAAGCACCGAACCGAAATCGAAATCGTCGCGGAGGCTGCCAAACTGATAATCAATCACCGGAGCCTTGGTGCTTGTAGGCAGACCTTCTTCGCTGTAATGGTCGCCATTATAGTGGTCGGCATACACCATACCACTCAAGGTGTCGCTTGCAATCTTCACCATACGGTCGAGCGCGAATGGTCCGAACTTCAAGTTGTCGTATTTCTGATAATAGAGCACAAAGTCGCTGTCAGCCTTTTCGGCAATGGCTTTCATAGTCTTTGATGAGGTCAAGCCATCGATTTTAATCACCTCGCAGCCTTCAACGCTACCTTCGGCACCTTCAAGCTGAAGCAAATAAATCTTGTTTACAAGAGCATTAGCCTTAAGTTCGGCAACGGTAGCCGAAACTTGGTTTTCGTCGGCAAATGGAATAAAGCAATTGATTGTTTTAGCCATAATCTGGTTTTTTGTTTTTTAGTTTATATATTGGTTTCCTTTTCTATTTCTTACGTTTGTTGTAAGCAATGCGCGCCTGCAATTCCCACGTGCGAATGCGGTCCTTGTATACATTGTTTGCATTCATCTTAAACACGTCGAGGTTGGCATCGGAGTTGTCCTCCCAACGTCGGGCGCAAGTCATCACCTTCCACACGCGACCAACACGATAGCGGCGCGACACATACAGCCCCATGGCATAATCCTCGCCATAGCATGTGTTAGGCAGATAAAGCGACTTATACACTGGTGTGAAGAATGCTCTCGGACCACCTATTCCGTTCACTCGCAGCAAGTTGTTACGCCCGTTGTCGTCGGTCCACTCTTTATGCAAAATCTCGCCCGGCGGCAACACGTTCATGTCGAAGTCGGTAATCTCATAGCCGCCCACCACCATTGCGCTATTCGAGCGATAGAACTCTGCAACCATTGTCGTGAGCACATGCTCGGTCTTGTAAACGTCGTCGCTGTCGAGCCCAATCACAAAGCGTCCGCAACGTGGGTCGTCAACTCCCAGATTCCAGCAACCGCCAATACCGAGGTCGGTGCGCTCCGGAATGATGTGCACCACACGTTCGTCACCGGCAAACTCGTCGATGGCTTCGGTGGTGCCATCGGTTGAATGGTTGTCGACAATAATTAAATTATATTTGAAATCAGCTTTTTGCTTGAGCACCGATTTAATGGCGTCGCGAATCACTCTCACACGGTTGAGCACCGGAATCACCACCGTACATTCCACAGCAAAATCGCCTTGCTTGAGGTCGAGTGCCTCATAGCATCCCGGTTCAAGATAAGCGCCCACACGCTTCAGGTAGTCGGTCACCACAGCCTCCATTTCCAGCTGCTTGCCGCGATTGTCGGGGTTTTGATAGTCGAAGATTGCCTCGCCGCTGCTGCGCAAATCCATGGCAACCTCACTGTAAAGATATTCATTGATATGCACCAGCTCACCCATTTCGCTAAGGCGCAGACGCAAATCATAGAATCCGGCATGGCGATAGTTGCCGGTCATTTCGCGGGCAGCTTGCTTGAGCGCCGAAGTTCTTATCAGTGCCACCGACCCAAAGTCAAATTCATCGCGAAGGCTGCCCTGCTGATAATCAATCACCGGGGCTTTTACAACCTCGCCTTTGCGCACCTGATAGCGGTCGGCGTAGCACATCACGGCATCGCTGTCGTCGGCAATCTGCACCATACGCTTCAAGGCATGCAGCCCCAGCTTCAGCACGTCGCCATTGCTGTAAATGAGTGTATACTTGCTTTGCGAAGCCTCGGCAATGGCTTTGATGGCAGCCGTCGACGTAAGCGCATCCACAGCCAGCGTCTTGCACCCATCAACCGCTACTTCGGCATCGCCCATATTCAGCACAAAGCATTCGTCAATCATTTCCGACGAACGCAACGCCGCCAATGTGGCTGCAAACGCCTCTTGTCCCGAATATGTCACAAATGAATCAATCATATTTCCGTATTATTCTTGTTTTGATGTTCCCTTAAAGAAGTCGAGCACCTGGCTCATCATCTTGTTTCGGCTGTCCTCGCACTCAATGGTTTCAAACGGGAAGCCAACCACAACAGTGCGATAACTGCCCATATCGGCTGCGATGCCTGCCGGAATATTGTTCTCGCGGTAGCGCAAAACGGTGTTTGCCTTAGCGCTTGCCGGAATCACTCCGTCGGGACTCTCAACACAATATAGTTTATCGTTCTTTGTATTGCTGAACTTATAGTCGTCGCCCACTCCAAGTTGGCGATAAGGCGATGCAACAGTGTAAGCCTTGCCTTCGATGGCTGCATGACCCACACGCCACTCATAGCCCAAAACGTCTTTTGCAAATGCCTGCTCGACCTTGCCCGAACTGATGCCGTCCCACACGTCGCTGGCAACATAGGCGCCTGTCACCATCACATTGCCACCTTGCGCGGTGTAAGCCTTCAGCGCATTCATCAGCCCTTCGGAATAAATCTTATAGCGATTTGGCACTGCTCCGCGGCCGATTTTAATCTCTTTTTGCTTGCCGCAAATCAGGTCGAGAGCAAAATAGCCATCAAGGCTCAACCCGTTTTCCACAGCCTTCACGCTTGCCGACACAAATGAATAGCCCGATTGCATCACAGCAGCGCCATGCACAACAGGATAATTGAACGTGTTGCCGGCTATCACCTTGTTTTCGTAGTTGCTGTGGCTGCCGCCAAAACCGGCTGCATCGTCGTCTTTCCACGGCAAATTGCGGCGGAACTCGAATTGCGAACCAATGTGCGAAATATCGTAGAGATATGGCACTCCCGAATCCTTTTCGTCGACGAATCCGGCATAGCCGTTTTCACCTTCACCGGCAACAAACGAGTCGGGTGCCGACACGCGGGTGAAATTGTTCACCACCATCACTGTGCCTTTCGAGTCGGGCGCAACGCCGAGGGCAAGCACTTCGGAGTCGAAGCTTCTGCCGCCATCGTTCATTGCCACAATCTTGTAGCTGTGTATAAGGTTGTCGGATATCTTCACTTCGTATTCGGTATCTTTCACTACTGCCACCTCGCGGAATGCGCCGTTGCCCACGCGCTCCATCACGGCATATCGCTCAGGTTCGGCATTGCTGCATTGTGTGTCGGCGGTAGGCTTCCAAGTGAGCAGGAACTTACCCGAACCAGCCGCAGAAATGGCAAACGAGTTCACTGGCAACGGTTGCACCACATAGTGGCGACCATCGCGCTTGGCAATAAACTCGAGCATACCTTTGTAAATGGCGCGGCTCACCGTGAAACGGAATGTAGGGTCGAGGCCGTAACGCATATCGGCAAAGTTCTGATGCGAAAGCAACTCGAGCAACATGGTTGGCACCTCGGGCACCCGCGCTTCGTAGTACGATTTGTCCCACATGCCGCGACGCATCCAGTTTGGTTCGAACAGCGCACGCACATCGTTGCAGATGTTTGTGCTGATGGCGTTGGTGAGAAGGCGCGAATAGCCGCGCGGCGTACCGTCGGCATAGTTGTCGTAATTCGAAGTCATATATATGCCCAGCGTGCCAATGATGCTGTCGTTTGGTGTGGTACCGGCATCGGTGTGGAACGCAAACGCCAGGTCGACCGGTATGTTCAACCCGGCTCGGTCGGGCAGCACCGGCGACCCGCCTGCAAGCCAGTTGACCCACTCGGCACGGCTGCGAAAATCGTCGTTGTAGTCGTTAGTTAGTTTCGAAAGTGTGTACACCGAATCGGGTGCTCCAGCCCATTGCAGCCAATAGCGTGAGCCTTCGGTGAAACGCGGATATTGCGATGTGATATACTGATAGTTAATGCGGTCGTCGTAGGTGTAGCTCACCTTTTCGCCTTCTTCTGGCTTCTTCACCTTGCGCGCCACGTTACCCATGCCGCCGCCCACCTTCACAGCGTCGGCTGTTACAATGCCTTTGTGCTTCGACACATTGCTCAGCACCACCACATTGTGGTTGTCGCCCTTGCGCAATGGGAAATGTCCGAGGTAAATCCACGTCCCCGACCCCATCTTCTGGTTAATCTTGAATGACTTACTTCCGTCGAGATAGTTTACCGTGTAAAGCGCGTCTTCTACGCTTTCGGGGAGTGTCTTATAAGAAATATACACAGCATACAGTCCGTCTTCGGGCATATTCACGCTCCACGATGCACTCGAGGCGTGCTTGTCGTTCTTGGTGGTTTCCACCTGGCGGAATGTTCCTTCAACAAATGGATTCTCATAGTCGACGTAATAGTCGCGTTTCCACGCAAAACCCACGCCGTTGCCTGCAGTCCATTCTTTATTGCCGTTTTTTTCTGCGTAAGTTGTCTGCGCCTTGCCGCCATCGCCGTCAACCACCATCTCGAAGCTGTGTATGTCGCGGTCGCGCGGGCTCATCACGTATGCGCCGGCATTTTCAAGCATCGGCATGAGGAACGGAATCACATACGACTGCGTGTAAAGGTCCTCCACCGTCTGGTTGAGACGCGCACGCTGCCATTCCCATCGGTTGAGCTTTGGCTCGAAGTACCAGCCATGGCTCTGCCACAATGCTATAACGTTGCCGCTCAAGCCATCCTTATAGTGTTCGGATGCCGATACGGGTGTCACAAAGGCTTCATCGTCGCGGCGTGAATACTTCTTATCGAAATCCATCACATAGTTGGCTATGTCGTTGCCCTTTATGCTCAGCTGCACATCGTATTTCGAATAACTCTTGCCGGCTATTGCCTTTACTCCATCCTTCAATTGCTTTACGGTTGCCGCCGTAAATGGCACGTCGCCATAGGTTTCGTTCAACGCCACCTTCAAGGCTTTATTCTTTTTGTCGACTTGCACCGATGTCACCGAAACCGGTCCGATGCCCATGTTTGCCGGAACGGTGCTGCGAAGCAACTCGGTTGCCTTTGCCAGCTGCATTTTGCTGAAAGTCTGAGCCGATGCAAAATTGCCCATCTGAAGTGCACCAAATATGGCAAAAACGCCAAATAGATATGTTATGCCTCGTTTCATACGAAAGATTTGAAGTTTTAAGTGCAACCGCTTTTCTATACAAGCAGTCATAAATTTTCCCTTATATTGCAAAAATAATACAAATATTTCGTTATAAAGCACAAACTAAAACTCAAATTGTCCTAATTAAACATTATTTAATAATTATATACATAATTTTAGTTTTTAGAATATTACAAAAACCCGCAGGCAAAACATTGCCCGCGGGGTATTTTAGCTTATATTTCGAGTATATTTACTTATTACACAAGTAGGTAAGCACACAAGCCATTATCTTGTCGCGAACAACTTCGTCGGCGATGCACTCAAACGGGAAACCAACAACCACGCACTTGTAATTGCCGAAATTTGTGGCAACGGCAGCTCCCATATTGTTATCGGCATATTTCATGGCTGTCACGCCTTTCTTCGACGAGGGCAAGATGCCGTCGGGACTTTCTACACAGTATTTTGCCTCGCTGAGCGTGGTGCAGAATTGCGAATGTAGCGCTTCGCCAAACCCATTCAACTCGGTGGGCAAGGTGTAGAAACGCCCCGAAGCCTCGGCTTGCGACATTCGCCACCGATAGCCCAGCACATTCCTTGCAAACAATTTCCTTCTCTCATCAGCCGACTTCTTGTCCCATACGTCGCTCGCCACATATGAGCCCGTGACCAGCACATTGCCACCAAGCGAGGTGTAATGCTCAAGCGCCGACATCAATTCGGGGCTGAAGATGGCATAGCGAGCGGGCATAGCGCCTCTGCCCACAACCACCTCTTTCTGCTTGCCGAGAATCAAATCTACCACACAATATCCTGCAAGGCTCATGCCGTCCTCAACGGCTTTGACACTCGCACTGGCAAAACTGTATCCCGCACGCAGTATCGATTCGCCATGGAGGGCTACAAAGTCGAAAGTGTTGCCTGCCGTCACCTGCGTCTCATAGTTGCCGTTGCTGGCACCAAAGCCCGACGAATCGTCGTCGCTCCAGGGCACGCGGCACCGGAATTCGAATTGCGAACCCACATACGAGATATCGTCGACATAGGGCACGCCATGGTCCTTACAGTCGGCAATACCGGCAATGTCGCTGCTGTCTCTGCCCGAAGCAAACCAATCAGGCCCCGACACACGGGTGAAACCGTTCACAACAAGCGCTGTGCCTTTGCCCTGCGGTGCCACGCCACATGCCATCACCTCCGAGGCAAAGCTTCTGCCGCCATCGTTCGCTGCCACCACGCGATAGCTGTGAACAGCGTTGTCGGCAATGTGTGCCAAATAGCGCGGTTCGGCAACAACAGCCACGTCACGGAAAGCTCCTCTGCCCACTCGTTCCTGCACAATATAGCGCGTGGGCATTGCGCCATCATGGCACAAGGTGTCGCGAGTGGCTTTCCACGTCAACAGAAAACTGCCATCGCCGGCATCGGTGAGCGCCATAGAATTCACCGGCAACGGTTGCACCTCATAGCGACGCCCGTCGCGCTTGGCAATAAATTCAAGCATTCCCTTGTAGATTGCACGGCTCACGACAAAGCGGAACGAGGGGTCGAGACCGTAACGCATATCTGCCATATTGTGATGCGACAACAATTCGAGAAGCATTGTGGGCACCTCAGGCACACGAGCCTCGTAATACGACTTGTCCCACATTCCGCGGCGTGTCCAGTTAGGCTCGAATTGCGCGCGTATGTCGTTGCAGATGTTTGTTGAAATGGCATTGGTGAGCAGTCGCGAATAGTTACGCGGTGTGCCGTCGGCATAGTTGCCGAATTTGTTGGTCATGTATATGCCCAACGTGCCAATTATGCTGTCGTTTGGCGTGTTGCCGGCATCACTATGGAAAGCAAATGCCATATCCACCGGTATGTTCAGGCCCTTGGCTTCGGGCAGCACCTGCGACCCTCCGGCAAGCCAATTCACCCACAAGCCGCGGCTGCGATAATCGTCGGTGTAATCGTTGAGCAGATGCGACGGCGTATAAACGCTGTCGGGTGCGCCGCTCCATTGCAGCCAATAGCGGGCTGCCTCGGTAAATCGCGGATAGCGGCTGGGGATATATGCGTAATCGATGCTGTCGTTATAGGTGTACGACACCTTGTCGTCGGCGCCCGGGCGCTCAACGCGTCGAGCCACGTTGCCCATACCGCCACCAATCTTTACGGCATCGGCTGTAACCACGCCCTTGCTGCCCGAACAGTTGCTCAGCACCACCACGTCATTGTTGATGCCTTTGCGCAACATATATCTTCCCACATACACCCATGTGCCGCCTCCCATCTGTTGATTCACCTTCACCTTGGTGGCTCCCGACATGCTGTTGATGGTGTACAGGGCTTCGTCGACACTCTCAGGCAATGTCTTATACGACACATACACCGCATATTCGCCTTGCTCGGGAACGTCGGCACTCCAGCTCGCCAGCGATTCGCGGCGTGGATTGTCGGTGGCTGACACCTGCCGATATGTGCCTTCGGAAAACGGATTCTCGTATGCCACATATTGCTCACGGGCGTAAGCAAATCCCGGCTGCGCGCCTTTCTTCCAGCCTTTGCCCTTCTCGGTGTAACCGGTCTGCGCCAAGCCACCGTCGGCGTCAACTATCACCTCCACCCTGCTCGTGTCGCGCTCTCGCGGACTCATAACGTATGCACCGGCATTCTCGAGCATAGGCACAAGAAACGGCAACACATACGATTGGGTGTAGAGGTCCTCCACCGTTTGCCAAACGCGAGCACGCTGCCATTCCCAACGATTTAGCTTTGGCTCGAAATACCACCCATGGCTTTGCCAAAGCGCTATGATATTGCCATCGAGTCCTGCCGAATAACGTCGACTTGCTTCGTCGACCTGAACAAACGGCGCATGGTGGCGGGCATGGCGCGAATCGTATTGTGGCAAATAGTTTGCCACGTCGCTGCCGTCGATGGCAATCGTAACTTCGTAACCGGCGTACTGCCTTCCGGCTATCTCCAGCACATTCCGTTTCAGCTGCTCGATGTCGGCGGCGGTGAACGGTACGTTGCTGTATGCCCAGTTGCAATTCACCGCAAGAGTCTTTTTGGCATGGTCGGCATCAATCGACGTCACCTTAGGCACGCCAATGCTCATGCATCGCGGCATTGCTGCTCGCAGGTTCTCACTTGCCTTCTTAATCACATCGGCTGACAACTGCTCGGCTTGTAAAGTCATACCGAATGCAGTGGCCAACGAAACTATCACACAAACTATTCTCGTTTTCATAATATTCTATTAACAATTACATTATTCGTCAAAAAAAAGAATTTTGAGAATACGCAGCACGCTAAACACGCAGCAACACATATCCTCAAAATCAATATATTTAGTCGTTCTATCCCATGGCTCAACATTCAGCCTTGAGCATCGGGGCAAATCAAACCACCTCCTTGCCTTCGTGATACTTCACTATGCCTGGCATTGAGCGTTGAATGATTTTCTTTATCTTCACGCCATACTCATCGGCTACTTCGCACAATATGTCGCTGAACGTGCATGCCACCAGACCTACGAAGCAAAGCGGATATGCCTTGTAGTCGTATTGCAGAATGTTACGCCTGAAGAACTTGTCGAACTCGTTACGCACCAAACTGCGAACGTAGTCGTGCTCGAGATACTCGCCCAAGAAGAACGAATAGGAACTCAGAGTGCGATTTGCGCCCGGATTATTGTAGACTTCGTCCATCACCTTGTTTTTGTCGAGCTCAAATTTTTCAAAAAACTCTGAGGCAAGGTCGCGAGGGGCAAGATTCTTTAGACAATCGGCAACAAACAATCGGCCTAAAGCGGCGCCGCTGCCCTCGTCGCCCAGGATGAAACCAAGCGAACTCACATTCTTCACAATGTTGTTGCCATCGTAAAGGCATGTGTTGCTACCCGTGCCAAGTATGCACGCCAAACCCGGCTCGTTAACCAACAAACCGCGTGCAGCACCCAGCAAGTCGCTTTCAACCGTTGTTGGCGTCTTAAACTGTGCCACAAGCGACGACTCTATGATTTTCTTCTTATCGTCGTTTGAGCAACCGGCTCCATAGAAATACACATGCTCCCATCGACGCTTGAAAAATGTCTTTGGCAAATCAAGACGTATGCAATGGCTTATTTCCCTTCTCGTCATAAAGAACGGATTTAATCCAACAGTAACTGCTTTTTCGACTACTTTTCCGCCATCTACAAGACACCATTCGGTCTTGGTCGTACTACTTTCTATAATGATTTTCATTCTGAGACATTGTCTATTTCTGAATTTAATGCAAAATTAATAAATCGTAACAATTTAGCAATGAATAAATTAAACAAAAATCACAAAACAAACATTATTTAACTTTTATATCCATATTTTAACAGCATCAAAACGCGACAATGTGTAAATATTGCAATTTGGCATAGTTAACAAAAATAACACATTGTTAATCATCATTAATTAGTGGTCAAAATCCACAATAAAAAATAGCGCCATGCACAAACAAGTGCCCAGCGCCATATTTCTTTTGACTTAAACCAGTTTTGTAACACTATTGTACCAGAACCGAGTCGATGTACGCCACAAATTTCTTAAATTTTGGTTCTTCGTATAATCTTGTGAGATATATTATCTTACCGTCGCGACCGATGAGCACGTTGCGCGTTACGCCAGCCTCGGCGCTTGCATATTTTGTAAATACTTTCGACTCGGGGTCGGGCGCAATCGGATAGGTGATGCCTATATTTTCAACAAACTGCACCACACGTTCAGCCGGTTCGTCACGGTCAATAGCAAGCAACACAAAATTTTCGTCCTGCTTGTGGCGCTGCCAAATGTCGCTCTCAATAAACGGCATCTCCTCGCGGCACACACGGCACCAACTGGCTGTGAATTGCAGCATAACCACCTTGCCTCTGAATTCCGACAGTGTGTATTTTTCGCCATCTATGGTAGTTACTGTGAAATCGGGTGCTTCGTCGCCAACCTTTACTATAAAGCCATCGTCGGTTTCTGCAGCCGACTCCTTCGTCGACGACGAACATGATGCTAACATTGCCGAACACAAAACCAAAATATAAGTTATTGCTGATATTCTCATAATTAATTAGAATTGTTAGGTTAATAAAGCAATAATATCCAATATTTCAAAGTTAAGTGATTTTTTTTAATAATCCATTATTTTAGGCTATTAATTTGCACACAATTTAAAATGATGTGCACAAACCCAGCAAAAAGCAATGCAAGGATGAGAAACATGCGGTTTCTCACCCTTGCACTGAAAATGCAGTTATTTCAACGGGCTGCACGGATTAGCCTTCTGCCATACCGCCGCCTCGAAGGGCATCAATGAATGAACATGAACATCATGCTCGAATCGGAAGCGCAAGCACTCAAGTAGGTGTAGATGCAACTTGCCAGACCAATGAGGATGATGCCGAGCGTAGTGATTATCAAAGCTAACTTTTCGCTGCAAGCCACCTTAAACTCAGGTATCACGCAATCGTCTTGCTTGATGAACATTGCTTTCACAACAAGCAGATAGTAGTAGAGCGAAACGATGGTGTTAATCAACGCAATGAGCACGAGCACATAGATGGCAACGCTGCCGGTGTGGCATGCTCCCACAAAGATGAAGAACTTGCTGAAGAATCCTGCAAACGGAGGAATACCCGCGAGCGAGAACATGGCAAGCATCATTGTGAACGAAAGCCAAGGATTGGTCTTAAACAAGCCGTTGTAATCGTCCATGTTCACCTTGCCGGTCTTGTTCTCTATAGCGGCAATCACGCCAAAGGCTGCCAAGTTAGAGAACACATACACGAGCACATAGAACATCAGCGATGCCAAGCCAACCTCGTTTGCCGCAATCACACCAAGCATGATGTAACCGGCTTGCGAAATCGACGAGAAAGCAAGGAAACGCTTCAAGTCGCGTTGACGGATAGCAAACAAGTTGCCGAGCGTGATGGTGAGGATAATCACTGCATAGAGCATCCATTCCCATGCGGCGCTGTAAGCCGAGCCGAACACTTGTGCCAAAATCACCAGGAACGAGAACGCAGCCGCACCCTTCGAAATAACCGAAAGATAAGAGGTGACAGCTGTTGGTGCACCCTGATAAACATCGGCTGTCCACAAGTGGAACGGAACGAGCGACAGCTTGAATCCTACACCGGCAATGACAAAGGCGATTGCCACAATCAGCAGTGCCGACTGGTTGCCAATGATGTTGCAAGCAATGTCGTTGAAATAGAGCGAACCGCCAAGAGCATATACAAACGAAAGTCCAAGCATAAAGATTGCCGACGAGAACACTGCTGTGAAAATGTATTTCGCTGCTGCCTCATGGCTTTCGTAGTGCTTCTTGTCGAACGCCACAAGTGCTGCCAACGGAAGCGATGCGGTTTCAAGACCAATGACAAACAACAAGAAGTGACGTGCCGAAATCATCAGATACATGCCGAACAAGGTGGCAAGCAGCAATTCGTAGAACTCGCCGCGGCGTACCGACACGAATTCCGAATTTGCCCACTGTGTTGCCTGAATGAGAACAATCAGCACACCGGCATTGAGGATAAACTTAATTGCATAGGTGGCACTTGTTTGCTCAAACATTCCGGCAAATGCAGTGCCTGTGCTAAACAAGAACAAGTTTGCTATGGTGAATGCGGCAAATACCACGCATGTGAATATCGACAACGATGATTGAGCCTTTTTAGGCATGAAAGTGTCGAAGAGGAACACTAACAGGAACACAATCAACAATCCGAGTTCCTGTGGCATCATTAAAAATTGAGAATAATCCATCTTTATATTTTCCTGTCTTTAATTCAACACTTATTTAATTACATCCATGAAAGTGGTTGTTCCAACACCTTGAGCACGCCCTCATAGAGGTTACCCGACATAAAGGTGTCCTTAATCACCGTCTCGAAGAAGTTAGGGAAGCAACCGATTGCTGCCACTGCACCAATGAGCACAATTGTAGCAAAGCGTTCGTGCCATTCGGCATCGGTGAGTGTGAGGTGATGCTCATCTTGAACCTTGCCAAAGAGCAACTTGCCAACCACGCGAAGAATATACACTGCAGTCACAACAATTGAGCTGCAAGCCACAATGGTGAACACGCGGTGGAACATGTCGCTATTCTGGAACGAACCTATGAAGATGGTCATTTCCGAAACGAAACCGCTCAAACCGGGCAAGCCAAGCGATGCCATACCCGCAATCACATAGCATACACCAAGGTAAGGCATAATCTGCATCAAACCGCCCATCTTGCGAATGTCGCGGGTGTGAGTGCGGCCATAAATCATACCAATCAAGGCAAAGAACAAGGCTGTCATCAAACCGTGCGAAAGCATCTGCATAATGGCACCGGTCATTGCCGTGGTGTTATACATCAATATTGCGAACAACACCAAGCCGCAGTGGCTCACCGATGAGTAGGCGTTGATGTATTTCAAGTCGCTCTGCACGCATGCGCTGAATGCACCGTAAACCACCGAGATGCCGGTGAGCACAAGGAATATCCAGCCAAGCTGATGAGCCGCATAAGGCATCAGGAAGATGGCAATGCGGAAACAGCCGTAACCACCAAGCTTCATAAGCACACCGGCGTGAAGCATCGACACTGCTGTTGGCGCCGAAGCATGACCGTCGGGCGACCATGTGTGGAATGGGAACATTGCACCAAGCACGCCGAAGCCCACAAACACTGCCGGGAACAGCCACATCTGCCAGCTTTCAGGAATAGCATTGTTGTGTGCTATTTGAATGATGTTCATGGTGAGCTGGTTGGCATTTGCCGACGAGTGGAAGTAAATACCAATCAAGCCGAGCATCAAGAATGCCGAGCCACCCATAAGCATCAATGTAAGCTTCATTGCCGAATAATTCTTGTTGCCGCTACCCCATACGCCAATCAACAGATACATCGGAATAAGTGCCACCTCGTAGAACATGAACATAGTGAACAAGTCGATTGAGATGAAGAAACCGAATACACCTGTCGAAAGCAGGAAGAACCACAAGAAATATTGCTTTGGCAGAGGACTGATTTTCCACGACGCGAACACCCCGGCAAACACGATGAATGCCGAAAGTACAATCATCACCACCGAGATGCCGTCAACACCAAGTGCGAGGTTGATGTTGAGCGGAGCATACCATGTCCAACTGCCTGTGAGTATCATATCGTCGGTCACGCCGGCAGCACGAGTCTGCAGGAACACAACCACCAGATAGATTGCCAGCGCCATCAAGGCTGTAGCACCCGTAACGCAAACGGCTCTAATAGCTTTCATGCTTTTGCTGAAAGCCAATCCTCCAAGAACAAGAAGAGGAATTATTACAAAATAAATTAATATATTAGACCAAATCATAATTCTTAAAAAACTACCGTTGCGTTTAGATTAAACATATAATTGCCACTGCAGCCAACAGCACTGCACCTGCCAGGTAAATCCAAACATATGCCTGGATGCTGCCCGATTGCAGCTTGCGCACTGCATACGATGCCGAGTTGGTGATGTTGGCAAACATATTCATTGTTCCGTCGATGATTGCGCGGTCGAACCATGCAATCGGACGGCAAATGTTCTGGAATATCACATTGTGAGTTATGAACATGTAGAGCTCGTCCATATAGAAGCGCTTGTGTGCCGCAGTCCAAAGGCTTGGAGCAGCATTTTGCATCTTGCCTGGCTTGTCGTTCTTCTTCAAATAGAGAGCGGTAGCCAAACCGATGCCAATCAAGGCAATCACGGTGCTCGAAATAATCACTGTCCAATTGTGTCCGGCATGCAATGGCTCATGATTATAGGTGATATAATCAGAGAATGGCAAGAAGCCGATTACACAAGTGGCTACCGAAAGAATAATCAACGGCAAAGTCATCACCAGCGGTGCTTCCTTTGGCACGTGATGGCCATGTGCCTCGTAGTCGGGTGTATCCCACCAGAACACAAGATAGTAGAGGCGGAACATATAGAAGGCAGTCATGCCTGCCACCATCGACATCCATGCGCCCCACCAGAAATTGTTGCAGTAGGCAGCCACAAGAATTTCGTCCTTCGAGAAGAAACCGGCAAATGGGAAGATACCCGAGATGGCAAGACAGCCAATCAAGCAGGCAATGCTTGCTATTGGCATATACTTGTGCAAGCCGCCCATGTGCGAGCTCTCGTTGGAGTGGATGCGATAGATTACAGCACCTGCCACCAGGAACAAGCAAGCCTTGAACATGGCGTGAGTGAACAGGTGGAACATTGATGCCATGTAACCAACACCTTCGTGATATTCGGGACGTGCCACACCAAGCGATGTAATCATGAATGCAATCTGCGAAATGGTTGAGAATGCAAGAATACGCTTAATGTCGGTTTGCGCACACGCTATGGCTGCTGCATAGAATGCAGTGAATGCACCTACAACAGTGATTACAACCAGCGAACCTTCAGCAATCAGATAGAGCGGGAACAAACGAGCCACCAAATAAACACCTGCAACAACCATGGTGGCTGCGTGGATGAGTGCCGACACCGGTGTCGGACCCTCCATTGCGTCGGGCAACCAGATGTGCAACGGGAACATGGCGCTCTTGCCGGCACCGCCAATGAAGATGCAAGTCATTGCCCAGCACAAAACCGAGCAACCAAGGAATGTGGTGCCGTGCATTGTGGCGAGGGCTGAACTCGAACCGTTGATGAGCGTGTCGAAGTCGAACGTCTTAGTGTAATACGACAAGATGAGGATACCAATCAAGAAGCCAAGGTCGGCAAAACGAGTGGTGATGAACGCCTTCTTCGATGCGTGGATTGCTGCCGGGTCGGTGTAGTAGAAACCGATGAGCAAATACGACGACACACCCACAAGCTCCCAGAAGATGTACATCTGGAAGATGTTGGTGGCGAGCACCAAACCGAGCATCGAGAATGTGAAGAGGCTCAAGAAAGCAAAATAGCGTTGAAAGCCGTGCTTTGCCAAGCCTTCAGCCTCATGGCCGTATTTAATGAGGTGAGCATCGTCCATATAGCCGTTGCTATAGAGGTGAACGAGGAACGATATGGTTGTCACCACAATAAGCATCATTGCCGAGATAGGGTCGAGATAGATGCCCAAGTTGATTGAGAAGCCCTCGGCAATCTGCGAGAAGTCAATCCACGTTGTATCCATCACCTTAATCGGCTCAAGACTGCCACTTGCAAAATAAGTGATTGCAGCCGTATATCCTATGATGAGGCAAGCGCCAAGACCAATGGTGCCAAGCGTACCCGCCACTTTCTTACTCAACTTTGTTGTCATCAAGCCCAAGAACAAGAACATTGCTATGGGGATGACCAAAATTGCCAATAAATAAGAATACTGTTCTGCCATAGTCGTTAAAATTTCATTTTAGATATTTCCTTGATATCCACATTCTTCACCTTGCGATATACGTTGATGACGATGGCAAGAGCCAAAGCCGTCTCGGCTGCCGCAATGGCAATGGCGAACAGCGTAAAGAACATACCTTCCAACTGGCCAGGGAACAAGAAACTGTTAAACACTACGAAGTTGATATCCACCGAGTTGAGCATCAACTCAAGCGAAATCAATATCGCTATCATATTTTTTCGGGTTACAAACCCGTAAACGCCGCAGCCAAACATAATCAGGCTGGGAATAAGATACATAAGCACTGTCAATTCCATAAATCGCGTCTCCTATTTATCTTTTACGGGCTATAACTATGCCACCGATTATACATGCCAATAACAACACACTCACCGCCTCGAATGGCAACAGATAACCAAACTTGTCGGTGCTGAGCAGGGCGTGACCGATGCGGCTCATGTCAACATTCACAATGCCTTGTTTGGCAAACGCCACACTACATTGCGAAATAAGCGCATAAGCGCACAACAACACGCCGGCAATCGCCGCACTCAGTCCAAGCCAACGCTTGTGCGAATCGAGCGGCTTGGTTTTTTCTCCGGGCTTATGCGTGAGCAAAATGGCAAACACAAACAGCACAAGTATGCCGCCGGCATACACCGCTATCTGCACCGCGCCAAGGAATTCATATCCCACTTGGAAATAGATTCCTGCTGTGGCAAGCAGCACAAACAACAGATAGGTTGCCGAACGCAATATCCTGTTTGTTGTCACCGTCAGCACCGAAAATACGATAATCGACAATGCGATTACGAAATACATGATGATATTTCCTACTGAATCCATATTTAATTTATATTTCTTATTTTTTTCTACGCTTTTGTAGCCTTTTTGGCTTTAATGACTGCCTGCATAGCCTGGAACTTTGTCATCTCAGGCTTCTCAGCTATCATTGCCTCAATGGCTTTCACGTCGTCTTGAGCCAATTTCACCGTCATCACCTTTCCATTGGGTGCTTCCACTTCCATCGTCACCTTGTCGTCGGCTTCAGCTGCCGGTTTGGCGGCTGGAGCGTCGGCTGTTGCCGGTTTGGCGGCTGGAGTTGCTGGAGCTGCTGGCTTGGGTGCTGGAGCCGGTGCCGGAGCTTCCTTCTCAGGCAAATAGTTCAATTGTTTAACAAGCTTGTCGCGTGTGTAAACCGACTGCTCAAATTCGTTTGTAAATTTTATAGCCTTTGTAGGGCAATTGGTTACGCACAACATACAGAATGTGCAACTGCCAAGGTCGTAGACATACTTGTCGAGCTTCTTCTTTTTCTTGCCGTCGGCTGTCTCAACCATCTTTGTCTGCACTTCAATGGTGCCATTAGGACAACTGTTCTGGCAAATGCCACAGGCTATACACTTGTGTGTTCCGTCGGCGTTATAGTCGAAGGCAAGTGTTGCTCTAAACCTGTCGGCAATCTTCAGGGTTGCCCTGTTTTCTGGATACTGTTCGGTAACCTTTGGTGTCACCAACTCTTTTCCAGTCACCTCTAAACCCTTCACAAGGCTCACTATTGCCTTAAAAAGAGAAGAGAAATACTCCTTAATACTCATAGAAATACGATAAATCTATATAAATAATTATATAATGTATAAATTGTCTCCGTGAGAAATCCATCATGCCTGATGCCGCACCGAGCGGCTAAGTTGCCTCCCTTATGCGCCCATGCAATCGTAATTTCCCTTATTTTTCAACCTGACCGCCCAATATGTCGAGCAGTTCGGTGGTGATACCCTGCTGGCGAAGCTTGTTATACTCCAAGCGCAGGCTTTCAAGCAACTTGTTGGCATTGTCGCTTGCACTCTGCATTGCCATCACACGCGCTGCATTCTCGCTCGCCACATTCTCCACAAACACCTCTTGCATTGTAGATTTGATGTGAAGCGGAAGCACGCTGTTGAAGATGGCATTAGGGCTGGGTTCAAACAAGCATGCGCTGTTGTCGGCCTTTGCAGCTCCGTCAACCAATGCCGTGTAGCTCACCGGCAGCAGCTGGTCGCAGGTGAGAATCTGCTTGCTCATCGATTTGAAGTGCATATACACCAAATCCACCTTGTCGAGCATGCCACTCTCAAACCCCTGCTTGAGTTGCTCGGTGAAGAGCGAAATCTGCTCGGTGGTGCTGCGGGTGTTTATGCCCTCAACCACCTTCACCGACACACGTCCGCCGGCAATCTTCTGCGAAGCACGAGCAATTTTCTTGCCCACAGGATATATCTCGATGTCCACATTCTCACCATATTGCTGCTTGTAAGCGGCAATGATGCCAAGCAGATGCTTGAAGATGTTGATGTTGTAGGCTCCGCACAGTCCGTCGTCTGAGCCAAGCACCACCACGCCCACTCTCCGCACATCACGCTCCTCAATCAGCGGTGATGTGAACTCGCCGTCGGTGGCAAGCAAATGGCTAATCACCGATTGCACAAGGCTGCGGTAAGGCAGGAGCTTTTTCAGCCCCTGCTCCGCCTTATGCATTTTGGCTGATGAAATCATCTTCATCGCACTGGTGATTTTTCCTGTCGACGCTACCGAACCGATGCGGCCCTTTAATTCACGCAATGTTGACATATCGTTTTATTCTCTCTTTTTTAGCTTGTTTTTCCACTTAATACTTTCCGGCAACTTCGGCAGCAACAGCCTTAATCTTCGCTGTCACGTCGTCGTTAATCACTCCCGACTTGATGACATCGAGCACATCGGCTTGATGCTTTGCACGAAGCAGTTGCAAGAACAGTTTTTCAAACTCAGCCACCTTGTCGAGAGGCACTCTCTCAAGCAAGCCGTTCACACCGCAATAAATCACAGCCACCTGCTCTTCAACAAGCATCGGTGTGTATTGCGGCTGAATGAGCAGGCGCTCATTCTTGCGGCCACGGTCGATTGTGCGCGCAGTCACCGGGTCGATGTCGCCACCAAACTTGGTGAACGACTCCAATTCGCGGAACTGTGCCTGTGCAATCTTCAGCGTACCGGCAACCTTTTTCATCGACTTGATTTGCGCATTACCACCCACACGCGACACCGAGATGCCCACGTTGATGGCAGGACGCACGCCCTGATTGAAGAGGCCCGACTCAAGGAATATCTGACCGTCGGTGATTGAAATCACGTTGGTTGGGATATATGCCGAAACGTCGCCGGCTTGAGTCTCGATGATTGGCAATGCCGTGAGCGAACCGCCGCCCTTAACCATTGGGCGAAGCACCTCCGGAAGGTCGTTCATCGATTCAGCCACCTTTTGGTTGTCGATAATCTTTGCAGCACGCTCAAGCAGACGCGAGTGCAGATAGAAGATATCTCCAGGATAAGCCTCGCGGCCCGAAGGACGCTTCAAGATAAGCGAAAGCTCGCGGTAAGCCACAGCCTGCTTCGAAAGGTCGTCGTAGACGATGAGCGCATCGCGACCAGTGTCGCGGAAATACTCGCCGATGGCTACGCCAGCAAACGGAGCATAATAGCGCATGGCGGCACTGTCGGCAGCCGTAGCAGCCACCACCACAGTGTAAGCCAACGCACCGTGCACGCTCAGCTGGTTGACAATCGAAGCCACTGTTGATGCCTTCTGACCAATGGCTACATATACACAATAGACAGGTTTGCCTGCCTCGTAATTGGCTTTCTGATTGATGATAGTGTCAATGGCGATGGCAGTCTTACCAATCTGGCGGTCGCCAATGATAAGCTCGCGTTGTCCGCGGCCTATTGGCACCATCGAGTCGATGGCCTTGATGCCGGTTTGAAGCGGTTGCTTCACCGGTTGACGGAAGATTACACCCGGAGCCTTGCGCTCGAGCGGCAAGCGGATGAGTTTGCCGTCGATAGGGCCCTTGCCGTCCACCGGATTACCGAGCACGTTAATCACGCGACCCAGCAAGCCTTCGCCCACCGGAATTGAGGCAATCTCTCCTGTGCGGCGCACCTTCATGTTCTCGTTAATCGAATTAACGTTGTCCAAAAGGATTACACCCACATTGCTCTCCTCAAGGTTCATGGCCACACCCGTCACGCCGTTCTCAAATTCCACAAGCTCATTAGCCTGCACGTTTTCGAGTCCGTAGACGTGTGCTACACCGTCGCCCACTTCAAGAACAGTGCCAACTTCCTCAAACGACACTTTGGAGTTTACGTCGTTTAATTCTTGTTTTAAAATGTCTGATATTTCACTTGGGTTTATCATCTCACTATTAACTTAGGAGTTTTAAACGCAATTTTTTCAATTCATTCTTAACCGAAGCATCGAGAACAACCGAGTCAACCTTAACCACAAATCCGCCAATCAGACTTTCGTCGATGCGCGTAGAGGTTTCGAGACTGCGGCCATCAAGATATTTCTCGACCGTTGCAGTTATTTCCTTAATCTTTTGCTCTGGCAGCTTGCATGCAGTGGCAATTTCAACCTGCGAAATCTTCTGCTCGGCACGATAAATCTTTATGTATGCCAAAGCCATTGCTTGCAGCATTGTAGTGCGGCTGTGCTTGTCCACCAGAAAAATGAACTTGTCGAGAGAACCGTCCTTTTTGGCTCCGGAAGCCTTCAGAAGCACCTTTTCCTTATCCTCAATGGCAATGAAGGGATTGTCGATGGTGGCTTTAAGCCCTTCAACGTCGGCAAAGCTTTGGGCAAGCGTCTTCATCTGCGCATACACCTCAGCAGCCTCGCCCACTTCGCAGGCGTGCTTATAGAGGGCTTTTGCATATCGGTTAGGAATAAGTCCGTCGTTCATAGTTTCTTAAATCCGTTTAGTTTTTGTTCTCTACTTCATTCAACAGTTTGTTCACCAGCGAGGTTTGTGCCGCATCGTCGGCGAGATTCTTGCGAATCACCTTCTCAGCGATGTCAAGCGCATAAGCGCTCACCTCCTGGCGCAGTTGCAGCTCCGATGCCTTGCGCGATTGCTCAATGGCAAGGTTTGCTGCATCCATCACCTTCTTGGCTTCCACCGAAGCGGCAGCCTTAGCCTCCTCGATGATTTGAGTTTTCATCTTGTCGGCTTCACGAAGTATCTCAGCCTGACGCTTTTGTGCTTCAGCCACATATTTTGCAGCCTCAGCCTTGGCATTGTCGAGCTGTTCCTTTGCGTTTTGTGCATACACCACGCCTTTATCGATAAGGTCGGCGCGCTTTTCGAGCATGCCTATCACGGCAGGCCACGCAAACTTCGCCAATATCCCCACCAACAGCACGAAGGTGACGAACATCCAAAACACAAGGCCTATTTCAGGCGTGAAGAGTTCCATTCAGTATAAAACTTATTAGTTGATTATAAGAAGTATGCAAGAATACAAACAATCACAGCAAAGAGGGCAACACCTTCAACAAGTGCTGCAATCACAATCATGTTGCTTCGAATGTCACCTGCCGATTCCGGTTGGCGTGCAATGGCTTCCATTGCCGATGAACCAATCTTACCGATACCGATACCTGCACCAATTACAGCGATACTTGCACCAATACATGCACCTATTTTTGCAAGGGCTGCGCCGGCAGCTGCTTGCGCTAAAATTAATCCTAACATAGTTGTAAGTTTTTTTTAGTTATTTGTTTATTATTTATTTTTTCGAAAAATATGTTTCGTTTTATTTGTTCGGATGCCGCAATTTTAGTTTGAGGCATCACCTTGATTTTTTTATTCCTCGCTATGATGCGACTCGTGAGGGTCGCACACCGCCATAGAGATGAACAGCGTGCTGAGCATGGTGAACACATAAGCCTGAATGAAGCTCACCAGCGTGTCGAGCAACAACATAAAGAGTGAGAAGAGAACCGAAAAAGCGGTAATACCACCGGTTACAACCGGGCCAAAACTTGCAAATATAAATATCAACAAAGTGAGCACAATCACAATCATGTGGCCGCCCATCATATTGGCGAACAAACGGACACACAATGCTGCCGGCTTTGTAAACATTCCGAACACCTCAATTGCCTGCATGATTGGCAGCGGACACTTCAGCCAAATTGGCACATCGGGCCAGAAGATTTCCTTCCAATAATGCTTGTTGCCGCGCAAGTTGGTGATAAAGAAGGTGCACAGGGCAAGCACCAGCGTGATTGCCACGTTGCCCGTAAGGTTGGCACCGCCCGGGAAAATCACCATCAAGCCAAGCAAGTTCATCACAAAGATGAAGAAGAATGCCGTGAGCAGGTAGGGAGCATACTTTGGCGCCTTGCTTCCCATTGTGGGACGTATAACGCCCAAATATATGAATTCCACCAGGAACTCGAAGCTTGCTGTCCAACGGCGAGGAGCCTTCATGTCGTGCTTCTTATACCAGCGCACGATGCTCATCACCATCAGCAGCACCACAAGTGCAGCAATCAACAGCGCTGCCACGTCCTTGGTTATCGACAAGTCGAGCGGACGATATTGCTCGCCCTCGGCATTGTCGCCCACAAGCTTGTTGGCATATTCGCCTTCTTTGGCAATATATAGCCCTTCATACACACCACCGTCGGTCACGCGGCTCGATGAGAACACGTGCCAACTGCCCGAACAATCGCGTGCTATGATGGGCAACGGAATGCGATGACTATGAGAGAAAGGTACTTCCCACCCATACACATCGCCCAAGTGATGGAAGATGATTTCCTTGGGATTGAAGCCTTCACCCTCTTCAGCAGCCGCAGCTGCACTTGCCGGCTGTGCCATAAACAGCGCCGACAATGCTACGACCAATGTGAGCAGAACTTTCTTCATAATCGCTTCTTGACATTAATAAATGCAAACTGACACCACATTGTTGTTGATGTCGGCAACACCGCCCCGAATGCTGCGACTCGAGCGCGTGCCTTCGGCATCAACATAACTGACATTTCCGGCTGTGAGAGCTGCTATCAGTGCTGCGTGATTGTTCAGCACCTCAAAAAGACCCATTTCGCCCGGCAGCGACACCAATGTCACCTCGCCCTCGAATTCAATCTGCTCAGCCGATATTATTTTCAGTGTCATTTTGTATTGTCTGTTGTGTTATTATTATCTTAATCTCGCAAGTTGTTTGTGTGTGGACAAACGCCACGACATCAGCCTACTTCGGCAAGGAGTTTCTTACCCTTTTCGATAGCCTCGTCGATAGTGCCCACGTTAAGGAATGCTTGCTCAGGATACTCATCCATTTCGCCGCTAAGAATCATCTTGAAGCCGCGGATGGTTTCGCTAAGCGGCACCATCACACCTGGCAGACCGGTGAATTGCTCGGCAACGAAGAACGGTTGCGAGAGGAAACGCTGTGCACGGCGTGCGCGCGAAACCACCAGCTTATCGTCGTCGCTCAATTCATCCACACCAAGAATGGCAATGATGTCCTGCAACTCGTTGTACTTCTGCAGCAGCTGCTTAACCGCCTGCGCCACCTGATAATGCTCCTCGCCGATGATGTTCGGGTCGAGGATACGCGAGGTGGAGTCGAGCGGGTCGACAGCCGGATAGATGCCAAGCTCGGCAATCTTACGGCTAAGCACCGTGGTGGCATCGAGGAAGCTGAACGTGGTTGCCGGAGCCGGGTCGGTCAAGTCGTCAGCAGGCACATAGATTGCCTGCACCGATGTGATACTACCCTGCTTGGTGGAAGTGATACGTTCCTGCAAAGCACCCATTTCCGAAGCCAATGTTGGCTGATAACCCACAGCCGACGGCATACGTCCCAGCAACGCCGAAACCTCCGAACCAGCCTGTGTGAAGCGGAAAATGTTGTCGATAAACAGAAGGATATCCTTACCGCCGCCGTCTTGGTCGCGGAACTGCTCGGCAACCGTAAGACCCGACAAAGCCACACGCAGACGAGCGCCCGGCGGTTCATTCATCTGACCAAACACCAGAGCAGCCTGCGATTGTGCCACTTGGTCCATGTCGACGTCGTCGATGTTCCATTCGCCCTTTTCAAGACCTTCGGCAAACTTGTCGCCATACTTGATAACGCCGCTTTCAATCATTTCGCGCAGCAAGTCGTTACCCTCGCGAGTGCGTTCGCCCACGCCGGTAAATACCGAGAATCCGTTGTGTCCGTGCGCAATGTTATGGATAAGCTCCATAATAAGCACCGTCTTACCCACACCGGCACCGCCAAACAAACCAATCTTACCGCCCTTGCTGTATGGCTCGAGCAGGTCGATTACCTTGATGCCGGTGAACAAGATTTCCGACGAGATAGTCAAATCGGAAAACGTAGGAGCAGGCTGGTGAATTGCACGACGTTTTTCATCGGCAATCGGCGCCAAGTGGTCGATTGGTTCACCCACTACATTGAGCAGACGACCCTTCACTTGGTTGCCTGTAGGCACCGAAATCGGTTGACCCACATTCACCACCTTCATACCGCGCTGCAAACCGTCGGTACTTTCCATAGCCACGGCGCGCACGGTATCTTCACCAATGTGCTGTTCAACTTCAAGAATCAGCTCAGAGCCATCGGCCTTTGGCACTTTCAAGGCGGTATAGATGGCTGGAACCTCGTTGCCTTCGCCTTCAAAAGCCACGTCGACAACAGGTCCGATTACCTGAGTGATTATTCCATATTTCTCGTTCATAATATGTGTGATATATCTTTTTTTTAGAACTTAATCATCTAAAAATTAAAAGTGGAAACCGAGAGTTACGCACAACGCCATAACCACCAGATTCACCAAGCCTATCGGCATCAGATACTTCCATTCGAGTGCAAGCATTTGGTCGATGCGAACGCGTGGATAAGTCCAGCGAATCCAAATCAAAAGGAACGACACAAAGAATGCCTTACCCAGGAACCAAACTACCGATGGAATATAATCCATCACCGTGTTGAACGCATCCCAACCCGGAATGTGCAGTGGCATCCAACCGCCAAGGAACATCAACGAAGCAATGCCCGACACGATGAACAGGTTAAGGTATTCAGCCAAATAGAAAAATCCGAAGTGAATGCCCGAATACTCGGTGTGATAGCCGGCTGTAAGCTCGTGCTCAGCCTCAGGCATGTCAAATGGGCCACGGTTGGTTTCGGCATTTGCGGCAATCAGATAGATGATGAACGCAATCACTGCCGGAATATGGCCGCGGAAAATGAGCCAGCCGTCGGTTTGAGCCTCAACGATGCCGGTAACCGACAATGTGCCGGTGAGAAGCACCATGGTGAGGATTGAAATGCCAATCGACAATTCGTAGCTAATCATCTGCGCGCCACTACGCATGGCACCGATGAGCGAATATTTGTTGTTGCTCGACCATCCTGCAAGCAGAATACCGATAACGCCAATCGACGATGCTGCAATCATGAAGAACACGCCAATGTTGAAGTCAATCACCTGAAGGCCGTTGCCCCAAGGCAGGTTGGCAAACACAAGCATCGAAGCAATAATCACCAAGTAAGGTGCCAAAGCAAACAAGAACTTATCGGTGTTCTTGAGGGCAATGAGCTCCTTGATGAGAATCTTAAACACGTCGGCAAACACCTGAATAGTGCCCCACGGACCCACACGCATCGGGCCAAGGCGGCATTGAATCCATCCACACAGCTTACGCTCATAGAAGATGTAGAACATTGCAAGCACCGAGTAGAGCAACAGCAGCACCACAAGCACCAGCACACTTTCCACGCACACTGTAAGCCATCCGGGCAGGAAGCTATTCAGCAAATCGTTAATCCAGTTTGTAACTATACCAAAGTCAAACATATTTATTTCTTTTGATTTCTAAGCGTTATTATTATCGGTCAATATCGGGTATCACATAGTCGAGTGCGGCGCCTATGGTGATAAGGTCGGCAATCATGTGTCCTTGGCAGCACTTGTCCATCACGCCCACCAAGTTGAAGCATGGGCTTTGGAAGTGCATGCGATAAGGCGATTTGCCGCCGTCGCTCTCGATATAAACGCCAAACACGCCACGGCTTGCTTCCACCTCCTGATACCAGCGGCCTGCAGGCAACTTAATCACCTTAGGCACCTTGGCGCAGATTTCACCTTCAGGAATGTTGTCGATGAGTTGTTCAAGAATCTTGAGGCTCTCTTCGATTTCATCGAGGCGGTTGAGATAGCGGTCGTAGCAGTCGCCGTTGGTGCGCACAATCTCATTGAAGTTGAGTTCGCTGTAGATTGAATAAGGGCGGTGCTTGCGAATGTCGCATGCAAAGCCCGAAGCGCGACCCGAAGGACCGGTTACGGCGTAGTTGATGGCATCTTCGCGCGAAAGTTCGCCAATGCCAATCATACGGTTGCGGGCAATCACGTTGCCGGTGTAAAGCTTGTGATATTCCTTCAATGCCTTACGCATACGCGGAATGAACGCCTTCACGTCGTTCTGGAAATCTTCGTGGAGGTCGGCAACCACGCCGCCAATCACGTTATAGTGAAGCGACATGCGCGCGCCACAAGTCTTTTCGAAGATGTCGAGAACAGCTTCGCGTTCGCGGAAGCCATAGAAAAATGCTGTGGTAGCACCCATATCCATTGTCAAACAGCCGTACGACAACAGGTGTGAGCTGATGCGCATCAATTCGTCCATCATCACGCGAATCACTTGTGCGCGGCGAGGCACCTCAATGCCCAGTGCCTTTTCGATGCACATGCACAGGCAGTGACGGTTTTGATGAGCGCTCATGTAGTCCATACGGTCGGGGAAGAATAGCGTTTGTTGGTAGGTCATGCCTTCGCACAGCTTTTCAATACCGCGGTGTATGTAACCCGACATCACATCAACCTTCTTGATGATTTCGCCGTTGAGCGAGGTGCGCAAGCGCATAACGCCATGAGTACTTGGGTGTTGCGGACCGAAGTTCACAACATATTCGTCTTCGCCAAACACCTTTTTGTCTACGCGGGTCACGTTGCCATCGGCATCTTCAACCATGGCAAAGGTGTCGTCCTCGTTTTCCTCAGGATTGAGGCGTATAGGGTTCAATTCGGGATTTGCATCATAATCCTTGCGCAAAGGGTATCCCACCCAGTCGTTGCGCAGGAAGAAGCGGCGCATATCGGGGTGATTGATGAACTTAATGCCAAAGAAATCATACACTTCACGTTCCTGGAAGTTGGCTACGCCCCAAATGTCGCTTACGGTGTGAATCATCGGGTTTTCGCGGTCAGCCACAGCCACCTTCACGGCAATCATCTGCCAATTAGCTGTAGAAGTGAGATAGTACACCACGCCAAGAGCATCTTTCCAGTCCATACCCACAACAGCAGTGAGCATGTCGAATTGCAAATCGGCATCTTCCTTCAACGCCTTTGCAAGAGAATGCCACTCTTTTTCCTCGACAGTCACCACAAGGCGGTCGCCTTCTTCGAAGGTTGCCGACGGACAAAGCGCGCTGATTTTTTCTTGTATATTTGCCATTATATATAAATATGTATATACTGTTATTGAAATTTCGTTATTGAATCAATCGTGTGATTGTGCAGTTTTTTGTATCTTGTTCTTTTTCTTTCGAACCAAACAACACCTTCACAAATCACATCTGCTTGGCATCCTCGGGATGGCTTGCAAAGAAATTCTTGATTTTCTCCTGACGATTAGCTCCGCCGAAGAACTTCTGCACCTTGATTTTGCGTTGAAGCTGCATCAAGCCGTAGAACATAGCCTCGGGGCGTGGAGGGCAACCGGGCATATACACGTCAACCGGAAGAATCTTGTCGACGCCCGGCAGAACGCAATACGAATTTTTGAACGGACCGCCCGAAACGGCGCAACCACCGCAAGCAATCACATATTTTGGCTCGGCAAGCTGCTCATACAAGCGGCGCACTGCCGGTGCCATGCGGTGAACGATTGTGCCCTGAACCATGATATAGTCGGCTTGGCGTGGCGAGTTTCGTGCCACCTCAAATCCGAAGCGTGCCATGTCGTAGCGCGCTGCACCCAATGCCATAAACTCGATGGCGCAGCAGCTCGTACCAAAGCACAATGGCCACAACGAATTGGCGCGGCCCCAGTTAATCAACTCGTCCAATTTGCCGACAACAACGTTTGTTCCGGCTGCTTTCAATTCTGCTACGAGGCTTTCAATGTACTCATTGTCCTTGAAGTCCTCATACTTCATGCTTTTGATGTTTACTCCCATTTCAGTGCTCCTTTCCGCCATGCATAGGCAAGTCCTAATACCAATATTACCAAAAATACTCCGACGCTCAAAAGACCGGTAGAACCAATCTTGCTGCATACTGTTGCCCATGGGAACAGGAACACAGTTTCAACGTCGAACATCAAGAACAGAATTGCAAACAAATAGTAGCCTGCCTTGAATTGAATCATTGACTCACCACGTGTAGGGATACCGCACTCGTATGGGTCCGATTTCATCGAAGTGAACGAGCGGGGTCCGATAAGCTTGGCAATGAGTAGGGCTGCAAACACCAGCAAAACGCCAGTCAACACTGCAACCACCATCATCGTTGTGCTTGAGATTCCGAATACTGCTGATTCCATAAATTATTTTAAATTATTAATTTTATTTTCTTTACTCGTTAATCTTTTTTAGACGTCCTTTTCAAAAAGTGCAATGAGCCGAACCTGCCACGTTTCCTATAGCCCGATTCAAGCCCATTTAACCTCGTTGTCTCCTCCATTTGAATGCATTGCTTGCACCGAATTCCGTTCACACAAAACCGCCACAAACGCCTCATGGCATCTGCTTGTTGCACAATAGGTTTGTTTCGACAGTCGTTTCACGTTACTTTAGTGCTATAGACCTACAATTCAACAGGTTAACTTATACAGTTCGCAAAAGTGCACAATTTAGGCATACTTATGCAATGCAAAGATACTAAATTCTTTTCGGTTAACAATTATAAAGCACCTTAAAAATAAGCACAAAATGTCGTTATTTGCGCACAATTTTTCCACAAAACTCCCCTCGGCGCTTCTCGCAAGCGCAGCACAACAGGCTCGGCTGTAGGGCAAAGCATCACTACAATATCACAACATTTAGTGATTGCCCGGGCAAACCGGGTTTATTAGCTTTGCATCATGAAAAAATCAATCGCAAAAAGCGCTTTATTCACGATATTTTCGGCAATGGCCACCATAGCAGCCAGTGCCGTGCCGGCTGTTGCGCCCGACACCGTGGTAGACCTCAGCCCCATCTCAATCACTGCCATCAAACAGGGCAACAACCTGCGCAACCAAGCCATCGCGGCAACGGTAATCGACCGTCGCGAAGCAGAACGCAGCCACATTTTCTCGGCAAAATCGGCAAGCGAAATAGCTCCGAATGTGCTCATCCCCGACTACGGTTCGCGCATCACCTCCACGATATATGTGCGCGGACTGGGCTCGCGCATCGACCAACCCGTGGTGGGATTGAACGTCGACAACGTGCCCATTCTCAACAAAAACAACTACGACTTCGACATTGCCGACATCAGTCGCGTAGAAATGATACGCGGTCCGCAAAGCTCGCTGTTTGGCCGCAACACCATGGGTGGCGTGTTCAACATCTACACCCTTTCTCCACTCTCCTATCAAGGCACGCGGCTCATGGCTGAATACGGCACGGGCAACACCATGCGCTTTTCAGCCGGGCATTATTTCAATTCGTCGGACGGCTTTTTCACCAACGAATTCAACGGCGAAAACTGCGACTGGGAGCGTCAGGGCAGTGGCCGCATCAAGGTGGAATACGATGGCGGCAACGGCTTCGTTATGGAGAATGTGGCTGCGCTGTCGGTGACGCGGCAAGGCGGCTACCCCTACCGGTTTATCGACACCGGAGCCATTAGCTACAACGACACCTGCTTCTACAGGCGCACCACCCTTACAACATGACGCTCGACCAAGATTTTCTGCCCACCGACTATTTCACCCTCACCCAAGCCAACCGCGAATATTCGTTCACCGAGGACCTGATTGCGCGCGGCAACAAAACGGGAAAATACAACTGGCTTGCGGGTCTCTTTGCCTTCTATCGCCATGCCCGCATGAACGCGCCCGTCACCTTCCTCAACACCGGAATAGCCGAATTAATCGAAGAAAAACGCAATCAAGCCAACCCCAACTACCCCATAGCATGGGACACCCGCAGCTTTCAGCTGGGCAGCCAATTCACCATGCCCAATTGGGGAATTGCATTCTACCACCAGTCGCAGCTCAACATCGGCAACTGGTGCCTGACTGCCGGAATACGCGGCGACTACGAGCACTCCGGGCTGCGATTCCGCAGCTTCAGCAACACCGGCTATAACATCAACCACGTCCTGTCCGACGGTTCAATCGAACTTTTCCGGCACGACGACGTGAACATCGACGATTCGGGCAAGCTCGACAAATCGTTTTTCCAGATTCTACCGAAAGTTTCAGCCACCTACAACCTGCCTTCGCTCAACAAATCGAGCATATATGCCTCGGTGTCGAAAGGCTACAAGGCTGGCGGATATAACACACAGATGTTCTCCGACGTGCTTCAGCAACGCATCATGGGCATGATGGGCATAGGCATGAACTACGACGTCGACAAGATTGTGGGTTACAAGCCCGAAAAGGCTTGGACCGTTGAAGCCGGCAGCCACTTGGAGCTGAAAAACGGCGATTTAATCGCCGATTTTTCGCTATTCTACATCAACTGCACCGACCAGCAACTCACCACCTTCCCCGACGGCACCACCACCGGACGCGTGATGACCAACGCCGGCAAGTCGCGCAGTCTGGGATGCGAATTGTCGGTTAAGGCACAAATCACCAAACGCTTTGGCATGTCGGCAAGCTACGGCTTCACCGACGCCCGTTTTGTGGAATACAACAACGGCAAGCAAGACCTTGCCGACAAAGTACTGCCCTACGCCCCTCGCAACACCATCTACGGCGAAGCGTTCTACGTGATTCCCGTGGGCACGTCGCTGGTGCGCAACATATCGCTCAATGTCAATGCCAAAGCCCTCGGCAAAATCTATTGGAACGAAGCCAACACCCACGAGCAAAACCTCTACGCACTGCTTGGTGCACAGGTGCAAATCGACGGCCGCCACTATTCCCTCAACATCTGGGGCAAGAACCTCACCGACACCGGCTACGGCACATTCTACTTTGTGTCGATTAACCACGGATTTGTTCAGCAAGGCCGCCCACGCCAGATTGGCGCAACACTGCGATATTTCTTCTGACAAACCCACCTCACATTTTTTCTCGTGAAAACAAATATTTAATTAAAACATAAAAAACAAATTTGAAACTATGACAACAAAAATTCTATCACTCCTTGCAGTAGCAGCCATAGCAATGGGTTTTGCTTCATGCAGCGAAAAAAATGAAGAACAAACAATGAGCATCAACGACGAAGTGCTGGTAACCAGTTCACAAACCACCACTGCAGGCAAAATATACCTGAAGATGAACATCACCGCTTCAACCATCGACATCACCATGCCGGTGGCAAACGGCAACAGCACTGTCGATGCCACCATCAAAGGGCTGCCGCTGACGTTCAGCAACACCAAAGGCTACACCTTCTCGGCCACCAATGCCGACGCTGTTGACGGCTCGGGCAAGAGCCTCGGTGTGAAAATCAACAGCCTGAACGGGTTCCTGCAAATGTTCAACAACCCCGAAATCGAACAAAACATTGCCATCACCTACAACGTCGACGGCAAACCGGCTTTCGTGACACGCAAGAAAATTTCGCACGTCACATCGTCCACAGTCACCGATTTCGGCCGAGGCACATTCGAGTGCAAAGATGCCACCTACATCATGACCCTCAACCCCGAAAAAGGCACAGCCAGCATCGAGATTAACAACATCCAGTTCGTACAGCAGATGCCTACGCTCTCCGAAATCACCATCCCCGGAGCAACACTCGAAAGCACCTCAACCGGCTACCGCATCACTGCCGACGAGATTGTGCCCACAAGCGCCGACGTGCCTATGGACAACCGCACAATCACCAACCTCGACATCACCGTGAATGCCGGCGCCGGCACCTTCAGCGGCTCGTTCAACTGCATGGGCATGAGCTGCACCGTAACCGGTTCTACATCTCTTTCCAACGAATAATAGTCGTCTCCCCTCTCGCTCACACTTGGCATCGCATCGGAAGCCCCAAAAGGCAAAACCCGGTGCGATGCCACTTTGTTTTAACAACAACAGCGACACACAAACACCCTCACTTTTCATTAAAATTTTCAAAAAATTATCACGCACTATGCCGTTTTGCTTTAATATGTGGAAAGAATAAATTAACTTAGCAAAAATTTTTGAATTAGATGACATCGCGCAACACCTACAACGAAGAAGAAATCATCGAGCAGCTGCATGACCCCAAACACTGTCAGGCAGCTTTCGGCAAAGTAATAGAGCAATACTCACAAGGGCTCTATTGGCAGATTCGCCGTATGGTGTTCAATCACGACGATGCCAACGACATCCTTCAAAACACATTCCTGAAAGCATGGAGCAACATCGACAACTTCCGCGGCAATGCCAAACTGTCGACGTGGCTCTACAAAATTGCAATCAACGAATCAATCACCTTCATCAACAAGGAGCGTGCCCGCAACGAAGCATCGATTGACGACGACTCGTTCCTGCTAAACAACATCGAGAGCGACCAATATTTCGACGGCGACGAGGCGCAGGTGAAACTGCAACGCGCCATCAACAGCCTGCCCGAAAAACAGCGCCTCGTGTTCAATATGCGCTACTACGACGAGATGAAATACGAAGACATGTCGGAAATTCTCGGCACATCGGTGGGCGCCCTCAAAGCCAGCTACCACCACGCCCTGAAAAAAATTGAGGCTTTTTTTGAAGAAAACGATTAAACCTTTTCCACCTTCATCAGTCAAACAAGCGAAATGAAAGAAGATTTGGACATATTATCAAAGTTGGGTAAAGACTCTGGCTTCAAGGTTCCGGAGAATTATTTCAGCGATTTCAACAAGCAAATGATGGAATCGTTGCCCAAGCCTAATCTTACTCCTCAAGTCAAGCCATCGCTTTGGGTGCGTGTTCGCCCCTACGTGTATATGGCAGCAATGTTTGCAGGCATCTGGTGCATGATGCGCGTGTTCAACGACATGAGCGGAGCCACCAGCACCAAAGCACAGATACAAGCCATTGTCGACGGGCTGGGGGACGAAAAGAACATCGACGACCTCATGCTGCAAGAGAGTCTGAACGAATACGAAATCCTCACCTACGAGGATAGCGTCGACGCAGAACAATCGGGCATTCAGTTCGTTGAAGGCAGCAACAAATAATTCAGGAATTGTGTGCGAATTTTTCCCTTCGGCAAGCGCCATCCGGCATGCGTGCTTGTGAGGTACGGCATTTTCGTCAATCCGCCCACAAAACAGAACACTATATTGAAACCTGCAAAAATGAAAACATCAACATCAATAATATCACTTGTCTTAGCCCTTGCACTTGCGATGCCCATGGTGGCACAAAGTCGCAAAAACACTTCGCGCCCAAGTCAAACCGAATGGCTCAAAGGCGTGCGCGACTACAAGCACGATATGCTTGTGAAAGAAATGGACCTCACCAAGGCTCAGCAGGACGAGTTCTTCCCGCTCTACAAGCAGATGGAAGAGGAAATTTTCCAAGCCAACAAACAAGCTCGCGACTTGGAAAACAAAGTGAGCAACTCAACAGAGCCAATTAGCGACCTGGAATATGCCAAAGCCGCCGAAGCATTGTCGGAGGTGTCGATGATTTGTGCCCAAATCGAAGCCGAGTATTTCAAGAAATTCGCCAAAATACTCAGCAACAAGCAGTTGTTCCAACTCAAGCGCGCCGAAAACCGATTTGCCAAGAGCATGATTTCGCGCAGCAAACAAGCAAAAACCAGCAAACGAAAACAATAAAAAAATACTTTCAAAAACAATAAACAAACGCTCCTGTTTCTTTTAACAGTCTTCAAATTCAAACAAAACTAACTTGCTAAAAAATAGTTATCCCATAATTTCTACTCCTATTTTTAATTAAATAAGCGAACAGATATTATGGGATAATTTTTTGGCACAAATATTGCACCACTATGAAGCATACCATATTAAAACTAATTATTATTTCTATATTTTTGAACAGTATGAATTTATCAAACTCCACTGAGAAACCCGACTTCAACTATCCAAAGACGGTTTCAGAGAATGCTTTGGCTGACATCAAAAATGCTTCAGTCAAAGGCGACAAGCCTCTGCTTGTCGACGCCATCCTGCGCTACTCTAAGGCACAACAGTTGATTTCCGACGACAATGCCAAAGAAGTAATCGATCTTATTGAAAAGCATCGTATTGCCGAAACGCAACCCGACTACAAGGCAATATTTGCCCTAATTGAAATAGACAATTACAAGTATTTCAGCGTCTTTAGACATAGCCTCGATAACGAAGAGCTACACGAGCAATACCCCGACGACCTCACAGAATGGAACGAACTCGACTTCAAGCGCAAAACCGAAGAACTGCGCGCCCTTGTGCTGGAAAACAAAGCTGCTCTGCACAAGCATAAACTCAACGAATATGCCAAGTTCATCACAGTGCCAACCCAGTCAAAAGAAGTGTTCGGCACACTCCTCGACTTTGCATACTCAAAATTACACACCGCAACAAACGACCCCGCCCTGCTCAACGAATGGCTCAATGAAAGCAACAGCAACATCACTACCACTATTTATATTAAGTGGATACTGATTGAAAATAAGCGAAATTACGATTACAGCGAACGCAGCCAAGATTTTCTGGCTCTCTACAAGCAATATGCCCAATTCGACCAAAGCGGAATGGCTTTGCGGGAAGTTAAATCCGTGATTGAGAACTACGACACATTCAAGCAATATGTTGAGCGGTTCCCGAAATCGCGACATACCCCATCAATCAAAAACAAAATATTCAGCATTGAGCAAAAAACAGTTTCACTCGAAGCACCTTTTTATTACAACAGCATCAACAAGATTCCTGTAACCATCAATAACAGCAACTCTGCCGATTTCTCGATTGCCGTTTACACTGCAATTGAAACAAAAAGCAGCAAATACACTCGCGGTCAGCTGATTAAAACATACAAAATCAGCAACAACACGCAACAACCATTTCACAACGACACCACCACATTCTACATCGACCCGCTGCCCTATGGCGAGTACTTGATTGAACCAGTGCTTCGTGTTGGCAAAAAAGAAGTGCGAAGCGAATATTTCAGCAAACCGCTGTGCATCACCGACATCTCATCCTTTAGAATAGCCACAGCTAAAGGCCCATTTGCCTATGCCGTCAACTCGACTACCGGCAAGCCAATTAAAGGAGCATCCCTATTAAAAGACAACACCTTTATTGGCAAAACCGATGCTGAAGGCAAAGTGAAGATTGAAAAAAGCGGGAATGCCCGTAACGATTTTGACGACGAAGACTGGGATGAAGGCTGGGGATACAGCCGGACAGGAAAATACCGCTTCATTTATGGCAAAGACAAGTATTCTAATAAGTTTGGCTCTGCAAATCTCAACGAAAACAGTTACGGAGGCTATTCTTTAACCACTTTCACCGACCTTGCCATCTATCGCCCGGGCGAAACAGTGAAATACTCGGCAATAATCTTTAAGGGCCGCACAAAAGAGGCTCAATTGCTCAACAATGCCAAGATAACGGTTTCGTTCGACGACAGCAACTACAAAACCATTGCCACCGACACCCTCACCACCGACAATGCCGGACGCATCAGCGGCGAATTCGTTGTGCCTGCCGACCGCATGAACGGCTCTTTCCGCATCACATTCCGTTATGAAAAAGAGTATCTTGGTGCAAAGACTGTTGAGGTGAGCGAATATAAGACGCCCACATTCGAGATTACACTTAACAACCCCAAACGCAGCTACAACCTTGGCGAGGACGTGGTGATTACAGGCAAGGCAGTCACCTATGCCGGCATGCCTGTGGCAAATGCTCCGGTCAGCATCAAACTTGTTGGCAAAAGCTGGTTCTTCTGGATGCGCGACATTAGTAGCAACGTTCACTCCGACACTGTAACCACCAATGCCAATGGCGAATTCACCATAACACTTTCGCCCGATAAGTTCGAAGAAAACGGCAACAATAAAGAACGCATTGCCCGAATCTACGATTTCACGGCAGAGTGCACCAACAACACCGGCGAAACACAGTCGTGCAATCATTCGTTCTTTGTTGGCACCCATCGCCGAATTATGCTAAACGACGAGCTAACGTTCATCAACGACAAGCCCATCAGCCTACCCGTAACAATCGAGAGCTCCGACGATGCCGACCGCAATTTCACTTGCAACTACACTCTCACCTCACTCACCGACAGCACACAGGTGATTACCTCCGGCACATTCAGCTCCGGCAAACCCGAAATCGATTTGCAGAAAGTGCCTTCGGGAACATACAACATCACCGTGACCGATGCCAGCGGACTTGCCGAAGAAGCCAAGTCGCAAATCACTGTCTATCGCGAATCGGACACCACTTGCCCGGTTGAAGCCAACCTTTGGGTGCCGGAATGTGGCAGAAAGGCTTGCGACGACAACGTGGCACGCATAACACTGGGCACAAGCAACCCGGAAATTTATGTGTACTATTGTGCATCGAGCAACGAAGGCGTTGAACAAGGCTGGAAGAAATACTCCTCTGGCTTGCACACTCTGGAACTGCCAATGCCAAAAGCCGACAACGAACGACTCGAAGTTTCGCTTATAACCTTTTGCAACAGCCAATTATCCTTCCAAGAGTTCACTCTCATCACTCCTGCGCGCAAAGTGAATGCGGTGGTCGAGGCCACCTCGTTCCGCAACAAACTCACGCCCGGCAACAAAGAGCGATGGACATTCCGCATCCTCGACAATCACGGACGCCCACTCAACGGCGCGGCACTTCTTGCCATCACCGACAAGGCAATCAACAGCATCGCACCCAACATTTGGGCGTTCAACAAACCGCACTTCCAAACACTGCTAACACATAATCTGTATCTCACGTTATCCCACAATTATAGTTGTTCAGCCAACTGGCGTGACTATGTTAAAGAAAAAGGTGAGCCAATCTATAATCCAGAGTTTAATTACTACAATTTTTCGCCACGATATGGCTATGCGAAACCGCGTATGTTTTCCTCCTTAGCATGTAAGAATCAAGTTGCAACTATTGAACGCGATTTTGGCATGTCGGAAATATATGTTAAAGGAACAGACGAAATTTTAGCAGAGGGTGCTGTGGCAGAAGAATGCGGTTCATCGGCAGAGAATGAGGCGGAAGCCAACATCAACCTCCGCAATATTCAACTGCGCGAAAACGCCGTTAAAACCGCCCTGTGGATGCCGAATCTTGTCACCGACGAGCAAGGCAACTATTCCGTGGAATTTGAGGTGCCAAACTACAACACCAAATGGCTCGTGCAGACACTGGCTTACACTGCCAATGGCTATTTTGCCGGACTGCAGCGCAACGTGGTGAGCAGCAAGCCTATAATGGTGAAAGCCAATATGCCCCGATTCTTGCGTGCCGGCGACAAAGCCACGCTCGCTGCCAACGTGGCAAACAAAAGCGATGAAATCGCCAAGGTGAACGGAATAATCGAACTTTTCGACCCACGCACCGGCAATGTGATTGCCACCAAACCATTCAACATCACCCTCGATGCCATGAGCGACGCAGCTGTAAACATCGATTACACCGCTGCCCCCGACGCCTCGTTCGTAGGCTTCCGCATCAAAGCATCCAACGGTTCGTTTGGCGACGGTGAGCAAGTGATGGTGCCAATACTGAGCAACATCTCACCGGTGACCGAAACCCTGCCTTTCTTCATCAACGCCAACACAGCCGATTTCACCGCAAAATTGCCGAAGATGAAGGGTGCCGAGAAGGCTGTGATTGAGTATTGCGACAACCCCGTTTGGTATTGCGCTACAGCCCTTCCTACAATCTTCGACAACGAAGCAAAGACCTCAACCCGCGTTGCACACTCGCTGTTTGCCCTCAAGCTGGCACAAGGACTTGCCAAGCAAAACCCACAGATGGCCGACGCCATTGCGCACTGGAAGCAGCAAAGCCGCGAAACCAGTCAGCTCACATCGTCGCTCGAGCGCAACAGCGACCTCAAGATTGGCACTCTGCTGGCTTCGCCCTGGATTAACGAAGCTGACCGTCAAACCCTGCGTATGGGCCAATTAGACAAGCTGTTCAACAACGACTACTGCACGAATTCGTGCGATGAAATCGTGTCGCGACTCATGGAACTCCAGCAACCCGACGGCGGTTTTGCCTGGATTCAATATCGCAACTGCAAGAGTTCGCTTTATTGCACCGGCGAAGTGCTCGAAATACTGGGACGCGTGAAAAAACTCGGTCATCTCAATGCCGACAGCCGTCTGAACGGAATTATCGCGAAGGCGGTGAATTACTACGACAGCGAGCACCTCAAGCTGTTCAAGAAGCTGAAGAAAACCGACAGCATGATATGGTACGACGACTATGCATTCGTTCGCACTCTCTATCCCGAGATTGCAGTGCCCGAAGCCAACAGAGCATACGTGAAGCGCATACTCAACGACATCGAAAATGGCTGGAAAGGCAGTTCGCTGGCGCACAAAGCATTCTATGCCCTCACGCTCAACAACAACGGCATGAATGCCACAGCTCGTAAAATAACAGAATCGATTCGCCAGTTCAGCATCACCACCGAACAACGTGGCATGTATTGGGACCGCATCGATGGCGCCTGGTGGCGAGGACGCAATGCACTTGCCGCAACTTCGGTGATTCTGCAAGCACTGCAGCAAGTTGACAATCGAACCGATGAAATCGACCTGATACGCAAATGGATACTGCTGAACAAGCAGACAAACGATTGGGGCGGTTCGAGTCTTGCCAGCGAAGCGGTTTACACCATTCTTTCCACCGGTAGCAAGTGGCTCACACCCGGACAAAAGCCGACAATCAACATAGGCAATACGCCTGTAATCTTCGATGAAATCGACCGTTATCTGGGCTACAGCCGTAAGGAGGTGGCAGTTGCCGACGTGATGGGCAAGACGCTAAGCATCAGCCGCAGCCAAGCCCTCAGCCCCGCATGGGGAGCTCTTTATCTGCAAGGAAAATCGCCGATGAAATCGATTAAATCGGCTCGCGTCGACGACCTGTCAATCGAAAAAACGCTGCTCGTGCACAACGCCGATGGCACCCTGAGCAAAGCCACATCGCTGAAAGTGGGCGACAAAGTGCGCGTGCAATGCACCATCAAGTGCGGCAAAGCACTTGAATACCTCACCCTCACCGATGAGCGCGGTGCATGCTTCGAGCCAGTGGACAAGACTTCGGACAGCGACTACATGAACGGCGTGTGGATGTACCGCGAAACCAAAGACTCGCAAACCAACATCTTCATTCCGTGGCTCAACAAAGGCACCTACGTGATTGGCTACGACGTCTACGTCACCAACCCCGGCTCGTTTGATGTGGGCATTGCCACAATTCAATGCCAGTATGCTCCGCAATTCACTGCTCACTCCGCCGGGTGCAATGTTGTGATAAAATAAAACAGCGCGTATACGAAATTTTTTATTATCTTTGTGCACAGGAGATGAACGACGTCTCCTGTGCCCTTTTTTGTAACAACACACAATGGAAGCTGCTAACACAAACAACGAAAAACAATGGTATGCCATACGTGTCACCTACAATCGCGAATTGAAGGTGAAAGCCGACCTCGATGCACAAGGCATCGACAATTTCATTCCCATGAAATATGTGTCGGTGATGCGAGGCAAAGACCGCCGTGTGAAAAAACTGGTGCCAGCCATTCACAACCTCATTTTCATGCTTGTCGACCGCAACACCATGGTGCAATACAAAGCCACCACCACCCTGCCCATTCGCTACATCATGAATCGCGAAACACACCAGCCTGTGGTGATTCCGCGCAAGCAAATGGACAACTTCATTGCCGTGGCAGGCAACTACAACGAACAACTGCTTTACATCGAAAACGACCCAATCATCCTGCACAAGGGCGACAAGGTGCGCATTACCGGCGGACTGTTTGAAGGCGCCATCGGCACCCTGATGCGCATCAAAGGCAACCGCCGAGTGGTGGTGTCAATTCCGGGCGTCATTGCCGTAGCCACCACCGACATACACCCATCACTCATCGAAAAAATTGAATAACCAAAACAAAATCAAATAATGAACGATTGCACATATTCAACAAAAATCATTGCTTTCGACCTCGACGACACGCTTTATCAGGAAATCGATTTCGTAATGTCGGGCTATCGTGCCGTGAGCCGCTTTGTTGAACAAGAATACGGCTACGCCAACGCATTCGCGGTTTTAAGCGATGCTTACAGCAAACATCAAAACCCGTTCGATGCCCTTGCCCTCGCCATGAAGCCCACCGACATCAACATCGACCGCCTTGTTGACATCTATCGCAATCACAAGCCCGAAATATCGCTCAGCCGTGCCACCGAAGCCACACTGCAATATTTGCAAGGCGAAGATGCCGTTCTTTGCCTCATCACCGACGGACGCAGCACCACACAGCGAAACAAAATTGAAGCGCTCGGGCTAACACGATTTTTCGACGACGAAAACATAAGCATATCCGAAGAAATAGGCGTGGAGAAAACCGACCGCCTTCCTTTCGACAACGTGATGAAGCGGTTCCCCGAAGCCCGCCAATTCTACTACATCGGCGACAACACAGCCAAAGACTTCTTTTGGCCAAACCGACTGAAATGGACCACCATCTGCATCGAAGACCACGGGCAAAACATACATCCGCAAGTATTCACCGGCGACCGCATGCACAACCCGCAAATCATTGTCGACAGCGTGTTTGATGTGCCCTCGATAATTCTCGACTAAGACAGATTACCTCAAAAACCCACAGCAAACAAGAAAAATGAGCATGAAACCAACCGAAAAACTTTGGAACGCCAACTACAACAAGGTGATGCTCATCAATTTCACCTTGTTTTTTTCGTTCTACCTGATTACGCCGCTGCTGCCGCTCTACATGAGCGAAACATTCCACAGCACCAAGGACGTCATCGGGCTTGTGCTCTCGGGCTACTCGGTGGTGGCGCTGCTGATGCGCCCATTCAGCGGATTCATGGTGGACAGTTTTCCGCGCAAAACCATGCTGCTGGCATGCCTGACAGTGAACTTTGTGTTTTTCGGAGGTTACGTAGCCGGCGCATCGCTGCTGGCATTTGCCGTGCTGCGCACACTGCACGGCGGACCCTTCGGCGCTGCCACCGTTGCCAACAGCACCATGGCAATCGACGTGTTGCCTGCATCGCGCCGCAACGAGGGTATTGGCTACTACGGGCTGAGCAACAACCTCGCCAGCGCCATTGCCCCTATGGCAGGGCTGTACATCTACCACACCACAAACAACTTCGAACTAATATTTTGGATAGCGCTGATTGTTGCCGGCATCGGGTTGGCATTGGCACAGTCAATCAATGCGCCGTCACGCCCCATCGACCGCAGCAGCCGACCCATGTCGCTCGACCGATTCTTTCTGCTTCGCGGTTGGTTTCTGGCATTCAACATTCTGTTCTTCGGGCTCTGTTGGGGCATTCTCAGCAGCTATCTTGCCATCTACGGCAAGGAGCGCCTTGGCATTACCAGCGGCACAGGCACATTCTTCCTGCTGCTTTCAGCCGGGCTCATACTCTCGCGATTGCAAGGCGCCAAGAGTCTGCGACAAGGCCGTCTGCTGCCTAACGCCACCGAAGGCGTGGTACTCTCAACCATAGGCTATGTGATGTTCATTGCATGGCCCTCCATGACCGGCTACTATCTATCAGCCATCCTCATCGGGCTTGGAAACGGTCATATGTGGCCCGCTTTCCAGAACATGATTATTGCCATTGCCAAGCACAACGAGCGTGGCACAGCCAACAGCACCATACTCACCGCGTGGGACCTTGGCATGGGCGGAGGCGTGCTCATAGGCGGCGTGATTGCCGAGCATTTTGGCTATGACGCCACATTCTGGACTATGGCTGCGCTGCACATCATAGCGCTGGTAATCTACCTGCTGCTCACGCATCACAAATTCCGAAACTTAACAAACAATCAATAAAGAATTATGCAAACCTACAATTTCGATGAAATAATCGACCGCCACGGCTCCGGTGCCATCAAAACCGATGCGCTGCAAGAACGCTTCGGCCGCGGCGATTTAACTGCATTGTGGGTGGCTGACATGGATTTCGCCACACCACCATTCATTATCGATGCGCTCAACCAGCGCATGAAGCACCCCATATTTGGCTACACCGCCGTGCCCGACGACTATGTGCCGTGCATTGCCGACTGGATTGAAAGCCACCACGGGTGGCAAGTGAAGCACGAATGGATTCAATACATCCCCGGCATAGTGAAAGGCATAGGCATGGTGCTGAACGTGTTCACCAAGCCCGGCGACGGCATCATCATTCAGCCGCCGGTTTATCACCCATTCCGCCTGGTGCCCGAGGGCAACGGCCGACGCATTGTCAACAACCCCCTCATCGAAAACGCCGACGGCACCTACTCAATGGACTTCGACAACCTTGCCAAGGTGGCTGACGACACTTGCAAGGTGCTTATACTCAGCAATCCGCACAACCCTGCCGGCATCGTGTGGGACGCCGACACGCTGCGCCGCTTGGCTCACTTCTGCTCGCAACACGGCATATTGGTGATTAGCGACGAGATTCACTGCGACATGGCATTGTTCGGACACCGTCACACCCCATTTGCTTCGGTAAGCCCCGAAGCCGAGCAATGCAGCATCACTTTCGGCGCCCCAAGCAAGACATTCAACATTGCCGGCATAGTGAGCAGCTACAGCATCGTGCCCAACGACCAACTGCGCCACCGCTTCTACTCGTGGCTCGAGGCTAATGAGTTGGGCGAACCAACCATCTTCTCGCCCATTGCCACCATCGCCGCATTCCGCCATGGCGAAGAGTGGCGTGGCCAGATGTTGAGCTACATCGAGGGCAACGTGCTTGCAGTGGAAAAGTTCTGCGCCGAACACCTGCCGGGCATCAAGCCTCTGCGCCCGCAGGCTTCGTTCCTCGTATGGCTCGACTGCCGAGGCCTTAACCTCGAGCACGACCAGCTCATCGACCTATTTGTGAATCGTGCTCACCTTGCGCTCAACGACGGTGCCATGTTCGGCAGCCAAGGCAATGGCTTCATGCGCCTTAATGTGGGCATGCCGCGCAGCCTATTGCTTGCCGCGCTCGAAAACCTGCGCAAAGCCCTGCAGCAATAACTCGTTATTTGAGATACAGCAATTCCATCTCCCCCACGCTAATGCACACCAACGGGCAACGGCAAAGGGATGATGGAATTTGCTTGTAATAATAAACACTAATAGCCGTCGTCACACAACGTAACAACGGCTTTTATGCGTTTTTGCTCCTTCAGCTCGATGCTAAAGGCTCAGTGCAGTAAAAATCTGATTTTTTACTTGTTTACAGAGTCAGATACTGTGAGGCTGTAACGACCCTTAGCACGACGACGTGCCAATACTTTACGACCGTCAGCTGTTTGCATTCTGTGACGGAAACCATGCTTGTTAGCTTTCTTTCTGTTTGAAGGTTGGAATGTTCTTTTCATTACCGTATTTATTTATTATTATTTTCGTTTTTCGATTCGGTGTGCAAAATTAGTCACTTTTTTCAAATTTACCAAGCCAAAAGCGATTTTTACACTAAAGTTTTTGCGATTTCTCTTATTTTCAATTAATTTTGCACCCGAAAACGAACGAATATAAACGAATTACAATAATTTTTCACAACAATTTTTTTTATGATTAACGCTCAAGACATCAAGAACGGCACCTGCATTCGCATGGACAACAGACTTTATTTTTGCGTAGAATTCCTTCACGTTAAGCCAGGCAAGGGCAACACCTTCATGCGCACCAAACTGAAAGACGTTGTCGATGGTCGTGTAATCGAGCGCCGCTTTAACATTGGCGAAAAGCTTGAAGACGTTCGCGTTGAACACCGTCCTTATCAGTTCCTTTATGCCGAAGGCGAGGACAACATCTTCATGAACCAAGAAACTTACGAACAAATTCCTATTAGCAAGGAATTGGTTACAGGAGTTCAATTCATGAAAGAAGGCGACGTGGTGGATGTTGTGTCAGATGCATCAACCGAAACCGTGCTTTATGCCGAAATGCCTATCAAGACAGTGCTCAAAATCACATACACCGAGCCAGGCCTCAAGGGCGACACCGCAACCAACACCCTCAAGCCGGCAACCGTTGAAACCGGTGCCACCGTGCGTGTGCCTCTGTTCATCAACGAAGGCGAACTCATCGAAGTCGACACTCGCGACGGTTCGTATGTAGGCCGCGTGAAAGCATAACAAAACATCGTCTTTTATAAGAATTTTTCCACAAGACGCCAATTATTAGCAGCAATATGCCGACAAAAGGCAAATTGCTGCTATTTTTTTAACAATATTTTTTCGCCACAAAATATTTGAAATAAAAAACCAAATATTTATATTTGTTCCGAAAAAATTAAACCTTTAAAAACTTTAAATCATCATGATTGTTGGTATTCCAAAAGAAATCAAAAACAACGAATTTCGCGTTGGTATGACTCCGTCAGGAGTTGCAACATTAGTAAAGAATGGCCACACAGTTTATGTTCAAAAGACTGCAGGCGAAGGTAGCGGATTCAGCGATGCCGAATACGAAGCCGTAGGAGCAAAGATATTGCCCACCATTGCCGACGTGTATGCGACAGCCGAGATGATTGTGAAAGTTAAAGAGCCCATTGAACCCGAGTATGATCTAATCCGCGAAGGCCAATTCCTCTTCACCTACTTCCACTTTGCTTGCGACCGTCCTCTCACCGAAGCAATGATTGCCCGCAAAGCAATCTGTTTAGCTTATGAAACCGTGCGAAAAGCCGACCGTACACTGCCACTGCTCATTCCTATGAGCGAAATTGCCGGACGTATGGCTGCCCAAGAAGGCGCCCGCTTCCTCGAAAAGCCCCAATCGGGCAAAGGCATCCTCATGGGTGGCGTTCCGGGCGTGAAACCTGCCAAGGTGCTTGTGCTTGGTGCCGGCACCGTGGGCACTAACGCAGCAATCACTGCTGCCGGCATGGGTGCCGATGTCATCATCACCGACATCAACCTCGCCCGCTTGCGCTATCTCGACGACGTAATGCCTAAGAACATTCGCACTCTCTACTCTAACGAATACAACATCCGAGCCGAACTGCCATCCACCGACTTGGTTATCGGCTCTGTGCTCATCCCCGGCGACAAAACTCCACACCTCATCACTCGCGACATGTTGGCATTGCTCAAACCAGGTTCTGTGTTGGTTGACGTAGCCATCGACCAAGGCGGCTGCTTCGAAACTTCGCACCCAACTTCGCACAGCGAACCTGTTTACACCGTCGATGGCATTGTTCACTATTGCGTGGCAAACATCCCTGGTGCCGTGCCTTTCACTTCCACTCTCGCGCTCACAAATGCCACCACTCCTTATGCCGTGGCGCTTGCCAACAAGGGCTGGAAGCAAGCTTGCAAGGACGACCCTGCTCTCAAGCTCGGCTTGAACATAGTGGAAGGAAAAGTCACTTTCCCGGCTGTTGCCAAGGTATTCGACCTTCCTTACACTCCAGTTGACGAACTGCTTTAATCAAAAAAAATGGTTTTATATCTTAGAGCCTGCATCACAACAAGCGACATAGCAGACTCTTGAACTTTTATTGTTATTCCGAGCAATGTCAGGTGGCAAACGTCCGCCGGCATTGCCCGGCTTTTTTATGCCCATCAGGAGCCTGCAGCCACACGCCAGACATCACCGCTGCTACACTTTTCAACAGCGCAAGCACGAACCTGTTAACTTTTTATTGAAAAAGTATACCCCGGAAAAGCTATGTAGCTTCGCAAAGATTCAGTATCTTTGCAATCCACATCACAACATTTTTCATTTATTTTTGATACTCGATGGATTTTAAACTTACAGAAGAACAGCGCAAACGCCAATACAACCGCCGTAAACCGCAACAAGCTGCCGAGGTGGTGAACGAATTCGGAAAATTACAACCGCAGAACCTCGAACTTGAGGATGCTGTGCTGGGTGCTCTCATGCTCGAAAAAGACGCTTACAGCAAAGTGGTTGACATCCTCAAGCCCGAATGTTTCTACGAGCCGAACAACCAAAAAATCTTCGAGGCAATACAGACTTTGGGAAGCATGTCGCAACCCATCGATATGCTCACCGTCACCGAGCAGCTGCGCGTGCAAGGCATGCTCGACGAAGTGGGCGGCCCAATTAGGATTTCGCAGCTTACAAGTGGTGTGTCGTCGGCTGCCAACATCGAGTTTCACGCACGCATTGTTGCGCAAAAATATCTTGCACGCGAGCTCATCAGCTTCAGCTCGCAAATTCAATCGCTTGCCTTCGACGATTCAATCGACATTCTTGACGTTCTGCAGGAAGCCGAAGGCAAATTGTTTGAACTCTCGCAAAGCAACCTCAAGAAAGATGTGACGAAAATCGAGCCGGTAATCATCGACGCTCTCAAGAAAATTGAAGATGCGGCAAACCGCACCGACGGCTTGAGCGGCCTTCAAACCGGCTTCGACGAAATCGACCGCGTGACTTCGGGTTGGCAAAACAGCGACCTCGTGATTATTGCCGCACGTCCTGCAATGGGTAAGACAGCCTTTGTGCTGTCGATGGCAATGCGCATGGCTGTGCGCTTCAACATTCCGGTGGCGGTGTTCTCGCTCGAAATGTCGAACCTGCAGCTTGTCAACCGTCTCATAAGCAACATATGCGAAATTGAGGGCAGCAAAATAAAGAGCGGTACGCTGAGCCGCCTCGAATGGGAGCAGTTGCACTCGCGCATACGCCCGCTATACACAGCACCGCTGTTCATCGACGATACGCCAAGCCTCTCGGTGTTTGAACTGCGCACCAAAGCGCGCCGCCTGGTGCGCGAACAAGGCGTGAAGATGATTGTGATTGACTACTTGCAGCTTATGAACGCCAGCGGCATGAAGTTTGGCAGCCGCGAACAAGAAGTGAGCACCATCTCGCGCTCGCTCAAGCAGCTTGCCAAGGAACTCGACATTCCCATCATCGCACTCTCGCAGCTCAACCGTTCGGTTGAAAACCGCACCGACGGTAAGGTGCCACAGCTTTCCGACTTGCGCGAATCGGGTGCCATCGAGCAGGACGCCGACATGGTTTGCTTTATCCACCGCCCCGAATACTACACCAAATCCACCACCGACGCCGAAGGCAACAACATCGAAGGCGTGGCAAAATTCATCTTTGCCAAGCACCGTAGCGGTGCCACAGGCGATGTGACACTGCGTTTCGAGGGAAAATATGCACGATTCCAGAACTGGGACGAGAACAGCCTCGTGAACCACGGCATCGTGCCATCAAAAATCAATGCACCTGCCGACGCCGCCAACGGTGCGCCGTCGCCATTCACTGGCGGCGTGAGCGAGGACCAGTTTATCGACAACAACAATCCTACGCCGTTCTAAGAGCCTGTATTCATAATGTGCTCTTAGCACCTTTCTTGCACTGGCAGCAGCTGCAACAACTGCCGTTGCACCGGCACGAATCGGCACAACCTTTCATTTCACATTTCTCAACCGCCGGCACACCATTGTGCTCCGGCGCCGCCTTTGCGCTGCCATCGGCGGGCTGAATCATCTTCAGCGCAACCAATATCACCACCAGCAACGCCACACTGAGCACCAGGCGGCGAAAGCGCATTCTCTTACTTAACATATATCACTCCGTTTTGATTACAATCTTCCATTTTCCATATAGCTATAATAGCGGCCTTGAGTGACTATGATGTGGTCGATTAACGGCACATCAAGCACACTGCCCGCTTCCTTCACCTTTTGAGTGAGCGCATCGTCCTGATGGCTCGGCGAAGCATTGTTCGACGGATGGTTGTGTGCCAAGATTATGCTGTCGGCACCATTTTCAATTGCCATGCGCATGATAATCTTCACATCGCCCACCGTTGCCGACAAGCCTCCGTCGCTCACCACACATTCCCTTATGACGTGCTTGGCGCGGTCGAGCACAAGAATCATCAGCCGCTCATGGTCGAGATGTCCCAGCAGCCTGCGCAGCAGTTTGAACGCCTTTTCGCTGCTGGTTATCTGCGGCTGTTCCATAAACTCTTCATTTTCGAGGCGTCGGCCCAGTTCAAGAGCCGCCAAGATGTTGATGGCTTTCACCTCGCCTATGCCGTTATAGCGCTTCAGTTCAGGCAGCCGCATACGCGCCAACTTGTATAGCTTATCGTCGTTGTCGTGCAATATTCTGCGACACAAATCCACCACCGACTCACCAGGCTGACCGCTGCCAATGAGCGTGGCAAGCAATTCGGCATTGGTGAGCGACGCCACACCCTGCGCCAGCGCCTTCTCGCGCGGACGGTCTTGCTCGGGCATAAAGCGTATCGACCTTTTTATTTCGTCGGATGCATCCATCGTGGCTACACTAAGTTACTTGCCCTTGCGAATGGCGATTTCCTCGTTGATGTCGCGCCCGTGACCAAGCACTATCTTCCACACAAACGCCTTGATGAACCCTATGCCGTAGCTGCCCAACTGCACAAAACTTGTGGCGATGGCAAGCGTGGCAATCTTCAGGCTGCGCGTTGATGCCAGCGCCGTAATCCACAACGCCGCCACATAAGCCACCAAAGGCAGAATTGCCCACCAACGCCACACACATGCCAGAAGCACAAGCCCAACAACGCCTATCACAAACACAGCCGGAAGGCAATGCACCAGCTTGAGCGAATCGGGATAGAGCAGCTTGAGCGTTATGCGCGACATACCAAACACATAGGTCTGGCGAGAGAATTTCTTCAAGTCGACACGCCGCTTGTGATATACAAACGCCTCGCGAATCAATCCGATGTCGAAACCTGCCTTGCGAATGCGCGTGCTCATGTCGATGTCCTCGCTGAACATCTCACGAAAGCCACCCACCTCGTTCCACACAAGGCGCGAGTAGCCCATATTGAACGAGCGCGGCACAAACTTCTCCATCTGCATCTTGCCGCCTCGAATCCCGCCCGTGGTGAGGAACGCAGTCATCGAAAAGTTGATTGCCTTCTGCACGTCGCTGAACGACTCGTGAGCAGCATCGGGTCCGCCGAAGCACGGCACATAATGCTCCTCGAGCTTGGCTGTGAGCGTCTTGAAGTAGTCGGACGGTATCACACAGTCGCTGTCGAAAAATATGAAATACTCACCGCAGGCACGTTCAATGCCATAGTTGCGGGCAATGCTTCTGCCCTCGTTTTCCTTGTAGAAATATTTCACATCCACTCTGCCGGCAAAACTCTCCACCACCTCACGGCACGGCTCGGTGCTGCCGTCCTCCACAATCAGCACCTCAAAATTCTGCTGACTCTGCGACGCCAGGCTGTCAAGCAAGTCGCGCACCTCATCGATTCGGTTATACACCGGCACTATCACTGAAAAATATGGCATTACCATGTTGCTCTCTGTCATTGAAAAAAAATTGAATATCTTTTGCGGCGCCAATTGCCGCCGCTACTGCAAAAATAATAAAAACAAGTTGAAATACACAGCTTTTTACCAAGCCATCACACCAGTGTGTATTAATTATTCTTAACTCCTACAAAAAACACGGGCAATTTGGCATCGTATATAAAAGAATTATATTAATTTAGCATAAACTACAGCATAACCGCCAATAAACAACCGTCATGATAAGCACCATAATGCTCGCAATATCGCTACTCGATTGGGTGTATGTTATTATCACAGTAGCATACATCTGCACCGTGCTGAGCATCATTTGGGTGGTAATATCCGAAAACCGCAACCCGGTGAGGTCGCTGGCGTGGATAACCGTGCTGCTTATGGTGCCCGTGGTGGGCATTGTGCTATATATGTTCTTCGGGCGTTCGCTGCGCAGCACTCTGTTCGTGAGCCAGCGGCTTCGGCGTATGAGCCAACAGGAGCTTAAAGCCTATCAGGTGGACATTGAGCGCCTGGGATTCTCGCAAAACACACAACAGACCATCCGTCTTGCCCACACCATGTGCCGCTCCTACTATTTCTCGAACAACAAGGTGGACATCTACACCAACGGTACCGACAAATTCAATGCCCTGCGTGCCGACTTGCGTGCTGCCACGCAGTATATCAACATGCAATACTACATTTTCGAGAACGACCGCATCGGCAACGAAATACGCAACATTCTCATCGAAAAAGCACGCCAAGGCGTAAAGGTGCGCATTATCTACGACGGTGTAGGCTCGTTCAACGTCGACAAACGCTTCTTTAAAACCATGCTCGACGCCGGCATCGAAGCATATCCATTTATGCGAATCAACTTCCCGCAGTTTGCCCAGCGCGTCAATTGGCGCAACCACCGCAAAATAATGGTGATTGACGGCAAATGCGGCTACATCGGCGGCATGAATGTTGCCGACCGCTACGTCGACGGCTGCAGCTGGGGCACACGCGGCGTGTGGCGCGACACCCACCTGCGCATCACCGGCCCTGCTGTGAAGGCGCTGCAACACTCATTTGCCCTCGACTGGAATTTCATGAACAAGCAGGTGCTCAACGACCACATCGCCACCGAGTGGGACGAAACACCCGACAGCAAAGCCGGAATACAACTCGTTACAAGCGGTCCGATGAGCGACTGGAACAACATCGCCCTGATGATGCTCAACGCCATCAGCAATGCCAAAAAGTGCGTATATCTGCAAACACCCTATTTCTTGCCCACCGAAGCACTGCTCAAAGCCTTGCAGACGTCGGCTCTCAGCGGCGTAGACGTGCGCATAATGATTCCGCAACGCAGCGACTCCACAATGCTGCGGCTGGCTTCTTACTCCTACGTGAGCGAATGTCTGCGCGCCGGCATAAAATTTCATTTCTTCACCGCCGGTATGCTGCACTCAAAGGTGCTTATCATCGACGACGAGCTCAGCACCGTGGGCTCAACAAATTTCGACTTCCGCAGCTTCGAGCATAACTACGAAGGCAATGTGTTCATCTACGACTCGTCGACCAACGCGCGCCTAAAGCAAACATTCCACACCGACATGGCTGATTGCACCACTTGCTCATATCAGCAATGGATGGCTCGCCCAAAGGCTAAGCGAATGCTCGAGTCGCTAATCAGATTGCTTAGTCCGGTGCTTTGACGGTGCCAAACTGATTTTTTAAACAACATTCATCATCACAAAAACTGCACACTCACATGATACGATTTCCAAATGCAAAAATCAACCTCGGCTTAAACATAGTAAACCGTCGCCCCGATGGCTATCACGACATCGAAACGGTGTTCTACCCAATAAAACTTGAAGATTCACTCGAGATTGTGCCGGCTAAGGACGGTTGTGCAACATCGCTGCACTGCTACGGCCGTCACGTCGACTGCCCTATGGAAAAGAATCTGGTGACCAAAGCCTATCGCCTGTTGCAACGCGAATTTGGCATCGGCGAAGTGGAGATGCATTTGCTAAAGCACATTCCCGACGGTGCAGGATTGGGCGGCGGAAGCAGCGACGCCTCGAATGCGCTAATCATTCTCAACCAACTGTTCCAACTCAACCTCTCGCCCGACCAACTTGCACAACGGGCTGCCACACTGGGCGCCGACTGCCCTTTCTTCATCTACAACACACCGGTGATGGCAACCGGCATTGGCGACGTGTTCAGCAACGTGGACATTGACCTTAGCGGTTACCGCCTGTTGCTGGTGAAACCCGACGTGTATGTGCCCACAGCACAAGCCTACGCCAAAGTCACTCCTCACAAATCAGAAAAACCGATTCCGGAAATACTGAAAATGCCCATAGCCGAATGGCGACACCACCTTAAAAACGATTTCGAACAAAGCGTTTTTGCCCAACACCCGGTGCTTGCCAGCATCAAGGACACCATATATCAAGCCGGCGCAATCTACGCCTCGATGAGCGGCTCGGGGTCATCGATGTTCGGGATATTCAGCGATGCCAATATGGCAGAACAAGCCATGCTCAATTTCATCGATTGCGACACTTATAACATCAAATTGTAAATATTTTTCGTCACATTTTGCAGTTTGGCAAAATCTTTGCTATAAGAATTGTGTAGTTACACATTATAAATAGCTAAGATAAACATGTCAGAAAACAAGAAACAAGACGAACAAACGCAAGAACAAGAACAAAATACTGAGGCAACGGCTCAAGACACTGCCGCAGCCACCGACAATGCGCCCGCTCAAGATGCCGAAAACACCGATGAGCAAGCTGCCAACGAGTCTGAGGAAACCCCTGAGGACAAGATTGCCCAGCTAACCAAGCAAATCGAAGACGAAAAGAAAGAATATCTCTTCCTTATGGCTGAATTCGACAACTTCCGCAAGCGCACCATCCGCGAGAAAGCCGAACTGATTCGCAACGGCGCCGAGAAGGCGTTGGGTGACATGTTGCCCATTGTCGACGACTTTGAGCGTGCCATCAAGGCTAACGAGAACGCCGACGACATCGATGCTGTGAAAGAAGGTTTCAGCCTCATCTACAACAAGTTCATCAAATATCTCGAAAAGAACCAGGTGAAGGCTATGCAATCCACCGGATGCGAATTCAACACCGAGATGCACGAAGCAGTGACCACATTCCCTGCCCCCGACGAAAGCATGAAAGGCAAAATTATCGACACTGTGCTCACCGGCTACACAATCAACGACAAGGTGCTACGCCACGCAAAAGTGGTTGTCGGTCAATAACATCATCTTTTCATGAAAAAGTGATAAATCCATTTTAGAGAGTTATGGCAGAAAAAAGAGATTATTACGAAGTGCTTGGCGTGAGCAAAAACGCCACCGACGACGAACTGAAGAAAGCCTACCGCAAGGTGGCTATGAAATATCACCCCGACCGACAAAGCGACAAAAGCGATGCCGAGAAGAAAGAAGCTGAAGAGAAATTCAAAGAAGCAGCCGAAGCCTATAGCGTGCTTAGCGACAAGGACAAGCGTGCGCGTTACGACCAATTTGGCCATGCCGGCGTGAACGGCGGCGCAGGTGGCGGCTTTGGCGGCGGATTCTCAAACATCAACGACATCTTCTCGCAATTCGGCGACATCTTTGGCAGCGGTTTCGGCGGATTTGGCGGATTCGGCGGATTTGGCGGCAGCAGCCGTGGCGGCAGTCGCGTTAACCGCGGCTCCGACCTGCGCGTGCGCGTGCGCGTCAACCTCAAGGAGGTGGCTCACGGCGTAGAAAAGAAGCTGAAAATACCTCGCATGGTGGCTTGCCCCGACTGTAAAGGCACCGGCGCAAAGAACGGCACCGAATTCACCACCTGTTCGCATTGCCACGGCTCAGGCGTGATTACCACAGTGAAGCAAACATTCCTCGGCGCTATGCAAACCCAAACTACTTGCCCCACCTGTAAAGGCGAAGGCAAAATCATCAAAGAGAAATGCCCTAAATGCGGCGGAATGGGTTTGGAACGCAAGGAGCAAGTGGTGAGCGTTAACATCCCGGCAGGCGTGGCTGACGGAATGATGCTGCGCATGCAAGGCTACGGCAACGATGCCCGTGGCGGCGGCGTGCCGGGCGACCTAATCATTCAAATCGAAGAAGAAGCCGACAAGGAGCTGCAACGCGATGGCGAAGACCTCATCTACAACCTCATGCTCGACTTCCCTACTGCCGTGTTCGGCGGCAAGGTGGAAGTGCCCACCGTCGACGGACGCGTGCGACTCACCATCGACCCAGGAACACAGCCAGGCAAGGTGCTGCGACTTCGCAACAAGGGCCTGCCTTCGCCAAACGGCTACGGCAACGGCGACATGCTTGTAAACATCATGGTGTACGTGCCTGAGCACCTCAACAGCGAGGAGCGACGCGCCATTGAAATGCTGCGTGACTCCGAAAACATCAAGCCCTCGGAATCAACCAAGAAACGCATGTTCGACCGCCTGCGCCACATTTTCGATTGAATCAGATTTTATAAACATCACGATAAAAGGATTGGCACCGCAAATGCCAATCCTTTTTTTCATACAATAAAAACGGGGGATACTGTGCAGAAGTAATGCAGCATCCCCCATAATAAACAATTAGATTTAATGCAATCTAACCGAAAAACTCAAGTTACTTTTATATTACATTTTCACAAACTGCTTTTTAACTATGCCCTTTTGGGTGTCAACCTGAATTACATACACGCCACTTGTCAATGCGCTCACATTGATTGGTGCATTATCAACAACCTGATAAGTGCCAACAAGCTGACCACTAATCGAATAAATGCTCACTTGTGTTTCATCGTCAATGCCCGACACATACAGCACATCGCTCGCAGGCACAGGATAAACACTCACATCGCCTTCAGATTTAGCAGCATCGCCAATGCTCGAAGGTTTGGCGGCACCAAGTTGGTCGAGGCACACATAGGCAGGAACTCCGCTTTGCGAAGCAGAAAGTGTCACTGTGAGCTTAACCACATTGCCAAGGCTGCTCAAGTCCACCCATTTCCATTGTTTCAACATATAGTGCTCAGCTTCATTTTCCGAAGTGTAATCGGCGAGATAATAATCCACCGCATTGGCGTTATTGTCGGCATCATAACCAGTGAATGTCACTTTCAAGTAGTCGCCGGTTGTAAATGCTTTTGTGTAACTATCGCCTTCGGTCATGCTCTTAACAGCCCATGCCGAGTTATTGATATATACACCAGGTATAGTTACACCTTCAACACTATTGGTCACCTCGATGGTAGGAGTAGAGTAATAACCCGAGTATACTACCGCATACGAACCGGTGTTATCAGCACCGCCACCAGCAGCATTGTTATATTGGTCGTTGAGCGTTGAATAGACATTGCTTGTGCTGTTGGCATAAGCAAACGATTCCCAATAGTTCCACGACGTTATCTTATAGTTGCTAAAGGCAAACGAACCGCTGTAGAACGTGTCGCCGCTGTCAACATCGCCATTCCACCACGAGTTTTCGGCAAGATAATTATCGTCGAATGTGGCATTTGCCATATCGCCAAGCACATACACTGCGGTTTTAGCCTCGCAACTCTGGCCGTCGGCACTAGTCACCGTCAATCGGTATTGACTTGTAACCCTCGGACTAATTGTGAGAGTCGATTCGGTGCCAACCACTTCGTTCATCTGATTGCGCCACTCGTAGGTGTATGGTTCGTCACCGCCACTCACTGTTGGTTCAATGGTCACACTTGCGCCGGCATCAACAAGGTCGTAAATAGCCGACAAATCAAGGTTCAGCTCGGTGATAGTGCGATTTGTTGTAATTACATCGGTAGCCACCACTCCCGATTGAACCCCAAGTGCGCTCACCGCCAAGAAGTAAGCCTTATAATCGGTCTGCTGGCTGAGGTCGGCAAACGACGATGTCACCTCGGCATCGGCAACGCAGTCAACAGCATCACAGGCAAGCATTGCTTCGGCATCAGGAGCATCCTCGTCGGCTTTCTGCAATTTAGCGTACAATTTGCCACTAACGTTCCACTTGGTCTTCACACTTATTGCCACATCGCTCACACTGCTAACTGTCGGATAGCCTTCGGCAATTACCGGAGTTTCCGTTGCTATTTCGGCATATTCATAGGCGCCATAGGTTGGAGCGGAAGCACTGCGCGCTGTGCCATTGATGTCAACAGCCACCTCAGTCAAAGGTGTTGCTCCACACATGTTGCCGGCAGCCATTAGCCTGAGGTCGGTTTCACTCACAAACTCAGCTTTTTCGCAAATGCTTGCTTCATCACCCGTAATCAAAGCATAATCGGCGAGTGTTGTAGCCAAATCTTTCACAAGTACATCGCCGGCAGCATAATAGGCATTATTCTTCAATGCCAATGCCTTCATGTGCGCCTCGCTGTTGAGATAAAGCACAGCCGAACCGGTGGCAAAACTTTGCATTAGGTTGTTTTCAATCGTAGTGTTTGCAAAATCTACGGTTGTTCCGCCTGTATAGAAGGCATATCCAGCCTCGCCGCCCACACGCACTGTGTTATAAAGCACCTTCATGTTGCGCGAATCAGCAGCAAGATACAATGCCGAACTATAAGCATTTGGCGAAGCAGTCACCGAAATCACATTATTGTAAATCATTGCCGGACGGGCATCGTCGCCTTGCGTGGTGTTGCGAATATACAAGCCATTGCTATAATAAGCCTGTGTATTGATGAGCACATTATTTCGCACAATCAGCTCACCTCGGCAACGCGAAATGTCGATACTGCTATAATTAGTCTTTTGTGTCTTGGTTGATGTTACCACATTTCCTTCAATAAGGGCATCGGTTTCGTCGGTCACATATATACCCTTCGAGCCGGCATCGGTCACGCTATTGCCACGCACCACCAATCCTTGTTCTCTGGTGTATCCCAAATAGCTTGTTCCTCCAAGATACAATGCTATATATCCACCTTCGAGCACACAGTTCTCAATGGTCATGAAATCGTTGTTGCAAGCCTCCTCGTTGAGTGCTTCGGCCTTCACCATGCTCATCCCCGACGAGCCGGTAACCACCGGGTCGGCTTTCACTACACAATTACGGAGTGTGAAGTGGCGACTCTGATTGTAGACATGCACTGCATAAGGGTACGACTGGCTTTGTGGCTCAAAGCTCAGGTTCTCGAGGGTAACATAGGGCGTGTGCACTACTGCAAACATGCCGTATTTTGTTTCGCCATATGCTGGTTCGGAGTATCCCGAGCCGGTAATCACCACCTTTGTGCGGTCACCCGATTGCGAAGCGAACTTAATGGTATGTTCAGCCGATACGCCATCAACCTGATTAATCATCACGTTTTCGGCATAAGTGCCGTCTTCAATCAAGAAAGTCACAGCGCCTTCAATGCCATCGGCAAGCGCTTCCACAGCCTCGCCTATGGTTGCATAATCAGCCTCGCCCGACGAGCCTATTGTGTATTCGCCACTCAACCCCTCGGTCACGCTGCGGGTGGCGGCAACTGCATCAATCTTCTCGGCAGCAACGTCTTCACCGCCTATGGTCAGCGATGCCAACCGGGCTGTTATGGCATTGTCCTTTTGTGCATCGGCGGCAACATCCACCGCAAGCCAGAAATTGTATTCGCCATCCGATTCAAGCCAGACTTCCTCGGCAGGAACAAGCACGACCTCGCCGTCGGCCGGCACCGAACTGGCAAGCAGCTTGCCGTTGCCGAAGTTTTGAGCCGAAGCAGTGTAATAGAGTTTCGCCACTGCAATGTCGCTTGCCGCGGTGGTGCCGTCGAACGTAAACTTGAAGGCATCTACCGACAACGCATTCTTGTCGCCCGTCACATCCATTTTCACCCTCAGCAGTTCAGCATCGGTCGAACCCCGCACAATTGTGCTTTTGCCCGAAGCAGCAGCCGAAGCAACGGCAGTCACCTCGTAGTTTTCACGCTGATGAAGTGCAATTTCAACCTCAAATCCATCGGTGAGCGTTGCATACGACGAAGTGACAAAACGCACCGTAATCGAGCCGTCGGCAGCCTTCGACACCAAATCAACCGGGCCGGTGGTGCCGCTGAAATATGTTGATGTGCCAAGCAGATTGTCGGCATTCACCTCTCTGCCACTATATAGATAGAACTTGCCGGTTCCGGTGGCAAACTGCTTCGTGGTGATGCTCACAATGGCATCTTCCTTGCCCGGCACAAATGTCACAGTGCCATCAAACCCTTTTGAGAATTTTCCGTCGGGGCCGCCATCGTCATAGAGGAGCAACGAGCGTGTCACGGTCACCACTCCATTATCGCCATTTGCCAAAATCATCTGATTCTTCACCGTGCACTCCCCTTGCGGGTCGCCCTCGGCAACACTGATTGTTTCGCCGTCGGCAGTGGTTATCGACACAAGTTTTGCATCAATCACGGCATCGCTCTCGGCATCAGCCGACACATCTGCCACCACCCACAAATAGTGGTGCTCGCCCGACAATGCCAACGAGCCGTTCACCTGCAAATCGCCTTCGCCCGGTTCGGAAATGCTACCGAACTCTGTGTCGGCATTGGCAAAATCGCTGTTGTCGGCCGAACTCATCACTGCAATCTTGTCGACACTCGCATGTGTACCTTTCAGGTTGATGGTGACGCCGCTCAGTTTCTTGGTAGTGAGCGTGCCTTCGGTTGCAACATCAACACACAGCAACGCTACCGATTTGCTGCCCGGAGTGACATTGCCGTTGCCAACTTGACTGACATTCACACCCGTTATGGTCATATCGTGGTCAACAAAAGGCTTAACGGTAGCCTTCCATCCTGTTCCGGCATAATAGCTTGCCTCGGTGTTAGGATTAAACCTGATTGTAAGCGAACCATCGGCAGCGGTTGAATAAAGTTTCTTGCCCGGACCCTTTGCAGCCTCGTCGGAAGAACTTAACTTCCACAACAGATTGTTGCTGTCGGCAGTAGTGCCGCTATACACCTCAAACACAGCCTTAACGCCGTAGCTCGACGATGAGTAATACACATCAAAGTCGCTAAACTCAATCACTGCCTTGGCGTTGGCATCGGCAGGAGTGAATGTAACTATATAATCAGCCAACTCATATTCATACTTCGAAGGGCTTATTGTGCTTTTCGTGTCGGTGAATGTCCATGTATCGTAGATGGTGTGGCTGTGAGTTCCAATCACGGCACGGCACACATTGTCAACCGTGCGACTGGCGCTCACCGCCGTTGCCGGAGCATTCTTCACATCGCTGATAGTTACATCGTCAAGCGACAAGCCAAGCACCTGACCGTTGAGGGCATCGTCAGCCACGTCAACAGTCACGGCAAAATAATTGTTACCTTCAGCCAATGGTTGCTCACCGGCAACAATCACTTTTTCGCCAGAAACCTGAGCTTCGCCAAACAAATTGGAGGTTGAGAAATCGGATTTCTCGCCAAGATAATACACTTTCACGCTCTTAATAGCCGAAGCACCTTGGCTCACGCCGAGGTCAATGGCACTTACTTTCAGCGGGTTCAACTGATTGTCGGCACTGACATTAACCAGAAGGAATTGCGAATCTGTTTCGCCTGCAGCCAAAGTAGCTTCGCTGACAACGCTGCCCGTCACCGATTTCAACGTCATATCGCCAGGCACGAACTGCGATACTGTCGCCTCCCAGCCATCGGCAGGAACACCGGTGATGCTTGTCAATGTCACTGTCAACGAGCCGTCGTCGGCTGTCGATTTCACAATCTTGCTGCTCTCGCTGAGCAACGTATAAAGCAAATTTTCCTCATCGACGGTGCGTCCGTTATATATCTTCAGAACATCGTTCTTCCCCACCGACGACGTGTTGAATATGGCAAGTTTTGTAAAATCAATCTTCACCTTGCTGCCATCGGTGGCAGGTACGAACGTCGCCTGACCCACAAAGTTGAGTGCAATCTTGCCGCTCTTGCCGCCATCGTCGTAGAATTCGGCATCGTCGCCGATGGTGTAGACCGCGGCAGCCGATGGCATCAATATCACATTGTCAACCACCACGCCATCGCCTTGCGCCACATCGGGAGTGCGCACCTCGCCCGACACCTTCACTGTACCTATGGCAAGCGTAGGGATTGTGCCACTCGCATCAGGCAACACATCAGCCACCACTATATAATCATTCGATTTTGGCTTCAGCGTGATGTTCGTAGCTTTTAGTTCGTCGCCTGTAGCCGCTGCCGTAGCAAGCAGATTGTCGTCAGACACCGACCCTTTGTAGAGCCGCACATTGCTCACCTGGTCACTTCCGGCAAGCGCACTGCAGTCGATGCTCAGTTCGTCGAGCGTCAATGCATTGCTGCCGCCGTCGGTAACAATGCTAACCCCGTAAATAGTCTGATTCTTGCTGCCTCGGCTCACACTGCCAAGTCCGGTCATCACCGAAGTGCTCACATATTCCATGTCTTTGGCAGGAACCGATGTCACAGTTGCCTTCCATCCCGAGCCTGAGCCCGAGCCCTTGCAGTGATAGAGCACCGATAGTTGCCCCGAAGTGGCACTATAACTTTGTCCTGCGGTGTTTCCGCTCAACTCTGCCAGATAGCCCGCCTTCACTTCGGTGTCGTGGTAACTCGTCCAGCCTGCGTCGCCGTCGTAAATGTAGAGCTTCGCCACCCCACCCAAGTCAAGTTCCTCGAAGGTGATTGTCAACAAATCGCCCTCATTGGCAGGCACAAAACGCACATAGCCGGCAAAGTAGCTCTTGGTATTGCTACTGGGGCCTCCCATGTCGTAGAACGTGATTGTCCCATCAACCACCTTTTTCTCGATAAAGCCGTCCTTGGTGGGCATTGTGTAGTCGTCGGCATGCACTGCCAAGGCAAAGCACGCCATTGCAACCAACACAAACAAATGTAGAAATCTTTTCATCTTTCTGTTAATTAGTAAGTTATTAAAATATTTAGCATATCTCCAACCGTTAAATGGTCACTTCAATGCAAATGTATTTTTAAGAACTTACCTTTGCCCTTCTTCACATAGGCAATAGTGATGCATATGTCAAGCACCGTAATAATCAACGCCTTGGCGCAAGCATAAGCACAGAAAGACTGGCAACAACTTCTTTCCCAACTCTTGATGGAAAACTATTGAGAGATAGCGAAAAAAGAAATTGCAGAATAGCAGCCCCAAACCTCGAGGGCAAAAGCAGTTCCTAATGATTTGGCAGGTCTTCTGACTTTGCTCAGCCTTGCGTTTCGGTACCTTCCCATTGTCTTTCCAGACCGACAACAGTGGCATTCCATGCCGAAACAGGCTTTATGTTTAAGTGTGAGCATTACAGCAGCGGGTCTGTTCGGGATTTTCACCCGATTCCCTTTTCAGCCGACAAACGATGGAGTTTCATTTGTCTGTCACCAAACATTTCCATTTCTGCGAGCAAAGATAATGTGTTTTTCTCGATTCGCAAGCACTAAGCAGGATATTTTTATATCGCCGCATTAGGCAACAACGCCACAAACCAACATCAAAGATACTGATTTCCAACCTATTACATCGAAACAAAAAAAATACGATAAATATCCTATTGGCGAATTTGAGCAAAAAGCCACTTCATGAAATCGGGTTGCGAAAACGCCGGATTCCAGCTGCCATGCGCCACGCCCGGGAACTCGGTGTATTTCACCTCGGCACCAACGGCACGCAGCTTGCGGTAAGCCTCACGCGACCCGTCGAGCGGCACAGTAGTGTCGGCGTCGCCATGATAGATGCTCCACTTGGTGTGCTTCACTGCCTCGGTGATGCGCTCCGGATTCACCGTACCGCAAATCGGCACCGCTGCAGCAAACAGCTCGGGATAGCGTATCACCATATCGTAGGTTGCCATTGCGCCCATCGACAGCCCTATCACATACACCCGGCGCGAGTCGACATGCTGCTCGGCAAGATACTTGGTGATGAGCTGATGCACCTGGCTTACAAACGCCGATGGCTGCTCTTGTATGGTCATTTCGCTCGGCACAAGCGACAACGGACGATTGATGTAGGCACCATATTTACCGCTGGGGCATTGCGGGAAAATCGCATAGCACGGATACTTCTCGCGATTAACCGGATTGAGGAACTGCTGCGAACCGTGTAAAAGCTGCGCCTGATTGTCCTCACCACGCTCGCCGGCGCCATGCAGAAACACCACCAACGGATAGCTTTTGCCCTGCTCAATCTGCTGCGGAGCAAGCGCACAATAGCGCAATGTGTCGCCGCCAACAATCAGTTCACACTTCTCATATCTCTCTTGTGCCGTGGCTGCAACACACATAATTGCCGCAACCATCATCAACATCATCTTTCTCATAGCATTATGTTTTTTTCTTTGCCAACAAAAATAGCACAAATTTCAGAAAAACTGCATTCTTTTGCCTCAGTTTTTCCAATTGTCTGGCAAATCAGTCATCCCGCCCCGAAAAACAGTCGAGGGCAGAAAGCGTTCTCGCTTTCAGCCCTCGGCGTATATTTTAGTGATAAGCTCGTAATCTTAGTCGCGGCTGCCGCCAAAGAAGCGCAGCAAATACAGGAACAAGTTCACAAAATCGAGATACAGGCTCAATGCACCGAATGTTGCCAACTTCTCAGCCGAAGTGCCATCGGTGGCATACATCGCCGCATTTTTGATTTTCTGTGTGTCCCAAGCAGTGAGACCGATGAAGATAGCCACACCGGCAAGGCTGATTATCCATTCCATGCCGCTGCTCTTGAGGAAGATGTTCACCACCGAGCAGATAATCAAGCCGATGAGCGCCATGAACATTATCGAGCCAAACTTGGTTAAATCGTTTGATGTAGTGAAGCCATAAATGCTCATTGCAGCAAACACGCCGGCTGTGATGAGGAATGTCATTCCCACCGAAGTGGCGGTGTAGAGCAACAAGATTGACGAGAACACCACGCCGGTGAGCACGCTATACAGGTAGAACAGCAGCGTAGCCGAAGTGATGCTCAATTTGTTGAGTCTGCCCGAAAGCACAAGCACAACAGCAATTTGCGAAATCACTAATCCGATGGTTACAAACGAGTTTCCAAAGATTAGCTGCAAAATTGCTTCGTTGCTCGACACATACATCGATGTGGCGGCTGTCACCAACATTGCAACAAGCATCTTCACATATACGCGGCGCATCACCTTGTTAGCCAAGGTGCCTGCGTTGGGCGATTGCACATAGTTGAAATTTTCGTTCATTGTTGATTTTCCTTTCTTAAATAAATGCTTTTAAACATAACTGTATTTTCACTGTTTGCCTATTTTTGACTAATGGCAAAAGCAAAAGTTTAACGCCCAAGGGCATTATCACATGCGCTGAGGCATTTCAATGCCAAGCAAACCAATGCCGCGGCGGGCAATCTCAGCCACCTGACGCGACAATACCAAGCGGAAGGCACGCACCTGAGCATCGGCTTCACCAAGAATGGTGTAGTCGTGATAGAATTGGTTGTATTCCTTCACCAGTTCGTATACAAAGTTGGCAATCAATGCCGGGCTGTAGGTGCGACCGGCTTCGGCAACTACCGATGGGAAATCGGCGAGACGCTGAATCAGTGTCACCTCCTTTTCATTTGGCTCAACTGCACTGATGTCGGCACTCAGGTCGGCTGGCGCAGCTTTGCGCAGCAGCGACTGAATGCGGGCGTAGGTGTATTGGATGAACGGACCGGTGTTGCCGTTAAAGTCAATCGATTCTCTGGGGTTGAACATCATGTTCTTGCGAGGGTCAACCTTCAGCAAGAAGTATTTCAGAGCGCCCAAACCAACGATGCGGGCGATTTCGTTCTTTTCGTCTTCGGTGAAATCGCTCACCTTGCCCTTTGCAGCGTTTTCCTGCTCGCGGGCTTCGATGGTTTCCTTGGCTTGTCGAATCATTTCGTCCATCAAGTCGTCGGCATCAACCACTGTGCCTTCGCGGCTCTTCATCTTGCCCTCGGGCAATTCAACCATGCCGTAAGAGAAGTGAACTAGGTCCTTGCCCCACTTGAATCCGAGTTTGTCGAGCAAGAGCGAGAGCACCTGGAAGTGATAATTCTGCTCGTTGCCCACAACGTAAATCATCTTATCGATTGGATAGTCTTGATAGCGCAGTTTTGCGGTGCCAATGTCCTGAGTCATATACACCGAGGTGCCGTCGCTACGCAACAGCAACTTGTGGTCGAGCCCGTCGGCGGTGAGGTCAGCCCACACCGAGTTGTCGGGTTTGCGATACATGATGCCTTTCTCCAAGCCCTCGAGCACCTTTTCCTTGCCTTCAAGGTAGGTGTTGCTCTCGTAGTAAATCTTGTCGAAATCCACGCCAAGGCGCTTGTAGGTTTCGTCGAATCCGGCATACACCCACGAGTTCATCATCTCCCAAGTGGCGCGCACGTCCTTGTCACCGGCTTCCCACTTTTTCAACATCTCGCGAGCCTCGCGCATGAGCGGCGACTTGGCTTCGGCGGCTGCCTTGCGTGCTTCGGCTGTCTTTTCGTCATCTTCAGCCACAATGGCGTTCACCTCGGCATCGGTGGCAAGTATCTGCTTCACTTCTTCCTTATAATGTTTGTCGAACAGCACATAAAAGTCGCCAATCAAGTGGTCGCCTTTCTTGCCAGCTTTCTCAGGTGTAATGCCGTTACCCCATTTTTGCCAAGCGAGCATCGACTTGCAGATGTGTATGCCGCGGTCGTTTACGATGTTGGTTTTAACCACCTTATAGCCATTGGCTTTCATAATCTCCGAAAGGCTGAAGCCAAGCAGATTGTTGCGCACATGGCCCAAGTGCAGCGGTTTATTGGTGTTTGGCGACGAATATTCAATCATCACCAATTCGCTATCGGGAGTTTCCTTTTTGAAGCCATAATCGGCATCGCCGGCAATGTGGTTGAGCACTGAAGCCCAGAACGACGGCTTGATGACGATGTTCAAAAAGCCATTAATCACGTTGAACTTCTCTACCGCATCGCAGTTATTCACCAGATATTCGCCAATTTCCTGACCGGTGGCAACAGGATTCTTGCGCGAAGCCTTCAAAAACGGGAACACCACCACCGTAAGGTTGCCTTCAAACTCTTTCTTAGTGGTTTGCAAAGTCACCTTTTCGGCATCAAAATCCAAGCCGTACAACGCCTTTACGGCATCGGCAGTGGCTTGCATAAGTATGTTATCTATCGACATAATCTTATTTTTTTATTTATATAATGTATGTTTTCGGTGCAAAGATAGTCATTTTTTTTCACCTACACACAACGTAAGACTGTCATTCGGCTGAACGACACACATTAAGCACATTAAGCATTGATTGCAATGCCAATGCATACGATGGTTTTATTTCACTTTAATGATGTTGCCCGAGACCGGATACCACACATAAGCCTCATCTACCGTCATGCCTGCCTTGTCCAATTGACTGATGTAGCCTTGAACCTGGCGGATGTAACGATTGTCGTGGCTGTGGTCGTTGCCAAACTTATAATCGACAACAATCACCTTGCCTTGCGGAGTGCGAATAATTCGGTCGGGGCGCTTGCTCGAGCCATCGGCATCGACAATTTCACGCTCATTGAACACCACGTTGTCGTTGGCAAACCACTCTGCGGTCCGCTCATTGCTGAGCGCATTGTCGACAAGCGCAACAGCCTCGTCGTAGCAGTCGGCAATTATTCCGCGGCGGCGGGCACGCTTGAGCACCGAATCGCGGTTGCGCTCACGCTTGAGCATCGAGAACAGTTTGTGCAGCCTAATGCCGCGCTCCTGAATTTCGCTATACGTTTCGGGCACGCACACGTCCACCTCACGCAATGCCGAGTCGTATTCAGGCACTTCCTGCGGCATAATGTCGTTGGCAGTGGCATTCACTTCTGATTCCGCTTTTGGAGTGAAAATCTGCTCCAAATTGCCTACGCTGTACACTAATTCGACATCATTCTCCTGCTTATCGATTCCAACCGCCACCTGCGCTGCCTTTCCGGTTTTTGCAGCAAAGGAAGCATTTATTTCGCAAGCGTTTTCGTCACTAAGCGTTTCGCACACAGCTTTCAACTCATTATTCAACCTCACTCCGTCAATATCGTCAATTTCAGGCAGGCAGTCGGGAGCAAACATGTGCAGCTCGTTCACGGCACGAGTGAATGCAACGTATGTGCCATTCACGTTGTCGACATAGCTCTCCGACAATTCTGCTTTGTATATATCTTGAAATTCTTCAAAGTCTTTCACCAAGCTGCTTTTTATGGGCAACAACGGTGGTATTATTTCTTCATCAACACCCACAAACATAGGCAAACTCTTCACCACCTCACGTTCAAGCCACATCTGCGGGTCGAGTTTGCACATCTCCCAATCGGCAAACGGAATAATCACACACGGATATTCCAGACCTTTCGACTTGTGGATAGTGACAATGTTCACGGCATCGCGTCCTTCGGGCGACGACACCGCCAAATTTTGCTTGTTGTCCCACCACTTCAAGAATGAGTGAACAGTGGCGTTGCCCGATGCACTATAATCAATCACGCAGTCCATAAGAGCCATCAAAAACGCCTTCTCATTTTCGCGTGTGTCGTCGTCAACCACTTGGCAAATTATGTTTTCCACAATCGACACCAAGTCGAACGAGTCGGCACTACCCTTCATCAACTCATCGCGCATGGTAAGATATTCGCGGCTGTAGCGAGGCTGTGCTGCGGGTTCGCTCTCGCCGTTTCTGTCGCGTTGAAGGTCGTTTTCAAACGCTTTTTTCAGCAATTCGCCAATCTCCATGCCGTGTTCTTCCGACTCAGGGTCGGCAACATCGGTGCAATGGCTGCTCACACGGCTGTCAAAATCGCGCAACACGCGCTTGATGCGCTCCTCTCTCTCGCGCAGCGCCATCAGTTTTTCGTTGTTGCTTTCGGTGTAGTTCAGCGAGTCGAAATATCTCAGATAACTGATTACCGACCTCACCGCGGGCGATTTGCTCAAGAACATCGATTCGGCTGACATCACCTCAATGCGGTGTGCTTCGTCGGCGGTTTTATTGTATGCCAATAGTTTGTCGATTATGTTTGCGCCTTCTTTGTTTTTTCGCACCAGTATGGCTATATCACGCAGTCGATAGCCTCGGCTCCTGATTTCGTTGATGTAGTCGGGCAGCCGTTCCAGCACCTGGTCGCTGAACTTTTTCCCATTCTCGGGCGCAAAGAAGGTGATTTTCACGGCACCGTCGTTGCAATGCTGCTTGCTGTTGACATCTTGCAGCACATTATCGTAAACGCCACCCACTTCGGTCATTCTCACCAGATTCCAGAAGAATGAATTGTTGAACCTGATGATGTTGGGCGTACTGCGCCAGTTCACCACCTTGGTGTTATCGACGTGTACACTATTTTGAAAATCTTTGATGATGGTGCGCTGAAGCAGCTCGGGGTCGGAATCGCGGAAGCGATAGATGCACTGTTTCTCGTCGCCAATCACCAGATTCTCGCTGCCGAATGCCACGCTCTCCTCAAGCAGCGGCTTGAGGTTGCGGTATTGCAGCGCCGATGTGTCTTGAAATTCGTCAATCAAATAATGGTTTATCCACGTGCCCATGCGCTCATACACAAACATTACGTTGCTGCTAATCATCACACGCTCAAGCAATTGATTGGTGTCGCTCAGCAGCACCGTGTCGTTGTCGCGCAAAAACTTCTCCATCTCATTGCCAATCACTCCAAGCAACCCAAACAAATAGAGATTATTCGTCATGTCCTTAAGCAGAGAATTGTTTCTTAGCACCGGGATTGCATCGTTTGCAAGCTCTTTCATCTTTGCCACCGCTCCGTCGTATACTCCGGTTCTTGCAACATTCTTCCAGTTTCTGTCGGTGCTCCACTTTGACACATCAACATCTTTTGCAATAAAATCATCAATCTTGCCAATATCCGCCTTATCCTTGTTTATTAACGGATTCTTTAGGCATGCCAAGCCACTAACTTTACTCAATCCGTCAACCTTCAAGCCCACCGAATTCAATATTTCAGCAAATCGCTTGGCAAACTCGCCAATGCGCTTGTCGGCATCGGCACTCATTTTCTTCAGCTGACTTTTAAACTGCTCAATTCTCGGTTCTCTCTGGCTCTGCGGCTTTTCCGAAGCATCCTGCTGCTCAAACACGTCTTGGAGATACTCCTCAACTTCAGCTCTGTGCTTCACGAACCACTCTTTCGATAGATTCGCAGCCATATCGCCCAAACCGCTTGACTTGAACACGTTCCACGAGCTGGATTTCAGGTTCGAATCGTAAAACTTTTGAAGCATATATTCGCGAAGCCATTGTGCCACGCGGTCGTTGCTGTCCGACGAGCTTCCAACATTCAGGAGCATGTTCTGCACCGCTATAGCCTGGCTGTATTTCTGGTCGAGCTCCACAGCATAGTCATAGTCCTGGTCGAGCTCGAAGGCAAATGTTCGCAGCACCGTTTGAAAAAACGAGTCGATGGTGCTCACGTTGAACGTGGTGTAGTTAAACAGAATCTCTTCCAATGCCTTTCGCGAGGCTTTCTTCAGCAGCTCCGGCGTGGTGTGTAGTTCGGTGGTCAACGGCTTGATATAATCGCCTTTGCCCTGGCTCAGCAGCCACAACTCGTTCACAATTCGGCTCTTCATCTCCCCAGTGGCCTTGTTGGTGAACGTCACAGCAAGTATGTGTTGATGATACTCGGTGCGATTACCCAGCGAATATGTGCCGTCGGCGTTCTTCACGCCCAACAGCAACTTGATGTATTCATACGCCAACTGAAATGTTTTCCCCGACCCTGCCGATGCTTTGATTATCTGCAACGGCATTGCTTGTGCATTGTCATTCATACTTTTTCCTTATATATTTTTGTTATATTATTCTTGCTTTCAAGCCTTTAGCTTTAAGAAAAGCCAACACCTTGTCGCGTTTGTCGCCTTGCAGAAGCACCTCGCCACAACGTGCCGAGCCGCCCACTCCGCAATGAGCCTTGAGTTCGCGCGCCAACTGCTGCAAAGTGTCGTCGTCGCAAAGCAAATCAGTCACCAACGTCACCACCTTGCCCTTGCGGCAATGCTTGTCGAGCACGATGTTCACCCAGTCTTTGCCTTGCTGCTCAGCCACCGAAGCCGGTTGCTCGGCTACTGGTTCCTCGGCTGCCTTTTCGGCTTCGAGCTGCTCAAGTTCGGCGCCAAACGCAGCGCCAAGTTTATCTCTCCAATCTTCCATTATTTTTCTAATTTCAATTTTGCTATAATATTGCGAATTTACAAAATTCCCACCAATTATCACCTTTTTGCATCACATATTTTTCACCAAGATTCACTATATTTGCAACAATCAAAACAAATACAGAATAGCCATGTCATATAGTAAACCGTACTACATTTTATTATTCATACTACTTGCATTTGTAGCACTTGTGGCAAAGGCTCAGCTTCCACACGATTTTAGGTCGGAGCAGGTTTTATTGTGTCCTGACAGCCAGTATTATCAAGCTGGCGACACCATCTGGCTGCAAGGCGTGGTTACTTGTAATTCCACGACTGACTTTCTCCCTTATAGCAGATATGTCACTGTGGAGCTTGTCACTCCCGACACGGCAATAGCTCGATTAGAGACGGAATTAGACTCTTTAGGGCGGTTCAGCACTCTACTACCCATCGATTCTCTACTCCATGAAGGAAATTATGCCTTGAGAGCCTACACGGAATTAATGCGAAATTTCTCGCCAAAGAATTTTGCATTTCAACCTATTACCATTGCAGAGAACTATCCTGACAAAGATAGAGATATCGACGACACCATTATCTGCCGGGCATTTCCGTGGGGTGGCTCTTTGGCGAGCGGAATGGTGCAACACATCACCGTATGGCTCTGCGACCGGTCGGGCATTGCCCTACCAGGCATAGAATTGGCGCTAAAAGACGGCGACGGTAGCACCATCGACCTCCGCACCACCTCTGCCAATGGCTTTGCCGTATTCTCTTTCGCACCCGAAAGGGACGCTGAATATTCTGTTTACTCCACTCGCAGCTATTCAACTGTTCCTCTCGCCAAGGTTCAAACCGACGATTCAAAGCCTAAGATTCAATGCTTTTTACAGGAGCGAAAAGTGTCGTTTACCATCTCTAACGAGTCCGCCCTGCCTCGAGGCTATCGCATATACGGATATGACTGCAAAAACGGGCTCTCCCAAGTGGATGCTAAAACAAACCGCGGGGCGTTCCTTTTGCAATCTAAGCCCTCGCTGTTCACCATATTTCTCACCGATTCGCTCAACCGTGTTCTTTCGCAATCTTCGGCTTTCGGCGTCACCAAACTGCAATGTTCGGTAACGACTCCTGACGTTGTGGCATTGGGCGACTCTATTTTCCCTGTTATCGAAGGGCTACCCGAGCACGCCACCATAGTCACTCGGCTTATGACGGGCAACATTTCTATGGTGGGAGATGCCGCTTCAGCCATCAATATAGCAAGTCAAGTAACATCACCTATCCCAATGCCGTCGAACTATGTATCATATCGCAACGGCGAGAAATTCTTCAATGACGTCACCGCTTGGCTGGCTACCGCCACTTTTTCACGGTTCGACTTGCCCGATGCCATCGAGCGCGACTCGCTCATCTATTCACATATGCCAAAATTGCAGATGTCGTTTTCTGGCAATGCATATCTCAACTCGGGCTACAGCTTAGCTAATGGCACATTGGTGGCGTACAACACCGAAACCAACGAAGTGTCGAATACATCATTTAAGAAAAACGGCGATTTCGATTTGATTCTCAACAATTATTACGGCAACACTCGATTCTATTTCCAAGCCGCCGACAAAAAGGAGTTGGCGGTAAAAGCCGTTTTCCAATTTCCCGATAAAACCTATCCTTCTGTAACACTTCCTGAGCAACTCTTATTTGTCGTTAACGATAGCACCCTGAACATCGAAGACAGCTCTCTGAAATTACCCGAATTAACCGTTAAGGCTTATGTAAAAAAGGAAGCAAACATTCCCACCAATAAGTTCTATAGCGTTAGATATAAGGATAGAGAGGAAATAGAGCGTCGTCACTACCTCACTCTTCGTCATGTATTGCAAAATATCATAGGAATAAAGGTGGAACAGAAAGGCGTATTTTCCACAAGAGGCGCATCCACACTTCATGGTGGCTCTCGCGTTCCGATATTTGTGGATAATGTTCAGTATGGCGCAGACATGGTGGATGAGATAGAATCACTGTTCGAAATGCCGACTGAAGAAATCGAATCGGTAGAGTATATGCCTCCGTGGAAAGCATTGGCATATAGTTGGAACTCATTCAATGGTTTGGTTTTAGTGAAAACTCGTAACTCCAAAATCAAACCTGCCGAAACTATGGGCTCGTTCTTCACCTTCGAAGGTCTTGCCCCCACTCTTGGTTTTGCCCCCGCCGTGGCTAAAAATGCCGGCAAACAAACCTTAGTGGTTGATTTCATCTCACCTCAAGGCACCGACACTTTCTATAAAGAGATATTAGTAACCGACAACAAATAGCAGCATACAGCCAAACATATCCGCAAAATAATTTACAAAGAAGCCAAAGAGCATCGATGTGTTCTTTGGTTTCTCTACTTGATTATTCATCAAAAATTAAAATCAATGCAAGTGGAAACAAAAGATTTTCGTAACTTTGGCTAAAGTATAAACCCTACATTTATAACCGGCGACATTATGAGCAATTCAAAACATTCATCCACCATCATTACTCTGCTGTGCATCACCAGCATGCTATGCGCTTGCAGCCGTTCCAACTGGAAATTGGTGTGGCAGGACGATTTCAACGGCTCCGGCATCGACTACACGGTATGGAGCCACACCGACCGCGGAAATGCCGACTGGGCTAACACTCAATCGAAAGACCCGCGCTGCTACGAGATGCGCGGCGGATGCTTGGTGCTGAAAGGAATTGTCAACGATGACCTCGAAGCCGACACTGCGCACTATCTCACCGGCGGCATCTGGACCAAGGGCAAACACGCCTTCGACTGCGGACGAATTGAGGTGCGCGCTCGCCTGCAAGGAGCGAAAGGCGCTTGGCCTGCCATCTGGTTGCTGCCGTTCGACACCGAGAACAACCGCTGGCCTAACGGCGGCGAAATCGACATTATGGAACGCCTCAACCACGATACAATCGCCTATCAAACCGTGCACAGCTATTATACGCTTAACCTCAAGCAAGACAACAATCCGCCTCACTACACCACGGCGCCCATCAAGCCCAACGACTTCAACGTCTACGGCGTGGACATCTTACCTGACAGCTTGGTGTTTCACGTCAATGGAAAGCGAACTTTCACCTATCCTCGCATCAACACCGACAAGCCCGGGCAATTCCCATTCTACATTCCACAATATCTGCTCATCGATATGCAGCTCGGCGGCAGCTGGGTGGGAGCGGTCGACCCGTCGCAACTGCCTGTTGAGATGGAAATCGACTGGGTGAAGCACTATCAACCTCGCAAGAAATAGACAATTTTCGCATCTAACTCTAAACATATCAAACCGTTATGAACAAACTTCGCATCTGTTTTGCAATACTTATTGCCACATTCATCTGTCAGTGGGGATTCGCGCAAGACGAGCCTTTGCGTGTGTCGATTCTCGGCGACTCCTACAGCACTTTTCAGGGATATATTCCCGAAGGCAATGCCATCTGGTATGGCACCGAAAAGCCTTATAGCCGCAACCTTGAGAACGACGTGACGCGAGTTGACGACACTTGGTGGCATCAGCTCATCAACCGCCACGGGCTTAAGCTCGAGGTGAACGAATCGTGGTCGGGCTCAACCATCTGCACCACAGGCTATCGCGGCGAAGAAGTCACCAACAACGCCTACGTCACTCGTGCCGACCGCCTCGGCAAACCTGATGTGATTCTGGTGTTTGGCGGCACCAACGATTCGTGGGCTGGCTCGCCTTGGGGCGACTATAAATACAGCGATTGGACACCTGCCGACCTCAAGCAGGTGCGCCCGGCAATGTGCTATCTGTTTCACCGCCTCAAGGAGCTATACCCCGAAGCTCTCATCTACAACATCGAGAACACCGAGCTCAACGCCGAATACTATCGCACCTGCGAGGTGGTGTGCCGTCACTACGGCATCACTCGCATCAGTCTGCACCACATCAGCAAGCAATTCGGGCATCCGTCAATCGACGGCATGCGCGCCATCAGCGAGCAAGTGTGGCAAGTGATTGGCGGACGCATCACCGCCGGACGTGTGATATAACATTCTTCATTCCCCAATAACAACAATCAAGCCCGGGTAACCAATAAGGCCATCCGGGCATTTTTTATGTTTTGTGATTTAATCTAATCGGAAGTGTCAGACACTCTTCACCGGGTCGCAGGTGAGTTCAACGCCAAGGCGCTTGAAAATCTTGCGGTCGACCTCGCTCAGCAGCACCGTTGAATGCACTTGGCAACCCTCAAACTTGGGCAGCTGCTCCAAAGCCAGTCGGCAATTTTCGTCGGTGATGCTCAGCATCGACAGCGCCACCAGCACCTCGTCGGTGTGAAGGCGCGGATTGTGACCGTGCAGGAAGTCTACCTTGGTGCGCTGAATAGGCTCAATCATCGATTGCGGAATAAGCTTCACCTCATGGGCGATGCCAGCCAAATGCTTGGCAGCGTTGAGCAGCAATGCGGCACTTGGGCCGAGCAAGCTGCTGGAACGTGCGGTGATGATGGTGCCGTCCTGCAATTCGATGGCTGCCGACGCCAGTCCGGTGAGCTCCTTGCGTTCACGCGCAGCCACTGTGGTGCGGCGATATTCGGTGGTGAGCTTGGCTTGCTGCATCAGCAGGCCAATCTTCTTCACCTCGCTCTCGCCCTCGCCGCGCTCGGCAAGGCGGTTGAGTGCAGTGTAGTAGCGGCGGATAATCTCGTCGCGGGCAGCGTTGCAGCACACGTCCTCGTCGCTCATGCAGAATCCAATCATGTTCACACCCATATCGGTGGGCGACTTATATGGATTCTCGCCATTCACACCCTCGAAAATGGCATTCAGCACCGGGAAGATTTCGATGTCGCGATTGTAGTTCACTGCAATCTTTCCGTAAGCCTCAAGATGGAACGGGTCAATCATATTCACGTCGTTGAGGTCGGCGGTAGCAGCCTCGTAAGCCACATTCACAGGGTGCTTCAGCGGCAAGTTCCATACGGGGAAGGTCTCAAACTTGGCATAACCGGCTTTCACGCCACGTTTCTGCTCGTGATAGAGCTGGCTAAGGCACACTGCCATCTTGCCACTGCCCGGACCAGGTGCCGTGACTACAACAAGCTGACGCGAAGTCTCGGCAAAGTCGTTGCGGCCGAAACCCTCGTCGGAGTCAATCAACTCAACATTGTTTGGATACCCATCGATAGTGTAGTGATAGCACACCTTAATGCCCATGCGCTCGAGGCGCGCACGATAGGCATCGGCGCTTTTCTGACCGTTGTAGTGAGTGATAATAACATAGGTGGTATACAAGCCCGCTTTCTCAAACTCGCCACGCAAGCGCAACACATCTTCGTCGTAGGTGATGCCCAAGTCGCCACGCACCTTGTTCTTTTCGATGTCGAAAGCGCTAATCACAATTATCACCTCGGCAATGTCGCTCAGCTGCATGAGCATTCGCAGTTTGCTGTCGGGGTGGAAACCCGGCAAAACGCGGCTTGCGTGATAATCGTCAAACAACTTACCTCCAAACTCGAGGTATAACTTATCTCCGAACTGGGCAATACGCTCCTTGATGCGTTCGGACTGAATTTTGAGATATTTCTCGTTGTCAAAACCGTTTCTCATAACGGATTACAAAATTACAAATTCTTTTGCTCGATTGCAATACCGCCCGAAAAGTTTTTTTCACCACATTTATTATATATCACGCCGCAGCGACTGTATGTAGGCATACAGCTTTGCATAGAACTTATGGTGGCACAGGGTCTCAGCATTGCCAATCACCACCACCTTCATTCGGGCACGGGTGATTGCCACATTCATGCGCCGCAGGTCGCTCAGGAAACCAATGCTGCCGTCGTCGTTGCTGCGTACAAGGCTTATGAACACCACATCGCGCTCCTGCCCCTGAAAGCCGTCGATAGTGTCGACCGTGAGCACCTCGCGCAGCTGACGCAGCACCGCGCTGCGCTTCACTATCTGGCGCATGTAGCGCACCTGTGCCTTATACGGCGAAATCAGCCCAAAGTCGATGCGCTCGTCGAGGATGCGCTCCAAGCCTATTCGCGACACATATTCCTCTAATCGTGCAACGAAAAAAACAGCCTCCTTCACGTTCACCTTGCTGCAACCTGCGCCCTGCACCTGCTCGTTGAAGTCCATCTGCGACGTGTCAATCCACTCCATGGGTGTGTCGAAATCAAGAATGCCGCGCACCTTCACCTCGTCGGCAGCCTTAAGGCTTCCGCCATAAAACCAGTCGCTTGAGAATTGCATAATCTGGCGGTTCATGCGATACTGCGTGGTGAGCAACGTCACCGCCTGCTGCCAACGCCTCACCACCATCTCCATCATGGTAACGCCCAAGCCGGCTCGCTCGGCATCGTAGCACTTGATGGTTGGCGGCAACTGCAGATGGTCGCCGGCAAGCACCACACGGTCGGCTTTGCGCACGGCAATCCATGTGGCAGCCTCGAGTGCCTGCCCCGCTTCGTCGACAAACAGCGTTCCGAAGCGGCGCCCGGTGAGCAGACTGCTGTTGCTGCCAACCAGCGTGGAAGCCACAACGCGGGCATTGTCGAATAGCTCAACATTTATTTTCACTTCAAGCTCCTCGGCGCGATGTCGCAAGCGGTTGATGCGGCTTTGCACCGAGCTGCTCATGCTATGTTTTCGGCGCTCGCCCTGCAACTGGCGTATGGCTTTGCGTATGCTCCACAGCTCGGGATAATCGGGGTGCGCCTCGTATTGGCGTTCATAGCAGTAGCCCAGCATCTGGTCGTTCACACGCGTGGGGTTGCCAATACGCAGCACCCTCACACCGCGCTCCACCAGTTTCTGGCAAATCCAGTCGACTGCCATATTCGATTGTGCACACACAAGCACCTGCGGCTCGCGGTTGAGTGTCTCGGCAATAGCCTCAACAAGCGTGGTGGTTTTTCCCGTGCCCGGAGGTCCGTGAACAATCATCACGTCGCGGCTGCACAGCATATTGTTCACCGCCACTTCCTGGCTGCGATTGAGCCACGGAAAGCGCACAGGATAGATGTCGCGAAAACTCGGCTCCACCATGCCGCAAATCACGTCGCGTAACTCAGCCAGCCTGCCGCTGCGGGCTTGCGCCACATCGCTGAGCGCCTCAAACATGGTGCGATAGGTGGTTTCGTCGAGCGACAATTGCATGCCCAACGTGCCCTGTGCACAATTCTCCATGTCGGTTATCACATTAACGCCGCTCACAGCCACCACAATACGGTCGACGTCGACGTAGCACACCGTGCCGGTGTACGATTTATAACTCACGCGCATGGCATCGTCGGCAACAAAAAACCTCACCTGACGGCCGTATTCAAATTGATGCTCTTGCTCCAGCTGGCTCTCGCTGCGATATAGGTCAACCACCAGCCTGTTGAGCGAATCGTAGCGATTGCGGCCAACGCGCAGCGGATACCAGCACAAGCCTCGTCTCACGGTGCGCTCAACGCCCCATTGCTCGCTTATGCGCTTATATTCGTCGCGTTCGTGCTCATATTCCATCTGAAGCAACTGCCGCTGCTCCACGAAATGCTTTGCCACCGATGGCTTTATTGTAGTGTTTTCTGTCATGTCTATTCCTGTGAACCAAATGTGATGTGATTTTTCGCTCCCACACCGTAACAATTTGCCCTGCAAAGGTAACGCAAATTCCAATAATTATTGCCACGTCGACAAATTTCCTCAAAAAATATGCCTCAATTAAAATAATATTATTACATTTGCATCAACAAAACAACAACAAAATTAATTTTATAATAACTAAAACATTATGGCATACGTAATTAATCCTGATTTGTGTGTATCGTGCGGCACTTGCGCTGGTGCTTGCCCAGTTGAAGCAATCTCTGAAGGCGAGTCTTCTTATGTAATCGACGCTGACACTTGCTTGAGCTGTGGCTCTTGCGCTGCTGTTTGCCCTAGCGAAGCTATCGCTGAAGGTGAATAATTATTGCGACAAAGCAAAAGGACATCTATAAATCAGATGGCATAGAGAGCCGATTCCTCGCCACACTGGCAAGGATTGGCTCTTTTTGTTATAAAGCCATTTCGCCCTACAAGAAACAACATTTCATTCTCGCATAATGATTGCTACCTACCAATTTCTGAGCGAACTGCGCGACAACAACCGCCGCGAATGGTTTGCCGAGCACAAAGCACAGTACGACATGCTGCGAAGCCGCTGGCTCGACCAACTGCAGCACCTCATCGACCTTATGAGCCAATACGACGACACGCTGCATGGCGTGAAAGCCGCCGACTGCGCCTATCGCATCTATCGCGACATACGCTTTTCGCACGACAAAACGCCCTACAAAACATTCTTCAGCGCCGTGATTGGCAAAGGCGGCAGGAAATGCACCAAGGCATGCTACTATGTTCACTTCGAGCCGGGCAACTCGGGCATCTTTGCCGGATTGTGGTGCCCAACGCCCGACGTGCTGCGACGCACACGCTCGCTCATCGATGCCGACGGCAACGAGCTGCAGACAATTATCACCAGCCCCGATTTTGCCTCGCGCTTCAGCTTCACCCCATTCCAATCGCTAAAGAAGGCGCCTGCAGGTTTCTCACCCGACCATCCTCTCATCAACCTGCTGCGAGCCAAGGACTACACCTTCAGCCATCGCTGCCCCGACAGCTATTTCACCGAAGGCAATTGGATTGAAAAAGCAGCCGCCGACCTCAAAACAGCAAAGCCCGTGCTCGATTTTTTCAACTACATCTTCGAATAGCACCGCTCCAACAGCCAAACTCGGCTTTTATCATGCCCAATTGGAGCATTATGGCACAAACTAAGCACAAATGTGCCAAAGGTTAATCTATTTAAAAATCGCAATTTGGTACAAATTATTCATTAATTTTGTATACTGCAAATAAAAAATGTATAGAGCTATGGTTAAACTAAGAGGAGCAATCAAAGTGGACGAAGAACGCTGCAAAGGATGCGGCATCTGCGTGACAGCATGCCCATTCAGCGTGATTGCCCTGCAAAAAATAGAGGTAAACAACAAAGGATATAATTTCGCATACATGGCAAATGCCGAGGCATGCACAGGCTGCACAAGCTGCGCCACCGTCTGCCCCGATTCGTGCATCGAAGTCTATCGTGTGAAGATATCCGATTAATTCCGCTCCATTTCATTCAACAACAAGCTACCACAAGCCTCTCTACGAGTCATATTACAAACATTCCTTTTATATGAACGACAAAGTGAAATTGATGAAGGGCAACGAAGCGCTGGCAATCTCAGCCATACGCTACGGATGCGACGGATATTTTGGATATCCCATCACGCCCCAATCTGAAGTGCTCGAAACACTCGAAGCCGAAATGCCCTGGGAAACCACCGGCATGGTAGTGCTTCAAGCCGAGAGCGAATTGGCTGCCATCAACATGGTGTATGGCGGCGCAGCATGCGGCAAAGCAGTGTTCACATCATCGTCGAGTCCTGGAGTGAGCCTCATGCAAGAAGGCATTTCATATCTTGCCGCAAGCGAACTGCCTGCACTGGTGGTGAACGTGATGCGCGGCGGTCCCGGTTTGGGCACCATTCAGCCATCGCAATCCGACTATTTCCAAGCCACCAAAGGCGGCGGCCACGGCGACTATCACTGCATCGTGCTCGCCCCTTGGAGCGTGCAAGAAATGGCTGACTTCGTGTGGCTGGGATGGGACCTCGCCTTCAAATACCGCAACCCGGCTATGATTCTTGCCGACGGTGTTGTGGGACAGATGATGGAAAAAGTGATTATCCCCGAGCAACGACCTCGCCGCACCGAGGACCAAATTCGCCAACAATGCCCATGGGCGCTCAACGGCAGAAAAGGACACCGCAAACAAAACATCATATCTTCGCTTGAGCTCGACTCGCACCAGATGGAGAAAAACAACCTGCGTTTCCAGCAGACTTATGCAGCCATCGAGGCAAACGAAGTGCGCTATCAAGCCATCGACTGCGACGATGCCGACTACCTGATTGTGGCTTTCGGAAGCATGGCGCGCGTGAGCCTGAAGGTGAAAGAACTTGCAGCCGAGCAAGGCATCAAAGTGGGACTGATTCGCCCTATCACCCTTTGGCCGTTCCCCTACGAAGCCATTAGCAACGCTGCAAAAAACGCAAAAGGCATTCTCGTGGTTGAACTATCTGCCGGTCAGATGATTGAGGACGTGAAACTTGCAGTTGAATGTCAAAAGCCCGTTGAACACTACGGACGCTTTGGCGGCATTGTCCCAACGCCCGAAGAAGTGTTTGAGGCATTCAAACAAAAACTTATAAAATAAAAGGAGGTTTAATATATGGAAACAACCGACATCATAAAACCCGAAAACCTCGTCTACAAAAAACCCGCCCTGCTCAAAGACGTGGCAATGCACTATTGCCCCGGCTGTAGCCACAGCACCGTGCACAAAATCATCTGCGAAGTGATTGAAGAAATGGGCGCCGAAGAATATGCCATAGGCGTTGCACCTGTGGGCTGTGCCGTGTTTGCCTACAACTACATCGACGTCGACATGATTGAGGCTGCACACGGTCGCGCACCGGCTGTGGCAACCGCCATCAAGCGCCTGCAGCCCGACAAACTCGTATTCACCTACCAAGGCGACGGCGACATGGCTGCTATTGGCACCTGCGAAGCCATTCACGCCGCCAACCGCGCCGAAAACATAGCAATGATATTCATCAACAACGCAATATACGGCATGACCGGCGGACAAATGGCTCCTACAACGCTCCTTGGGCAGAAAACCGCCACCACGCCTTACGGTAGACGTGTCGACCTAAACGGCTATCCGCTTGCCATAAGCCCGCTCATTGCCCAACTCGACGGCTCGTGCTACGTCACCCGACAAAGCGTGCATACACCCGCCGCCGTGCGCAAGGCAAAAGCTGCCATTCGAAAGGCTTTTGAAAACAGCATGGCTGGCAAAGGCACCTCGCTGGTGGAAATTGTGGCAACCTGCAACTCCGGATGGAAGCTATCGCCTGTTGAAGCCAACAAATGGATGGAAGAAAACATGTTTACTAAATATCCCCTCGGCGACCTCAAAAACGTATAAACACTTATGAAAGAAGAGATTATTATAGCCGGATTCGGCGGTCAAGGTGTGCTATCGATGGGCAAAATACTTGCCTATGCCGGACTAATGGAGGACCGCGAAGTGTCGTGGATGCCAAGCTACGGACCCGAACAACGCGGAGGCACTGCTAACGTGACGGTGATTCTCAGCGACGAACTAATATCATCGCCTATCCTCAACCGATTCGACACTGCCATTGTGCTCAACCAACAGAGCCTCGACAAATTTGAAAACGAGGTGAAGCCTGGCGGAACCCTCATCTACGACACCTACGGCATTCACCGCCCACCTGTGCGCACCGACATCAACGTATTTCGCATTTCAGCAATGGAACAATCGTTCAAGCTCAAAAACAGCAAGACGTTCAATATGCTTGTGCTTGGAGCATTGATTAAAGTTCGCCCAATTGTGAAACTCGAAAGCATAATTGCCGGTTTGCGCAAAGCCCTGCCTGAACGACTCCATCACCTGCTACCGCTCAATCAGGAAGCCCTCGAACTTGGCATGACGCTCATCGACTGAGCTCTGCCTTTCAGCACGATTTTTTGTTGTATTTTTCAATATCAGCTCTTTTTCAGGACCAACTATCACACTTTGATAATTGGTCCTGAAATTTTGTTGAGTAAATCAGGTTTGTGCAAAAAAATTACATATTTTAACTGCTTATTCACCACAATTAACCCTGAAAACTTATCGCGTTTTAAAAGTTTTCTGCTAACTTTGCACCGTTAAATACATTATCGGTTTATTAGGGTTACTATTACATGGAATTAAAAACTCGGATTATTACAACTACGCTGCGCATGATGATGCAAATTGGCGTGTCGTCGATGACAATGGACGCCATTGCACGCTCTTGCGGCATATCGAAACGCACTCTATACGAGCAGTTTCCCGACAAACTCACCCTCATCACCGAAGCACTGCGCCACGACGGACAGCAGAAGCACGAGCGCCTTGAAAGAATCTTCAACGATTCCAGCAACCGCCTCGATGCCCTGCTGAACGTATATGCCGAAATTCGCAAGCAAGTGAGCCACACATCGTTTGCACTTATAAGCGACATTCGCAGGCTCTACCCTTCGCTTTACACCGAATTTGAAAGCGCGCAAGGTCAAAACAATCACTACCTCATTGAAGTGCTCAAGAAAGGCCGAAACGAAGGGCTGGTGCGCGACAACGCAAACCTCGACATCAGCGTGCAGGTGCTAAACCTGATTATTCACAACCCAGAATTGGCAAATCTCGCCTATCAAAACGACTTGCCTCTGGTGAGAGTGCTCGACGAAGTATTCATCAATTTCTTGCGTTCGATTGCCACCATACAAGGTATTGAACTCATCGACAAATTTTTCTCGAAACTTTACGACAATAATAACATCATATTAAATAATAAACAATAACACGCAATGAACAACAAATTCAGCATTCTGCTTCTTGGCATGTTCGCCCTTGCATCGTCAACTCTGAAAGCACAATCAACTGCTGCGAGCGACACTATGATGCTATCGGTGGACGACTGTGTGAAGATTGCACTGAACGAAAATCCGACAATCAAAATTGCCGACATGGAAATCACCCGTGTCGATTATTCGAAGAAAGAAACCATCGGACAACTGTTCCCAAATGTTTCGTTCTCTGCCGCCTATAGCCGCACCCTGGCTAAGCAAACCATGTATATGAACAACGGCGGTCAAACCATGGCAATCAAAATGGGACGCGACAACACCCACAATACCGGCTTCAACGCCTCAATGCCGCTCATCTCGGTTGCGCTGTGGAAGTCGATAAAGCTCTCTGACAATCAGATTTTGCAAAACATCGAAGCCTCGCGCACCTCGCGCATCTCACTCATCAATCAAGTGAAGAATGCCTATTATGCGCTCTTGCTTGCCTACGACTCCTACGATGTGCTGGTTGAAAACCACGCCACTGCAAAGGTGAATGCCGACATTTACGAGAAGAAATTCAAGAACGGCACCGCCAGCGAATTCGACGTGCTGCGTTCAAGCGTGGCTGTGAAAAACATCGAACCATCGATTATCGAAGCCCAAAACTCAATTCGAAGCCTCGAACTGCAGCTGAAGGTGCTCATGGGCATGGATGTTAATCAAGGTATCAAGCCAAACACATCGCTCTCCGACTTCAAGTCTACTATGTATGCCGACGTGATGACCATGGGCAACGACCTGAGCATGAACGCCGATTTGCGAAAACTCGACCTGCAAACCGACTATCTCAAGAAGGCAATCGACGTGCAAAAAGCTTCGTGGTTGCCAACACTATCGGCAACAATTGGCTACACCTGGTATTCGATGAGCGACGGCAGCCCATTCAAAAACTTTGCATGGAGCCCGAACTCAAGCGTGGGTCTGTCGCTGTCATGGACGCTGTTCAATGGCGGTCAACGCTACTACAAGCAAAAGCAAGCCGAACTCTCGTATAAAGAAATGGCTTGGCAACGCGACAACCTGAGCCGCACACTGGAAATGCAACGCCAAATTCAACTTGACAACATACAAAAGAACGTGAAGCAAATCGAAACTTGCACCGCCAGCGTAGAACAGGCTGTAAAAGCCAACCAAATTCAGGAAAAGAGCTTCAAGATTGGTGCTTCAACCTACCTCGACCTTCGTGACTCGGAAGACGCTTTGATGAGCTCGAAACTTGCCTACTATCAAGCCATCTACAACTATCTGGTGGCTAAGAGCGACCTCGAACTGCTCCTCGGCAACGCCGACGTGCAATATCCAACCAACACAAAGGATGCCTCGATACGCACATCTACAATACTCAACGAAAAGTATCCGAAGGCAAGCAAATCAACCGCGAACGAAAACAAATAAAAAATCAACTGTATATATACACAACATCAAACTATGAATTCAATCAAGCAAATCCTAAGCATGGCATGCGCATCGCTGCTGCTGGTGTCGTGCTCCGGCAAAGAAGAAACTGCTACTAAGCAGGTAGATGAAAAGCCTCTTGTGAAAATCCAAAAAGTTTACGAACAAGAAGTGCCTCAAATGGCTGAATATACAGCAACTGTTGAAGGCTTTAAAACCAACAACATCTCTACATCCACCCCTAACCGCATCAAGCGAATTCTGGTTGACGTGGGTTCGCCAGTGCGTGCCGGTCAGGCGCTCGTGATTCTCGACGACGTGAACATTGAACAGCAAAAAATTCGCCTTGCCAACCAAAAGGTGAACCTCGACCGCGCTAAAGAACTGCTCGCCATTGGCGGCGGCACACAACAGACTGTCGACCAACTGCAAGCCGAATACGACGCTGCAATGCGCGCCTACAACAACGCCAAAGAAAACACTGTGCTCACAGCACCTATGAGCGGCGTGGTTACTGCTAAGAACAACGACCCAGGCGACTACACCAGCGGTTCACCAATCCTGGTGATTGAACAAATGCAACCCGTGAAGGTGATTGTTAGCGTAAACGAAAGCGACTTCCCACGCATCAAAAAGGGTCAGAAGCTCAACGTGAAGCTCGACGTTTACGGCGACGAAATATTCACCGGCACCGTTCACCTCATTCACCCTACTATCGACCCTGCCACCCGCACATTCCAAGTTGAAGTGACATTGCCCAACAGCGACAACCGTGTGCGCAGCGGCATGTTTGCCCGCGTGATTTTCGACTTCGGAGCAAAGAAAAACGTGGTTGTACCCGATATGGCAGTCATAAAGCAAACCGGCAGCGGCAACCGCTACGTTTATGTCTACAAAGACGGCAAAGTATCGTACAACAAAGTTGAATTGGGTCAACGCCTCGGCAACAGTTACGAGCTACTCTCGGGCGTTCCTTCGGGCAGCGACGTGGTTATCAGCGGTCAATCGCGCCTCAACGACGGCATGGAAGTGGGCATTGCAAACGAGCAGGCAAAAGCTACTGCAAACACCGACTCGGTGAAATAATCACGACGCCGTTCATCCTCCACACGAGTTTTTCAAGAAGAACAACATCTAACATTAGAACATTCACACAATGAGTTTATATGCAAGTGCGGTAAAACGGCCGGTAATGACCAGTCTCTGCTTTGTGGCAGTGATTATTCTCGGTTTGTTTTCCTATTCAAAACTTCCTATCGACTTGTATCCGGACATCGACACAAACACCATCATGGTGATGACCTACTACACCGGAGCAAGTGCAAGCGACATTGAGCAAAACGTGTCGCGCCCGCTTGAAAACACCCTCAACTCGGTTGAGCACCTCAAGCACATCACTTCCACTTCACGCGAAAACGTGTCGGTAATCACCCTCGAATTTGAGTATGGCTACGACATCGACGTGCTCACAAACGATGTGCGCGACAAACTCGATATGGTGTCGAACAACCTACCTGACGACGCCAACACTCCGTTCATCTTCAAGTTCAGCACCGATATGATTCCTATCTTGCTGCTCTCTGTTGAAGCTGACGAAAGTACGCCAGGCCTCTACAAAATCCTCGACGACCTTGTTGCCAACCCATTGGCACGCGTCGACGGTGTCGGTTCGGTGTCGGTTACCGGTGCCCCCGAGCGCGAAATTCACGTTTATGTCGACCCTATCCGTCTTGAAGCCTACAACCTGTCGGTTGAAGGAATCGCTTCAATCATCGGAGCCGAAAACAAAAACATTCCTGGCGGTTCGTTCGACATCGGCAACGAGACCTATTCGCTGCGTGTGCAAGGCGAATTCTCCGATGCCAAACAGATGGAAAACATCGTAGTGGGCACATCGGGCGGCGCAAGCATCTATCTGCGCGATGTGGCTCGCGTTGACGACTCGCTGCAAGAACGCGCACAAAAAACCTTCAACAACAACATTCAAGGTGGTATGATTGTTGTGCAAAAGCAATCGGGCGCCAACTCGGTGCAAATCTCAAAGAAGGTGAAAGATATGCTTCCAGGCATACAAAAGACACTGCCGAGCGACGTTAAGCTTGGCGTGATTGTCGACACCAGCGACAACATCATCAACACCATCAACTCACTCACCGAAACCGTGCTCTATGCATTGCTGTTTGTGGTGATTGTGGTGTTTGCATTCCTCGGACGCTGGCGCGCAACCATCATCATCGTCATCACCATTCCTATCTCGCTCATCGCTTCGTTCATCTATCTGTTTGCAACAGGCAATTCGCTCAACATCATTTCGTTGTCGTCACTATCCATCTCAATCGGTATGGTGGTTGACGATGCCATTGTGGTGCTTGAAAACGTCACCACTCACATCGAGCGCGGTGCCGACCCCAAACAAGCAGCCGTGCACGGCACCAACGAGGTGGCTATATCGGTTATCGCCTCAACCCTCACGCTTATTGCCGTATTCTTCCCGCTGACCCTTGTCACCGGTATGACCGGCGTGCTGTTTAAGCAATTGGGCTGGATGGTTTGTATCATGATGATTATCTCCACCACTTGCGCCCTCTCGCTCACACCTATGCTTTGCAGCCAGCTGCTGCGTCTGCGTGGTGCCGACAAGAAAGGCTTGATGAAAAAGCTCTTCACACCTATCGAAAAAGCCCTCGACGGACTCGATGCCGGCTATGCCTGCCTGCTCAACCTTGTAGTGCGCCACAAGACCGTAACCATTCTGGTGTGTCTTGGCATATTCATTGGCTCGATGGGCTTGATGAAATACATCGGCAGCGAGTTCATTCCGGTGAGCGACAACAGCCGTTTGGGCGTTACACTCGAGTTGCCTATTGGTGCTCGCGTTGAACGTGCCGAGGAAATCAGCCACCGCCTCTACAACGAGTGGAAAGCTAAATATCCCGAAATCGATGTGATGAACTTCACCGTAGGTCAAGCCGGCGACAACAATACATTCGCCTCGCTGCAAGACAACGGTTCACACATCATTTCAATGAACATACGTCTGTGCAACCCTGGCGAACGTAAACGCGGCATCGTGGAAATTGCAGCCCTTATGCGCGAAGACCTCAAGCACTACCCCGAGTTCAAGAAAACCATCGTGAATGTGGGCGGTAGCCGTGGCGGCAGCATGAGCGGACAGTCGACCCTCGACTACGAAATCTACGGCTACGATTTCGCCGCCACCGACAGCGTGGCTCAACAAGTGAAGCGACTGCTGCTCTCGTGCGAAGGCGCATCCGACATCACCATCAGCCGTAGCGACTATCAGCCGGAATATCAAGTCGACTTCGACCGCGAAAAGTTGGCGCTCTACGGTCTGAACCTATCAACGGCAGCCACCTACCTGCGCAACCGCATCAACGGTAGCACTGCCAGCTACTATCGTGAGGACGGTGAGGAATACGACATCAAGGTAATGTACGCCCCAGAATTCCGCACCACACTCGAGGACATCGAAAACATCCTCATCTACAACAACCAAGGCAAAGCCGTGCGCATCAAGGACGTTGGCACCGTGGTTGAGCGCTTCAACCCGCCTACTATCGAGCGAAAGGACCGTGAGCGCATCATCACCGTGCAAGCCACCGTCGACGGCGTGCCTATGAGCCAGATTGTTGAAGAAATGCAGCCAAAGCTCGACCAAATGGACATGCCTACCGGCATCACCGTAGAGCTCTCGGGTAGCTACGAGGACCAACAGGATTCGTTTGCCGACCTCGCCACACTGGGCATCATCATCATCATTTTGGTGTATATCGTAATGGCTGCTCAGTTCGAGTCGCTCACCTACCCGGCAATCATCATGACCTCGTTGCTCTTTGCCCTCTCGGGTATCGTCCTCATTCTTTGGGCAACCGGCACCAACCTCAACATCATGTCGATGATTGGCGCAATCATGCTTATCGGTATTGTGGTGAAAAACGGTATTGTGCTCATCGACTACATCACCCTTAACCGCGAACGCGGCATGAGCATTCGCACATCGGTGGTTGACGGCGGTCGCTCGCGTCTGCGTCCAATCATCATGACAGCCCTCACCACCATCCTCGGTATGGTGCCGATGGCTGTGAGCCAAGGCGAAGGTGCCGAAATGTGGCGTCCGATGGGTATTGCCGTTATCGGCGGTCTTACGTTCTCAACTCTGCTCACCCTGTTGTTTGTGCCTACTCTCTATTGTATATTTGCCTACAACGGTGTGAAACGCGAACGCAAGAAGCTGCGTAAAGCCAACAACGATTGATTGCAGATTCATATCATTAACGAAAACATCACAAAACTGAATAAAACTATGAAATCGATATTTATTGCATTCGACCAAGCCTACTACGAGCGCATCGTGGACATGCTGCAGCGCAGCAACGCTCGTGGGTTTACAGCTTGGCAGGAAGTGCAAGGCCGCGGAACAAAAACGGGTGATCCGCACTTTGGCTCACACGCTTGGCCATCAATTGCCAATGCGCTCATCACCATCGTCGACGACGACCAAGTGCAAGGAATCCTCGACAAGCTCCATCAAATGGACCTTGCCACTCCAAAACTTGGTCTGCGCGCCTTTGTATGGAACGTTGAACAAAGCATCTGAGATTCAGCAAATCTCAACATAACCCCACTTTAACTGAAGCAGGCGGGAAGAATGGTTTTAACCGATTCTTCCCGCCTGTAACTATTATCTCCGCTTAGCCTTTAGGCAAACTATGCTCAATCTTGCTCGGCGAATGAGCGTTTATAGCTTGGATAAACCCACTTGACAACAGCAAAGATGTCAACTGCCAAAAGCAATGCAAAACCAATCGTTGCCCACATCTTGGGCATAATCAAAGCAATGCCGTTCATGTCGCCACCGCCCACAAAGCCATACAGCACCGACAGGTACAAGGGGTCGAGAACCAACAGAATGAGCGTAACATACCATGCCAAGGCTCGCGCATACTTGCTCTTGACAGCACATATACGCTCACGCAACAGCACCAGCAGCCAAGCCACAGCCAACGTGGCAACAGCGCTTGCCATGCAAAACAGCCCCATCTGCACATCGGTCATTTGCTCGTGATAAACATCAACTTGTATGCCCATGAGCATCACATTCACCTTTTTCAGAACACCATAGTGCATGGCAACAAGTGCATGAGCACCCTCATGAACAATAAAATAAATTACTATGCCTAACGTAAGGCACACTCCTTGACGCATTCGTCTTTCCATAATCGCACTCTATTTTTTTACCTTGGCACGCACATACATGCCCGGGCGGAAGTCGCTGCGAACTGAATTAACCGCAGCATACACTTTCACCGAATAGTCCTTCGAGTCCACCGCTTGGTCGATTGCAACAATCTTGGCGCCGAATGTCTCTTTGCCCATACCATTGACACGAAAATCTACATTTCCGCCAATTCTCATGAGTTTCAAATCTTTTTCGTAGACAGTGAGTTGCAGCAAAATACGGCTCTTATCTATTATGTCGCATATAGGCTCGCCAACCTCGAGATACTTACCCAAATTGGCATTCATGCTTGTCACAAATCCGCTTGCAGGAGCCACGACAGGCAAATATGGCTTAATGCCGCCGGTATGGAGCGCTTGCGCATTTACGCCCAGCGTCTTGAGGTGCGAAGCCGAAGCCTCAACGCGGCTCTTCATCGACAAATAGTCGGCCTTGGCTTGCTGAACACGCTTTTGCGAAGCAGCATCCTGCTCGCCCAACGTACGTTGGCGCTGATATTCCTTCTCGAGATACTCAAGCTGGGCAGCTGCATCCAAATAGGTCTGCTGCAGCTGAATGTATTCGGGATTGTCAATCATAGCCACCACCTGACCTTTGCGGACTGCCGCACCGGGCATGATGTTGAGTGCATGCACCTTGCCACCCATGGTGAGTGATATGGTGACGCGCTTCGTCGGCGACACCACCATCACACCGTTGAACGTGGGCGAATTGGCAACATTGGTGGCACCACTCACAGCATCAACTGCTGCTGTGTCCGACTCGGTTTTCTCTTCACTCAGCACCTCCACTTTTACGTCGTCGGTGGCTTCCGATTCGCCGGTGGCGCTTTCTTCGGTTTTATTTTGCGAGCAAGAAGCAAGAAGCATAAGAGCTGCAGTGGCTATAAACGAATAGTAGTATTTCATAATATCTGTAATGATTTAATTTTCAGTGTATAATTCCAATTCCAAAAGCATCACATTATAGTCGTGCAAAGCATCGACATACGACTTGCGTATATCGTTTGCAGTGGTTATGCTATGCAGCAGTTCCACGATGCCGGTTTCACTTTCTTTATACAGCATCATGGCGTTACGCTGCAGTTCATCGGCTTGCTTGAGCGCATCGCCGGTGTAATAGTTGATGGTGCGCTGCTGACGCTCGAGCTGCAGCGTAAGTTCGTCCACCTTGTTGCGGAGCTTCAGGCGATTGTCCTCGGCATCCCATTGCGCAATGGTGGCTTCGGCACGCGCCTGCTTCACTTTGCTCTTTTGCGGGAAGAACACAATAGGCACCGCCACTCCCACGCTCCACGAGTTCAAGCCCGACAGCGGCTCAATCTTCTGGCGCGAATAGCCCACCGACAACTCGGGGAAGAAACGGCTGCGTTCCACGTCAACAGCCTTGCGTTTCACCTGAACTTGCGAATCGAAATAGCCTACATGAGCCTGCGAGAGAGTGTTGTTCTCGGGCATTGACAGCATGGTAAGCACACTGTCGGCTGGCTCCACAGCATCTTTGCTGAAGCAAGCCCATGCAAATCGCTTTGCCGCAAGGCGCACGTCGTCGGCTGCTTGCAGCACCTTGGTGTGAACTTCCGAAGCCAACGTAGCCATCATGCGGTATTCCAGTTGGTTGATGTCGCCCTGCAGCAAGCGCAAGTTGCCACTCTTTTGCAGCTGAGCACCCAGCGAATCCTGCATGACACTCAACGACAGCACACTTACGGCATGCTGATAGTCGACCCACGCACGTTTCACCTCGGCAACGATTTCTTTTTCCACCAGATGACGATAGCGTTCGCCGCTTGCCACCTGCACGTCTACCAAGCTATTTTTATAGAACGGTGTTAGCAACGAGCCCAACGACTGTTCCACAGTGAGTTCGTTGTCGTGTTTGAGTTCACCATTAAGTTGACCCCACGAATAAGTTACTTGTGTAGCCCCAAGCTCCCACGATTCGCCTTTCGAAGCCTTGATGCGAGCAATGTCGCTCTCCACCGAGCGCAGGCGCGGCGACCCAGCCAAAGCCATGTTGATGGCTTGGTCGAGGGTTACCTTGGCAGGTTGCTGAGCATTGGCAGCCAACGGCATCAAAGCAAGCACAGCAATCAGAGCAGCCGTTCGCACACCACGGCGCGCCTTGTAACGGCGAATCACCACAGGCAACTCGTTTACGATGCGGTAGAATGCCGGTATGACAAGCAGCGTCAGCACAGTGGACACTATCAAGCCGCCGATAACCACCGTTGCCAGCGGACGCTGAACCTCGGCTCCTGCCGACGTGGCTACTGCCATAGGCACAAAGCCCAGCGAAGCCACAAGCCCTGTAAGGAATACCGGACGCAACAAATGACTGCTTCCGCGCTTGATTATTTGATTGGTACACATCTCATATTTGCCTTGTTTCTTCATATCATTAAAGTGATTAATCATCAATATACCATTGAGCACAGCCACACCAAACAGAGCAATGAAGCCCACACCCGCCGATATGCTGAACGGCAGTCCGCGCAGCCACAATGCCAATATGCCACCGATGAGCGACAACGGCACCGTTGAGAACACCACAAGCGAATAGGTGATGCTGCGGAATGCAAAGAACAGCAGCAACAAAATGAGCATCAGCGCTATAGGTATGACTATCATGAGCGTGCGTATGGCATTCTGCAGGTTTTCGAACTGTCCGCCATATTCAAAATAATATCCCGGCTTGAGCTTAACATTGCCGTCGAGTGTGTTGCTGATGCGCTCCACCACCTGCTGGATGTCGGCATTGCGCACATTCACGCCAATAACTATGCGGCGCTTGGTGGCATCGCGGTTGATTTGCAGCGGACCGTCTACAAGGTCGATTGTAGCCACCTCGCTAACGGGCACCTGCAATCCGTCGCACGTGCGCACATACAGGCGGTTGAGGTCGAGGTCCTTCACCTTGTCGTTGTCGAGGCGCACCACAAGGTCGAAACGGCGTTCGTTTTCAAACACCACACCGGCTGCCTCGCCGGCATAGGCGGTGCGAATGATGTCGTTTAGTTCTTGTATGTTGATTCCGTATCGCGAAATCTTTGTTCTGTCGTACTTCACCACCAACTGCGGCAAACCCATGGCCTGCTCAACAATCACGTCGCTTGCACCAGGCACCTGTGCCACATATTTGGCAGCGTCTTTGGCACGGGCATAAAGTTCCTCCATGTCCTCGCCATATAGCTTGATGGCAATATCAGCCTTTGCACCCGTCATCAACTCGTTGAAGCGCAATTGAATTGGTTGGCTGAAGTTAAACTCGGCGCCTTTCACGCCATCGAGGGCTTCTTTCATTTTCTCCACCATCTCTTCGCGGCTCGATGCCGAAGTCCACTCCTTGAATGGCTTCATCACTATCATCACGTCGGCATCTTCCACCGACATCGGGTCGGTTGGCACCTCTGCCGTACCAATCTTAGCCACTACATGCTTCACCTCGGGGAAACGCTGCTTGAGCACGCGTTCAGCCTCGAGCGAAATGTCGATGCTGCGGGTTAGTGAGCTGCCGGCAGGCAGTGTCATCTGCATGGCAAAGTCGCCTTCGTCGAGCGTTGGTATGAACTCGGCGCCAAGGCGCGTGAACAGCATCAGCGAAGCCGCCAACAGGGCAAATGCACAAGCCAAAGTTACAAACACGCGGCGCATGCATGCCGTCAATGCCTTTTCATATATGTTGGTGAGCCATGCAAAAAAGCGGTCGGCAAAGGTGGGCTTCAACACCACTCTGCGCTTGAGGAACAGCGTTGCCATCATTGGCACATAGGTGAGCGAAAGCACCAGTGCACCGATGATGCAGAACACCAGCGTCTGCGCCATTGGCGTGAAATACTTGCCTTCGATGCCCGTGAGTGTCAATATAGGGAAGAACACAATGAGGATAATCAGCACCGCAAACGTCGAGCTCTTAACCACCTTCACGGCACCTGCTTCAACCTCGGCGTTCATCTGCTCGGCACTGAGCGTCTTGCCGCTCAACCGTTTGCCGTAGATGTGGGCAAGAATGCCTTCAAGTATCACAATCGAGCCATCCACCACAATACCAAAGTCGATGGCGCCAAGGCTCATCAGGTTGGCAGAAACGCCAAAAATGCGCATCAATATAAATGCAAACAGCATAGCCAACGGAATCACCGAAGCCACAATCAATCCCGAACGAATGTCGCCAAGGAATATTATAAGCACCACGAAAACTATCAATGCGCCCTCAATGAGGTTGTAAATCACCGTTGAAATGTTTCGGTTGACAAGTTCCGAGCGGTTGAGATACGGCTCGATGGTTACGCCCTCGGGCAAAATCTTCTGCACCTTAGCCACCCGTTCCTCAAGGGTCTTGGTCACCACATTGGCGTTTGCGCCCTTCAGCATCATGGCAATTCCGCCCACACACTCTCCTTCGCCGTCCATGGTCATGGCGCCAAAGCGTTTTGCCGAGCCAAAGTTCACCTTGCCTATGTCGCTGATGTGCACCGGCATGCCGCCACGATTGGTGACGACGATTTTTTCAATGTCCTTGGTTTTCGAAATCATGCCCTCTGAGCGGATGTAATAGGCACGCCCTGCTTTTTCAATGTAGCTGGCGCCGGTGTTTTGGTTGTTTTTGCTCAGAGCGTCGAACACGTCGCCGATGGTGATTTGCAGCGCCGAAAGAGCGTCGGGGTCGATGGCAATTTCATATTGCTTGAGATTACCGCCAAAGCTGTTAATCTCAACAATGCCCGGTATGCCCGACAACTGGCGCTTCACAATCCAATCTTGAATTGTGCGCAGCTCCATGGCGTCGTATTTATCCTTATGCTTGTCGTCGACTTTCAGCACATACTGATAAATCTCGCCCAGACCGGTGGTGATTGGCATCAGTTCGGGCGTGCCCAGCTCCGAGGGTATCTCGCCCGCCACCGCCTGTATCTGCTCGTTTACTAACTGGCGCGCCTGCAACGTGGGCACACTCTCCTTAAATACCACCGTCACCAGCGACAAGCCAAATCGCGACACCGAGCGTATTTCTTCTACATTCATGATGTTGCTCATCGATATTTCCACCGGCATGGTGATGAGCTGCTCCACCTCTTGCGGGGCAAGCGTTGGCGACACCGTCACTATCTGCACCTGATTGTTGGTGATGTCGGGCACAGCATCGATGGGCAGCGTGAACATGGCGTATAATCCGCCAAGGAAAAGAAACAGTGTTGTTAATGCAACAAACAATTTCTTCTGAATCGAGAATCTTACAATCGAATTAAGCATATTTGCACAGTAGATTTCTGTAGGTAAACACTGAGTGTGATAATGTCTCAGTTTTTTTGATAATTCTAACTACAAATATACATATTATATCACTCTGTGCATACATTTTAACACTCGCTAACTTATGTTACAATTTTAACGTCGTTTAACGCACCATCCACAAAAAAAACATCAGCCTGCATTTTGCAATGCAAGCTGATGTTTGAGCCACAAGCGGGACTCGAACCCGCGACCGTCTCGTTACGAATGAGATACTCTACCGACTGAGCTATTGTGGCTGGTTGGCGTTTTTGGCAGTCTGCATTTATCAGCACCGCCCGAAACGCGTCTGCAAAGATAATATATTTTTTACTTCTTTTTCGAATATGTCAAGCGAATTTTTGCCTTGGCAAGGTTAAGACGTGCCATGGCAGGACGCGCAACAGCCGGAGCCACCTTGGTGAGCACCGATGATGCCGAGCTATAATAGTAGCTGTAGCTCGACGACACCGACTCCGATGTTATGTCGACAGGTATGAGCGAGATGTTTTCGTCGTCGTCAGTAACGTCTTTGTTCGACGAAAGCACATCAATCACATATTCGCGAAGCCCACTGAACACATAGTTGTGATTGGTGGAATCATAGTAACCCACATACGAGCGGCAACCGTCGGTGAGCTGGTTTTCGTTGAAGAAATCATCCTTTTCGCTTGTGCGTATGAGCATCACGCTCGATGGCGGTTCGATGCCATAATCGTTTTCGATTGTTTCAGCTGGGATTTCGAGCCTCAGCTCATTAATCACCTTCAAGCCCGAATCGAGATTATATTTTGCCACAATATCTCGAATTGGCAATTTGAGGTCTACTTGATAGCCCTGCGGAGCCACCAGCAATGCCTCGCCATCAGCAACTTGCTGCTGGAGCTTTTTGTCGACCTTCATGTTGATGATGTTGTTCACCAATATCTCTGGCGTGACAGCCAAACAACCAATCGAATCGAACACGATGGTGTCGGTGCCAAATTCAGTCTTATATTTGCGATGATAGAACATCTCAATTTCGGTGCTTTGGAAGTTCATCACACGGCCGCTGCCAAACGAGTTTTTGATGTAGAAGCCGGGGAAGAATTTTGCAAACTCGTCGGGCGAGCTAAACGTCGACGGGTTATTCTTGAATTCGCGGAAAATCGAGCGACCGATTTCAACAGGCAGTTCCACGCGCGCCTCACGTAACTCGTAGTATTTGGTTGAGTAGGTTGCGTTGTCGTAGTAGCTTTGCAGGTGCTTTTCGCGCTCGGCAGTCGACTTGTCCATATCGCTTGCCGTATAAGTGGCAGTGCCCAGCAAATCGCTTTCGTTATAGTAGTCGGCAGGGTTGAAATCGCTATATATCGGGTTAGGCAACTGCTTATTGAGCTTATACACGCTCATTTGCATAGGCACAATCGAGTCGCCAGTGAAGCCGGTGCCAGCGCTTACGTACATCACCAAGCGCATGCGGTCGATGGTTTCCTCGGTAACGCCATCGGTGACAAAGCTGCCCACAGGCATCATTTCGCTCACCACATCCGACGTCAGTTCGCCGTAGTTGTCAGCCTTGATTTCGCCCAACAGTTGCACTATGGTGCGGGCTTTGACGCGCGGTATAGCCACCGAGTGTCCGGTGACGGTGAACGACGAGTCGGCAACCACCGAGATAGTGGTGTCGGAGAGCGAATTGCCCACGTTGCTATTGTCCTCGCACGAGCAAACCGACACTGCCAGCATCAACGCTGATATATAACAGAATAAACTTCTCATACTCCTTTTTTTTATAAAGATTTATAAAAGTCGATATATGCCTGAGCATTCAGCTCCTCGCCATTGTAAGGCACAAATGGCTTGCCTGAATCCTTGATGAATTGCAGGATTTCCGGGTCGAGATTCTCACAACGCTGCAACACACCGTCGCTGTTAGCAATGGCAAGCTTGGTGAGCTCCTTATAGTCGACCGGCTTTCCAATCAGGCTCTTGAGCACATCGTCGTCGATGCCATCGGCTTGAATCTTTTCAGCCATGCGAGCATCAAGCGGAGCTACAAGGTCGTTGTCTACGATTGAATACACCACCTTAGTGTCGCGAAACGCCGAATCTTCGTTATAGAATTTCTTGAGGTAGACAGCGGCAAGGGCTGTAATCCAGCCACCACACTGCACGATGTCGGGCTCCCAACGCAATTTCTTAACCGTTTCAAACACGCCGCGCACAAAGAAGATGCTGCGCTCGTCGTTGTCGTCGGGCGACGAAACGGTTTCAAGCTCCTTGCATATATTGCGTGAAAAATAGTCGTCGCTGAAGATAAAATAGACTTGCAAGCGGGCGGGCTGCAACGTTGCCACCTTGATGATGAGTGGGTGGTCGGTGTCGTCGATTATCAGATTAACACCCGACAGGCGTATCACCTCGTGCAACTGATTGCGACGCTCGTTTATACATCCATATTTGGGCATGAATGTACGGACCTCATAACCTGCCTCTTGCACAAGCTGAGGCAAAAACTGTCCTGCTTTTGCCAACTTCGTTGCTGGCAAATAGGGCGATATCTCCTGCGATATAAACAGTACCTTGCTAAAATCCATTTCCAATAAAAAATATTTTGCCTGCAAAGTTACAAAAAAAAAAGCATTTTGCCTACACACCGCACTTCCACAAAGCCTTTTAAGCCTAATTTATGCCCTATTTTAATGCTGATTTCACATTTTTAAGCACTTTCATTTGCATTTATAACTAAAATTTAGACCAATCTTCGATGCTTGCCCTCTTGTGTAAATCACAAATATATGCTTATTTTGCAAATATTTTCAACACAACGCCCAGCGCTGTGGTTTTGTGTATGCCCAAACGGGCACACACTACGACAATTCCTAAAAATAGAAAAACAAATAAATTGAAATAAACGATGTTTGAAAATTTAAGCGAAAAACTTGAGAGATCATTTAAAGTTCTGAAGGGTCAGGGCAAGATTACCGAAATCAATGTGGCACAAACCATGAAGGAGGTGCGCCGCGCCCTGCTCGACGCCGACGTTAACTATAATGTAGCCAAGCAATTCACCGACACCGTAAAGGCTAAGGCTATCGGTCAAAACGTAATCAACGCCATCAATCCTAATCAGTTGATGATTAAGATTGTACACGACGAGCTGGCTACCCTTATGGGCGGCGAACAAGCGCCGTTCAACGTCGAGGGCAAGCCTGCCGTGATTCTTATGTCGGGTTTGCAAGGTTCGGGTAAAACCACTTTCTCGGGCAAGCTTGCCAACAAGCTGAAGCACGACAAGGGCAAACGCCCATTGCTGGTGGCTTGCGACGTGTATCGTCCTGCCGCTATCGAGCAGCTGAAGGTGCTTGGCGAACAAATTGGCGTGCCTGTTTATTCTGAGCCCGAGAGCAAAAATCCGGTGCAAATTGCGCTTAACGCTATTGCCGAGGCTAAGAAGCAGAACCTCGACCTGGTGATTGTCGACACCGCCGGTCGTCTGGCTGTCGACGAGGAAATGATGAACGAAATAGAAGCCATCAAGCGCGCCATCAACCCAAGCGAAACACTGTTTGTGGTGGATGCCATGACCGGTCAGGATGCTGTGAACACCGCCAAGGAGTTCAACGACCGCCTCGACTTCGACGGCGTGGTGCTCACCAAGCTCGACGGTGACACCCGCGGCGGTGCTGCTCTTTCGATTCGCACTGTGGTGAACAAACCGATAAAATTTGTCGGTACAGGCGAGAAGATGGAAGCCATCGACCCATTCCGCCCTGCCGGTATGGCTGACCGCATCCTTGGCATGGGTGACATCGTCACCTTCGTCGACCGCATGCAGCAGCAATACGACGAGGAGGAAGCCCGCAAACTGCAAGCCAAGATTGCCAAGAACAAGTTTGACTTCGACGATTTCATCAATCAGATTGCTCAAATCAAGAAGATGGGTAACCTCAAGGACCTGGCTTCGATGATTCCGGGCGTGGGCAAGGCAATCAAGGACATCGACATCGACGACAATGCATTCAAGAGCGTGGAAGCCATCATACAATCGATGACCAAATATGAGCGAGCCAACCCCGAAGTGCTTAACTCCGGTCGCACAAGCAGCAGCCGCCGTCAACGCATTGCCAAAGGTAGCGGCACGTCAATCCAAGAGGTGAACCGACTAATCAAGCAGTTCGAGCAAACTCGCAAGATGATGCGACTTGCCACCACAATGAAGAACCCGATGAAGGCTATGCAAAACCTTCGTCGTCGCAAATAAGCATCTCATTTTTAGCCACACTCAGCATCTGCACTATCAATTTCGCTGCATGATGCTGGGTGTTTCTCTTAAACGAAGCCCTCTCAAACTCATTCCCCCTCTTTGCCTCCGACACTTTTCTCACCACAATATTAAATACACAACCAAAATGAACAAAGCGAACATACAAGCCGTGTTGGCAACGATAATAATCGTTACCACATCATTTGTCGCAAAACTTAATGCTCAAACCGTCACAACCAACAATTCAACGCTCAACCAAGCTTTCAGCATGGCAATGAGCGCCCTCGACAAGAACATCACGCCCGAGGGGCTGATTCTTGCCGGAGGCGACTACGGCGGCGAATGGACTCGCGACTGCGCATTCAACTCGGCTAACGCAGCAAGCCTGCTGCGCCCCGATGCTGCCGAGCACTCGCTGTGGAGCGTAACCAACAATCGCTCCTCGGTGGGGCATCAGTATTGGGACAAAATAATTTGGGTGATTGCCGCTTGGAATCATTATATGGCAACTGCCGACAACGCCTTTCTTGCCGACGCTCTGCGTTGCGCCACAGCAACCATCGCCGAGCTCGAAAGCACGTGCTACAACACTTCTTACAAACTGTTCACCGGTCCGGCTGTGTTTCAAGACGGCATTGCGGGCTACGATGCGCCAATCTATCAGACTGGCAACAACAGCAGCTATGTGCTCGACCACGACGCAAAAAACATCATGTGCCTCAGCACCAATTGCGTCTACTATAAGGCTTATCAGTGCATTGCCGACATGACATGGCAATCGGGCCACGATGGCAGTGCCTACGAAAACAAAGCAAAACAGCTAAAGAAAGCCATTCGCGCCAATTTCTACGACAAGCGAAACAACCGCCTCATCTATCTCATCGACCAAAACGGCAAAAAGCACACCCACACCGAAGCTCTTGGCGTGGCATTTGCCGTGCTCTACGAGGTGGTGAGTCGAAGCGAGGCTCAGCGGCTGTTGTCGGGCGTTCACGTCACCGCCTACGGTGTGCCTTGCGTTTACCCTGCGTTCCCGCGCTTCTCGGCACAGAAACCCGGACGGCACAACGTGATGATTTGGCCTCACGTGAACATGATGTACGCCTCGGCATGCGCCCATGCCAAAGCCACCAAGCAATTCTATTTCGAGCTCAACAACCTTGCCAAGCTGGCGGTAAACAACAAGGGCTTCTACGAAATCTACGACCCTGCCAACGGCAAGCCCAGCGGCGGTTATCAATGCGGTCATCTTTGGAACCCGTGCCACGACCAAACCTGGTGCGCAACCGGATTCATACGCAATATGCTTTACGAGGTGTTTGGCATTAAAATCGGGCTGCGCGGACTCAAGTTCCGCCCTATCGGCATGGCTGATGGCAGCAAATGCACCCTCAAAGGTCTACGCTTCCACGGCAATGTAATCAACATCACCGTCACCGGCAAGGGCAACGGCTCCGCGCCAAAAGCGTGCCGCATCAACGGCGTGAAGGCCTCGAACTTTGTAGGCCACAGCGGCGAGATTTTCGAGAACGGACGGCAACGCCGCACATCGGGCGAACTGAACATCGAAATTGAACTATAAAACCGAGAAATAATTAATAACAAACTAATATTATAACTACCCTTTTTATGGAACTAATCGACGGTAAGAAAGTGGCTGCCGAAGTGAAACAGGAAATTGCAGCCGAAGTTGAACAAATGATTGCCGAAGGCAAGCGCCGCCCTCACCTGGTGGCAATTCTCGTGGGCCACGACGGTGGCAGCGAGACATACGTGCGCAACAAAGTGATAGCCTGCGAGCAATGCGGATTTAAGTCGACCCTCATCCGCTACGAGGACGACGTAACCGAAAACGAACTGCTCGACACCATCGACAAACTCAACAAAGATGCCGATGTCGACGGATTTATCGTGCAACTGCCGCTGCCGCGACACATCTCGGAGCAACGCATCATCGAAGCCATCGACTATCGCAAGGATGTTGACGGTTTCCACCCCACCAACGTGGGCCGCATGTCCATTGGTTTGCCGTGCTTCGTTTCGGCAACCCCTGCCGGAATCATCGAGCTTCTCAGTCGCTACAACGTGAACACCAATGGTGCCAACTGCGTGGTGCTTGGCAGAAGCAACATCGTTGGCAAACCGGTTGCCAACCTGCTCATGCAAAAGGCTCCTGTGGGCAACGCCACCGTAACCGTGTGCCACTCTGCCACCAAGAACCTGAAGGAAATATGCCGCCAAGCCGACATCATCATTGCCGCAATCGGACAACCTGAATTTGTGAAAGAGGACATGGTGAAAGAGGGTGCTGTGATTATCGACGTAGGCACCACCCGTGTGCCGTCGACCGAAACCAAAAGCGGCTTCAAACTCAAGGGCGACGTCGACTTTGCCAATGTTGCACCTAAATGCTCGCTCATCACCCCGGTGCCGGGCGGCGTTGGTCCGATGACCATCTGCTCGCTCATGAAGAACACCCTGCTTGCGGCTAAGAAGGTCATTTACAACGCTTAACCACCCTTCTCCGCACACCTCGTGCAACCTGATTTAGCATGAAACACATCTTCACTATTGCGATACTCGCAACGCTGCTGCACTTAACAGCCAGCAGCCAAACCATACGACTCACCTTTGTGGGCGATGCCATGCAGCATGGCCCACAAATCAGAGCCGCACGCACCGCCGACGGCAATCACGACTATTCGGCGTGCTTCACCCACCTTGCCAGCGACATCGCCGATGCCGACTTTGCCGTGGTGAATCTCGAATGTCCATTGGGCGGAAAGCCCTACTCGGGTTATCCCAACTTCAGCGCACCCGATGCGTTTGCCTCGGCACTGCGCGATGCCGGCTTCGACTTTTTTGCCACTGCCAACAATCACTGCCTCGACCGCCGCGACGCAGGACTGAAGCGAACCATTCAGCAGCTGGATGCGCTAAACATTCCGCATGTTGGCACCTATCTTAATGCTGCTGCTCGCGACACGCTGTGCCCGCAACTGGTGGACGTGAAAGGCATTCGCATGGCTATGATGAGCTACACCTATGGCACCAACGGAATTCCTGTGCAAGGCAAAGTGGTGGTGGACTACATCAACCGCGAACGCATTGCTGCCGACATCGCCCGTGCCCGTGAAATGAATGCCGACGTTATCTGCGTGTGCATGCACTGGGGCATCGAATACAAGAAGCTGCCCGTTGATGCACAGCGCTCGCTCGCCGATTTCCTGGTTGAGCAAGGCGTTGACCTCATCATTGGCAGCCATCCGCATGTGGTGGAGCCTATGGAAATTCGCCACAGCGACAAGTGGAACAAAGATGTGCTGCTGGTGTATTCGCTCGGCAATTTCATTTCTAATCAAAACGGCACCGACAGCCGCGGCGGTGCTCTCGTGAAAGCAACGCTCAACCGCGACCTTACCGGCAAAGTGCAGCTCGAAAACGCCTCTTATCGCCTCTTCTTCTGCCAAAAGCCCAAAAACAGCGGTGAAAACTACCAACTCATTCCCTACGGAAGTGAGCATTTGCTGCGCACCGATTCAAAAGCCGCTTACAACGCTTTTATGCAAAATGCCCACAACATTCTCAACAAGCACAACATAAATGTGCCTGAAATAACAAACGATTCTACATCATTACTCAACTACAGATTCCCAACCAAATGAGATTTCTTTCGTTATGCTTTGCAGCAATCACAGCAGCTGCCGCCTCAGCCCAACCAATGATGGGATGGAGTTCGTGGAATGCATTCAAAGTGCATATCAACGAGCAAATCATCTGCCGTCAAGCTTTCCTGCTTGACTCGCTGGGGCTGAAGAATGCCGGATATACGTTTGTGAACATCGACGACGGTTTCTTTGGGCGACGACCCACCCCAACCTCCATAGAAGCCAATGTGGCAAAGTTTCCTAATGGCATGCGCGTGCTCACCGACTATGTGCACAGCCTCGGACTGAAAGCCGGAATCTACACCGATGCCGGCACTCGCACCTGCGGCTCGATTTGGGACGGCGATGTGGCTGGGCGCGTTGCCGGAATCTACGGCCACGAGCAAAGCGACTGCAAAGTTTACTTTCGCGACTGGAACTTCGATTTCATAAAAATTGACTACTGCGGAGGTTCCGACTTGAACCTCGACGAACAGCAACGCTACACTGCCATCTACGATGCCGTGCAACGCTACGGCCGCCCCGACGTGCACATCAACATCTGCCGCTGGGCTTACCCTGGCACATGGGCTGAAAAGGCGGCTGCTTCGTGGCGCATCAGCGGCGACATCACTGCCCAATGGAGTTCGCTGAAATATGTGGTGGGCAAAAACCTCTACCTCTCGGCTTTCTGCCGCGGCGGCAAATTCAACGACATGGACATGCTGGTGCTGGGCATGCGCGGCAAAGGACGCCTCGAGGGCACCGGACTAACCGACATTGAGGACGAAACTCACATGGCGCTGTGGTGCATCATGAGCAGCCCTTTGCTGATTGGCTGCGACCTCAGCCGACTATCACAAAAAAGCCTTGCTCTGCTGAAAAACCGCGAACTCATTGCACTCAACCAAGACCCTCTGAACCTGCAAGCACGCGTATATCAGCACATCGGCGACACCTATGTGCTTGCCAAGGACATTGAAAAACGCGAAGGCAAAGTGCGAGCTGTGGCGCTGCATAACCAAAGCGACAGCATACACACATTCAGCGTGGCTCTGAGCACACTGTGCCTTGCCGGTAAAACCAAGGTGCGCGACCTCATTCACCACACCAACCTGAAATCGGTGTCCGACACTCTTGTGCTCACCGTTGAGCCTCACGCCACTGCATGCCTGCGCCTTGAAGCCGACAAACGCCTCGAAGCCACCGTTTACGAAGCCGAATGGGCTTATCTGCCTTGCTTCAACGACCTCGGCAAAAGCGACAAAACCATCACTGCCACCAAGATAGATGGCGCAAGCGGCAGCATGGGCGTGAAAAACATTGGCGGCATGCCCGAAAACGTGCTTTGCTGGGAGGATGTCTACAGCCACAACGGCGGCTCGTATCAAGTAATCGTAAGCTACACATCGCCCAAGGAAGCGCTAAACATGCACCTGTGGACAAACGGCGACGATGAACAGACTGCCCGAGTGGACAAAACCGAGCAGGTTGCCACCACCACATTCAACATCACTCTAAAGAAAGGCGTGAACACAATCACCATCGGCAACCCCTACGATTGGGCACCGAACATCGACAAGATTGAACTGAAGAAACTATAACACAATCTCCTACCGCAGCAAACGCTATCATATCAGCCGGCAATGGCATGAATATGATAGCGTTTTCTTTTTCCCCAAAGGGCACCTTAATTATGCCGGCAGTTATAGCGGATAGTCGTCGAAAGCGTAGAGCACCGTCGACAGGTAGCGTTCGCCAGTGTCGGGCAGCAGTGCTACAATCGTTTTGCCCTTGTTTTCAGGGCGTTTGGCTTGCTGAATGGCGGCATATAACGCAGCTCCTGCCGAAATGCCCACCAGCAGTCCCTCGGTTTGCGCCAGCGTGCGCGAGGTGCGAATGGCATCGTCGTCGCTCACCGGCACTATCTCGTCAACCGCATCGCGGTGAAAATTGCCAGGCACAAAGTTTGCTCCAATGCCCTGAATCTTATGCTTTCCGGCGACACCCGTTGCCAGTACTTGCGACGTAGACGGCTCAACAGCCACAACCTTCACGCTCGGCTTCTTTGCCTTCAAGCCCTCGGCAGTGCCGCTCACAGTGCCACCGGTGCCTACACCGGCTACAAACACATCAACTTCGCCATCGGTGTCGCGCCAAATCTCTTCGGCGGTGGTAGCCGCATGCGCTGCAGGATTGGCAGCGTTTTCAAACTGCTGCAAAATCACCGAACCAGGATTGGCGTCACGTAACTCTTCAGCCTTGTTAAGTGCACCTTTCATACCCTCGGCGCCCGGAGTGAGCACGATGGTTGCGCCAAGAGCCTTCAGCAGATTCTGACGCTCTACACTCATGGTTTCGGGCATTGTCAACACTGCCTTATAGCCTTTCACCGAAGCCACCCACGCTATGCCAACGCCGGTGTTGCCGCTGGTAGGCTCGATAATCAACGAGCCGGGTTTCAGCACTCCTTCGCGCTCAGCCTTTTCAATCATGGCAAGTGCCACACGGTCCTTTACGCTTCCGCCCGGGTTGAAATATTCCACCTTTGCAATCAATCGAGCCTCAAGATGCTCTTGCTCCTCAATCTTATGTAATTCAAGCAACGGGGTGTTGCCTATTAGTTCAGTCAAGCTGTCATAAATCTTTGCCATAACTATCAAAATTTTTTGTTTCTGATGCAAAATTAATGCCTCGCCCTGCCAATGTCAATACCACAACAATGGTATATCGCAAAAAATGCCACATACCCCTATTTGCTGAGCATGTGGCACGAACACTTATCAACTGTATTTCAATCTTCTAAACTAACAAAAATTCAATCAACTATGCCAAACAAGTGTTTCTTTATCTTCTACAAAAATCTTTAATCACCATTCAAAACTCAAGCGGACGCCGAAGCTGCTCAAGCCCTTCACCTCGTCGCAATAATACGAGTTGCCGCTCCAGTCGGCAATGCGGTGCGTGGTGAGGTTGTAGGTTGCAGCCAGATTAACGGCGCTCTTTCCACCGGTTGGGATGCGTATACCCACCGAGGGACTCATATAGAAGCTGTTGGTGCCATCGTAATAGCCTCTGCCCACCACCAGCGTGTCGTCGCTGACGCGGAACTGAGCGCCAATCTTCATGTCGAAGAACGGTTGCACAAACGAGCTGCGCGACGGAACCACGTTGCCAAATCGGAAATCGACATACAACGGTATACTCACGCCCGTGGTGTGATAGTCGTAGTAGTCGTCATGGCGGTCATACTCATCATTGTTGAACGACACGCTAAGACCGCCGCCAATTCCCACAAACGTGTTGCTGCTCACCTGCAATCCGTGGGTGGTGAGTATATCGAGTCGGTCGGCGCGATTGTCGCCAATTCCGGCAGCATAACCCAGTTCCAAGAACCCCTTATACGGGAGAAAGCTGGAATGATAGCCATTGTCGCCACGATAATATGTTTCGTGCTGCGGACGGCGCGGACCGCTGCCATGTCCATGGCGGAAATACGGTTGTGCTTCGGCAGCTGCCATGCCAATCACTATTGCCAAAATCGATGTGATAATTGTCCTTTTCATAATTCAATCCTTTCGTTATTTATGTTTCTGTTAGTTTAGACAACATTTCAGTCGCATAGTTTAAGGTCGTTTTTTCTCAACAACTGGTCAAAAACGCACATCCCTCGGCTCCTGACATAACCGCCTTTCACGCTAAATAAAACTGCCACTGCACCCTCTGTGAAGGCACAATGGCAGGAAATATTGTAGAAAAAATTATGTTAGCCGGTTGTTATTATTTACGGCGCAACGCTGCAAACGCCACCTGCCCCACAATAGCCACCACGCTGGTGTAAGCCGCTATCCACAGCACTTCGTGAAGCTTAAGGTTGGTGAGTTTAAAAAACTCGCCCCCATACATCGAAATCAGCATTTGCCCCAGGAATATCACTATCCACATGGCAAAGAACACCTTACATTCGCCCATCTTGTGCAGCGCCCAGTGTCCGCTGAAGAACGAGCGTGCATTGAGCATATTCCAGAATTGCACAAACACAAATGCAGTGAAGAACTTGGTCAGCTCGTGTGAATCGATATTGTGGGCAAAATCTAAGATATATCCCCACGCAAACGTGGTTCCGTTTGTGCCCTTCAAATAAAGCAGATAGCCACTCAACGCCGTTGCCAACACAGCGCCAAAACCAATGATGAACTTCCACATATTGCGTGTGATGATGGCGGCACCCGGGCGGCGAGGCTTCATATTCATCACCCGTTGTGTAGCCGGCAACGATGCCATAGCCAACGCCGCAAATGTGTCCATTATCAAATTAACCCACAGCATCTGGGTGACCGACAACGGTGCCTGTTTACCTAAAAACGAGCCTAAGGTGACCACCACGCAGGCAATCACGTTCACCGTTAGCTGAAACACCACAAACCGCTGAATGTTAAGGTATAGCGACCTGCCCCAAAGCACAGCCTTGGTGATGCTTGCAAAACTGTTGTCGATGATGGTGATGTCGCTGGCTTCTTTTGCCACCGAGGTGCCGTCGCCCATCGACAAGCCCACTTGAGCAGCATTCAATGCCGGGGCGTCGTTGGTGCCGTCGCCGGTCACTGCCACCACTTCGCCTTGCTTCTGCAGCAGCGTCACCAATCGCGATTTGTCCTGAGGGCGTGCGCGCGACATCACCTTCAGGCGTTCAGCCACGCGGGCAGCCTCATCGTCGGGCAAAGCAGCAAACTCCGGTCCGGAAATCATCACATCGCCACCGTCGTTGTCGCCAACAATGCCTACTTGGCGACCAATCTCACGCGCTGTGCCTGGAGTGTCGCCGGTGACTATCTTCACCTGTATGCCTGCCGACACACATTCCTTGATGGCATCGGGCACATCGGCACGTACAGGGTCGGAAATGGCAACGATGCCAATGAACGTCATGCCCTCAACGGCAAGCCGCCCATCACGAATCGGAATTTCGTCATCGGCGAGCCGCTTGCATGCAAAGCCCAGTGTGCGCATCGCTTTGTTTTGATAACCCAGCAGATGCTCCGCCACCGTCGCACGGTTCATCGAGCCCGCTGTTTGCGAGCAAAAATCATAAATTATTTCGCTTGCACCCTTCACATACAACATTCGGCAGCCCAGTTGTGCGCTTCTCACCACGGTTGCCATATATTTGCGTTCGGTGGAGAACGGCAGCTGCATTTCCACCTCGGCAGCGTCGCGCAATTGCATATAGTCGCATCCGTTGTCGTTCAGCCACAGCAGCAATGCCCCTTCAGTAGGATTGCCCAATGCCGAAAGCCGTCCTGCAGCATCTTCTTCGAGGAACGCCGTTGTATTCACGGCAATGCCTTCGGCAACCATCTTGCCGGCATCGTCATCGGATAGCACGCCATCTGCAAGGTCGAAAAACTCGGCATTAGCCACTTGCATTTGGTTCTGAGTCAATGTGCCTGTTTTGTCGGTGCAAATCACCGTAGCGGCGCCCATCGTTTCGCAGGCATGCATCTTGCGCACCAGATTGTTGTTGCTCAACATTCTTCGCATGCTCAATGCCAAACTCAGCGTAACGCTCATCGGCAGCCCTTCGGGCACACTCACCACAATCAGCGTGACGGCAAGCATCACCGTGGTGAGCATATATTCAACAAACTCAAGCAGATTCCAAGAGTCGTCGACAATGAAATAGGAGAATAAACGTCCCACAAACAGCAACGCTGCAGCACCATAGCCAAGCCACGAAATGGTTTTGCCCAAACGCTCAAGCTGCTGCATGAGCGGTGTTTTCACACCGTTGTCGATTTGCGAAGCCGTGTATACCTTGCCATATTCGGTGGCATCGCCCACGCGAGTGACCTGCATGGTGCAATGTCCATCAATCACTGTGGTGCCACGAAACAGCTCGTTGGTGGGATAGGTGGCTTCGTTGTCGAAATCTTGCTTGCGATGCGACTTGCGCACCATTGGCTCGCCTGTGAGGGTGCTCTCGTTGATGCACAACGTGCTGCTTGCCACCAACACACCATCGGCTGGCACTTCTTCGCCCGTTTCGAGCATCACCACATCGCCAACCACCAACTCGCGCCGCAACAGGTGGCGCACCTTGCCGTCGCGCATCACCTTAACACTGACCTCGTCGTTGACCTTGTTGAGCAATTCAAACTTTTTGTTGGCATTCACTTCAACCAGGAAACCCACCACGGTGGCAAGAAGCACCGCCAGCAGTATCCCGATTGGTTCGAGCAACGATTTCATGCCCATGCCCATGAAAATCTCGTAAGCCGACACGCCAAACGACAGCACCAGCGCCACGAGCAGAATTTCAATCAATGGGTCCTTGAACTTCTCGGCAAGCAGATGCCAAAGCGACTCGCGAGGCGGCGGCGTGAGAATATTGCTTCCGTGCTTTCGCCTCGATTCCTCAACCTGCTGCGAAGTTAATCCGTATTTCAAATTAATTGTTGATAAACTCATAATTCTTTAGAAAGATGAATATACGTGTTTGTTAATTAAGTGTTGTTACTGAAACAGCAATCGGCTGCCGCGCACATCTTCGTTGACAACGCCGTCGCAGTAAGCCAACTCGCCATTCACATAGGTTCGCTTGACCGAATGATGCATATTGGCGCCCACAAACGGAGTCCAACCGCAACGCGACACCACATCGGCATCGCTCACCACATGCCCCTCGGGGTTGCAATGCACCACAACCACATCGGCATAATAGCCCTTACGCAGATAGCCGCGGCGTGCAATGCGATAGAGCCTTGCCGGCGCATGGCACATCTTCTCCACCACTTGAGCCGGCGTGAACACGCCATCGCGCGCCATCTCGAGCATTGCCATGAGCGAATATTGCACCAGCGGCATGCCCGATGCAGCCTTCAGCGCTCCACCCTCTTTCTCGCTCAGCAAATGCGGAGCGTGGTCGGTGGCAACCACATCGAGGCGTCCGTCGACAACGGCGGCACGCAGCGCATTGCGGTCGGCAACGGTTTTCACCGCCGGGTTGCACTTGATGCGTGCACCAAGCGTGGCATAAGCGCTGTCGTCGAACCATAAATGGTGCACACACACCTCAGCGGTGATGTTTTTCTTTTCCAACGGCTCGGTGCTGAACAGCGACAACTCTTTGGCTGTGGACAAATGCAGCACATGCAGGCGGCTGCCGCAGCGCACAGCCAAGTCAACAGCCCGCGCCGTGCATTCGTAGCAAGCTTCGGCGCTGCGAATGAGCGGATGCATCGCCACCGGCACATCGTCGCCATACTCGGCACGATAACGCTCAACATTGGCGCGAATTATTGCCTCGTCCTCGCTGTGGATGGCAATGATGGCAGGCACCTCCGAAAACAGCCGCTCAAGCGACGAACTCTTGTCGATGAGCATATTTCCGGTGGAAGCGCCCAAAAACGCCTTCACTCCGCACACCTTAGTGAAATCCACTCGTTTCACCTCGTCGATGTTGTCGTTGGTGGCACCCATATAGAAACTGTAGTTGACGTGCGAGGTGGCAGCGGCACGCTCGTATTTCGCCTCGAGAGCGTCGAGAGTGACAGTCTGCGGCTTGGTGTTTGGCATGTCCATAAACGAGGTTACACCGCCCACCAGTGCCGCACGCGACTCGCTCTCGATGTCGGCTTTGTGCGTCAGCCCAGGCTCGCGAAAGTGCACTTGGTCGTCGATTGCTCCCGGCAGAATATAGTCGCCGGCAACATCAACCAGCTCGGTTGCCTCAGCCATAAGCTGCGCCGACGGCTCGCCTGTGCCCACTTGGCTTATCACATTGCCATCGATGGCAACAAAGCCTTTTTCTGCCACACCTTCATTAACTAATATGCCATTATATAACAGTATCATTTTTCTTATCTTATAAAAAAGGCTGTCTCAAGCCCGATTGTTCATCAGAATTCAGATAGCCTCATCAAATGTTATGCTTTTTTCATCACAAATATTTCTCACTGTACGTTTCGGTGTATCTTGCCGAATATGCTGCGCAACTTCAGCTTTATCACACCGAAAAACGCTTCGCCAAAGATGCTTGTGTTCATCTTGCTCGAGCCAAGCACACGGTTCACAAAAATGATTGGCACTTCCTTGATTTTGAACCCGAGGCGATAGGCTGTGAATTTCATTTCAATTTGGAAGGCATAGCCCTTGAATTCCACCTCGTCGAGACGAATGGCTTGCAACACGCGGCGGTTGTAGCACACAAAACCTGCGGTGGTGTCGCGCACATTCATTCCGGTAACAATTCGCACATACGCCGAAGCATAATACGACATCAACACACGCCCCATCGGCCAGTTCACCACATTCACGCCGCTGATGTATCGCGATCCTACCGACAAGTCGGCACCGTGAACAGCACACGCCTCGTAGAGCGGCACCAAATCTTCGGGGCGATGCGAGAAGTCGGCATCCATCTCGATGATGTATTCATAGCCGTGCTCAAGCGCCCACTTAAATCCGGCAATGTAGGCTGTGCCAAGCCCTTGCTTGCCGGCTCGCTTCAGCAAATTTATCCGCTCGGGATTCTCTGCAATAAGTCCCTCAACGATTGCCGCCGTGCCGTCGGGCGAATTGTCGTCAATAACCAGTATGTCGAATTGGTGCTCTCTGCCAAGCACTGCAGCAATAATGTTGCTAATGTTCTCCTTTTCGTTGTAGGTGGGTATGATAACCACGCTATCGCTTTTCATATACCGTTATATTATTTTTGTAGTCTATTTAGATAACAAATTTACTAATTATTTCGTTCTCATCAGCCAATTTTGGTAATATTACTTGCATTTTTACCCGATTTTTTTGGTTTCGGCTGTAACATTGTGCATCTTTGCCATGATTCGGCAATCGTGTTTCGATGATAATTGCTAACTTTGCCACCGCAAAACAAGGTAAAAAAGATTATTGTTTCAAAAGAATCATCACAAGTTCGTTAGCATGAATCAAACATCCACGCCACTGCTTCAGGCTGTGAGCCCTACGCTGAAATATCTTGGCGGCATCACGCTGCAAAACCTTCACACCTTCACCATCGAACGAGGCAAAGCCTACGCCGTGGTTGGCAGCAACGGCTGCGGAAAAACCACCCTCGCCAACATCATTGAAAACGGCTGGAACTTCACCACCAACCGCATCATCGGCGACAAGAAAAGCCTTGAGATTCGCAGTGTTGAATTTTCTGATATTCACGCGCTTACGGGTTTCTCAGAGGCATACTATCAGCAACGGTTCGAAAGTATGGCTAACGACGACATTCCCACCGTGCGCCAGCTCATCGACGGCAAAATAAGCCTCGACGTGTGGAACGACCTTTGCCAACGGCTGCACACGGGCGACATCATCGACAAGCACATCAATTTCCTCTCGAGCGGCGAGCTGCGCAAATTTCTCATAATAAACATTCTCACTTTCAGCCCGGACATCTTGATTGTAGACAATCCTTATATCGGGCTCGACGAACAAAGCCGCGAACTGCTCAACCACCTGCTGCAAAACATTGTGGCACAAGGCACAACCGTGCTGCTGCTGCTTTGCGACCCGGCACACATACCGCCGTTCACACAGCATATCATTCCCATGAACGATATGCAAATAGGCAAAACAATCGATGTGGACA
>SFEA01000072.1 GCA_004557385.1 Bacteroidales bacterium
GAACCACTGCAGCGACAAGCGCGGCTCGATGGCAACGTGGGTGCGCTCCGAGAAGCCCACCTTGTTGGTGTAGTCTTCCACCTTCTCCATCAGTCCGGCAGCCTCGAGGTCGAGGGCAATCTGCTTGCGCACCTCAAAGCGGTCCATGCCCACATACAGCGGCGATTGCTTCGAAACGGTGCCGTCGGGGTTGAAGATGTCGATGGTTTCGAGGTTGTGGGTCTTGCCCAGCATATAGTCGTTCACGTCGTGAGCCGGAGTAACCTTCAAGCAGCCAGTACCGAACTCAATATCGACGTAGCGGTCTTCAATCACATTAATCACGCGGCCAACCAGCGGCACAATCACCTTCTTGCCCTTGAGCCATTGGTTCTTGGGGTCTTTGGGGTTGATGCACATGGCGGTGTCGCCCATGATGGTCTCGGGGCGAGTGGTGGCAACCACAGCATAACGGCGGCCTTGGGCGTCGCGGTGCACCACTTCGCCTTCGGCACCGGTTTCGCCGCTCATGTCGTCGTCGGCAACATAGTAGCGCAGATAGTAGAGCTTCGACTTTTCCTCTTCGTGATACACCTCGTCGTCGCTCAAGGCAGTCTGGTTCTTAGGGTCCCAGTTAACCATGCGCAAGCCGCGATAAATCAAGCCCTTGTCGTAGAGGTCGCAGAACACCTTCAGCACGCTTTGGCTGCGCTTCTCGTCCATAGTGAACGCTGTGCGGCTCCAGTCGCACGAAGCGCCCAGCTTCTTCAGCTGCTCCAAGATGATGCCACCATGCTTGTGAGTCCAGTCCCATGCATGTTCAAGGAACTGTTCGCGAGTGAGGTCGGTCTTTTTGATGCCCTCGGCAGCAAGCTTGTTCACCACCTTGGTTTCGGTGGCAATGCTGGCATGGTCGGTGCCCGGCACCCAAAGGGCATTCTTGCCCTCCATGCGCGCACGGCGAATGAGGATGTCCTGAATGGTGTTGTTGAGCATATGCCCCATGTGCAGCACACCGGTTACGTTAGGCGGCGGAATCACAATGGTGTACGGTTCGCGCTCGTCGGGAGTGGACTTAAACAAATCGTGGTCCATCCAATATTTATACCATTTATCCTCCACTTCGGCAGGATTATATTTGGTAGCCAATTCGTTCATATACAATTCAGTTATTTATATTTTTGTTCAATTACATACAATATTCAATTTCATCAATCAGCGGCAGCGCACGCACCCGCCCCGAGGCAAGCACCCGCGCAGCCTACGCTGCCCCGACGCAGCAACGTCCGCCGGTTTCGGTTTGCAAAATTACAAAATACTTTGTGCAAATCAAGCACATAGCAGCAAAAATCGTGCAAGCTAAGGCACAAAAACGCGCTTCGCAACAAGCGCGTCACTCCTCGCCGCCATCAGCCTCAGCCATGGCATCGAGGTCAGCGTCGCTCAGCTGCACCTGCTTCAGCAACTCGCGCGCAGCAGCCTCGTCGCGGCGAAACACCAACACCCGCGGCTTCGCAAACACCGAGCCGTATGGGTCGAGCTCGCCAGTGACCATCGCCGGAATGCCATTGCCCTCAAGCATAGTCTTAATAATCTGAGCATCAACTTGAAACTCATACTCCTCAAGCTTAATCAAATCATCGTCCTTTTCCATAACCGAAAAAACTTAGTATATTAGTATATAATATCATTGCGATTTAAAAACATATCCAAGCCACGCATAAGCACGTCGGCGCTCCAAATAGCCCATATCGGCATCGTTGCCATAAGCCTCGCGCTCAAACGACATACTCCTGTAAGCCCGCATAAAACTGAAGCACAGCACCAAGCGCACCAGCCACTCAATGCCATAAAGCACATAGAACGGCACAAACAGCAACTCACGCATCTGAGCCGTGTGGATACGCTCGTGATTAACCACACGGCGGTCAATCCACGACGTGTCGCCCGACACCGCCACACCAAACAAATTGATGCACCATCGGCGAGGCATCAACGAGCACCTAACCACCTTCATAGCCGCTCATGCCTCACTTAATGCCACGCCTATCCAGCTCACTACGATAACGCTGCGCGTTGGCCAAATGTTCGGCATAGGAGGAGGTGAAATTGTGATAGCCCGAAAAATCTTCACGCGCACACATATACAGATAATCGCTCTCGTCGCTGTTCAGCACAGCATCGATGCTCGCCTTCTCAACCAAGCGGATAGGCCCCGGCGGCAACCCGGCATAGCGATAAGTGTTATACGGATTATCCACCTTGGTCATAGCCACAGTGATGCGACGAATCGAAAAATCGCCAAGCGCAAACTTCACCGTAGGGTCGGCTTGCAACGGCATGCCACCCTGATAGCGATTGATATACAACCGCCCCACCCTGCCACGCTCGTCACCCTTGGCAGTCTCCTCCTCGGCAATCGACGCCACCGTCACCACCTCATCGGGAGTCAAACCAAGCGCCTTAGCCTTGGCACGACGCTCATCAGTCCAAAAACGATTGCTATAGCCCGCCAACTTGTCGAGCAATTCCTCAGCCGAAATGTTCCAATAAAATTCATAACTATCGGGCAGCAACACAGCCACAATCGTGGCAGGCGTACGCCCATACTTGGCACACACAGCCGAATCGTTCAACGCATTCAGCATCTCGCTGCTCTCCATCAAAAACTTGTCAGCCACACGCTCGGCAAACTGCTCACGCGTGCGAATATTGTTGAACGTGAACCGCACCGGCGACTGCTGCCCATTGCGAATCTTGCGCGCAAAATGCAACGGCGACTCACCCTGCTCAACACGGTAAGCACCCACACGGCGGTCAGGGTCCAACCCAGCCACATCAAGCACAGTAGCAACACGGCCGCCATAGTCGCCCAACTGCTCCTTCAGGCTCGCCGACAGCGCACCACGGTCCATGCCCGGATACACATACACCACATCGCCATCCGCAGCGCCCGTGAGCACAAACGGAGCACACCACGCAGCCAATGTCAGAAACACAACAGCCACCACGCTAACTATGAGCCACTTAACTCCAATTTCGACATTTCCAATTTTCATATCACAATATTTTTAATGCAAAATTACGCAAAATATTTCATATAAGAATTTGCAAATTCAATTATTTGGCGTATCTTTGCACCGCTAAAGTTCACAAAACAACAGCACAAAACCATTGGAGAGGTGGGTGAGTGGCTGAAACCACCAGTTTGCTAAACTGACGTAGGAGCAATCCTACCACGAGTTCGAATCTCGTCCTCTCCGCAGAAACCCTTAGGAACCATTTCCTGAGGGCTTTTTGTTTTTATCCCCTATTTCGCACCCAAACACCATAGCCTACAGTACAAAAGAGAACGAATGCCCTAAGAATAAACTTAAGACATCCGCACTAAATGTTTTCACAACGGAATAATCCTTATTGTGATTTGCTTTCAAATTTTGTACTGCAAATCTAACCACTTTCTACATATTTTCCAAATAAAACACAACAAAAAGCAATAATTCAATTAATTTTTCTTACCTTTACGAAAACAAAAACATAAAAACTAACCATCACACATTAATACATTAATATAGTATGAAAAGAGTACTTGGCTTAGACCTCGGCACCGCCAGCATCGGCTGGGCTGTGATAAAAGAAGAAAACGGCAAAATTCACATTGACGGTTTGGGTTCACGAATCATTGATTTTGAGGATTCCGAATCTACAAAATTTGGAAAAGGTCAAAGCATTTCAAAAAACGCCGAAAGAACAAAGAAAAGAACAGCACGCAAATGCTATGACCGCTATATAATCCGGCGCACTCTTCTGACTGAATTCTTCAGGAAGCACAACATGCTACCTGATGAGTACCTAATTAAATTAGACGCCCTTGACCTATGGGCTTTGCGAGCAAAAGCTGTAAATGAAAAAGTTAGTCTCCCCGAACTAGCAAGAATATTATACCACATAAACCAGAAACGCGGGTACAAAACTGTAAAAGGAGATACTGAAGACAAAGACTTAAAAGAATATGTTGCAGCGATAGTTAGCAGGAATCAAATACTCAAAAATGAAGGGCTTACTATTGGGCAGTATCTTTATAAAAACCTAAAAGAGGATAGAAAGTACCGTTGTAAAGGTCAAATATTTCCTCGCAACGCATATGTTGAAGAATTCAATAAGATTATTGAAACTCAGAAACAATATCATTCTAGTGTACTAACCACAGATAACATATCATACTTAAAAGATTATGTCATTTTTTATCAACGCGACTTGAAATCGTGCAAACACCTTGTGTCGATATGCGAACTTGAAAAGCATTCCTATAAAAAATTAGACAAGAATCATAATGAAATCCTAGATTCTAATGGCGAACCAATAATAATTGAAACAGGACCACGCGTTGCAAATAGTAGTAACCCATTAGCCCAAATCTGCAGAATCTGGGAGACGATAAACAATATTGTCTTTACTGACAAATATAACAATCCTCTCACCCTCGATTTGGACAGAAAATTGGAAATATACGACCATTTATCAACGAAAAACAAAATCACCAAAAACCAACTTTTCCAACTTGCAGGAATAAGTAAAAATGTATATTCCATTAGTGATGAGATGGTAAAGAACATTAAGTGCAATTCTACAGAGGCTGCTTTATTAAAAGCCGCAAATAAGAAATCTATTATTTACGACAT
>SFEA01000005.1 GCA_004557385.1 Bacteroidales bacterium
TCTTTTGTCGGTATTGGGCATCTTTCACAATGTTTTCGCCCACACGTTGGTAAATCTCGCTTTGGTTTCCGTGAACATCGCCCCGGTTCTCTTGCCATGATTCAAACTCGGCATCAAGGTTTTTAATTTCTGCCTCAATTGCCATTACTTCTGCTTGTTCTTGCTCTGTCATAATCGTACAAATTAAGTGTTATTGAATTTACCAAATATTGGTAACAAGTTACAGCGTTATTATATATTACACTTTGCCATGTTAGATATACGCCCCGGCGTTCCTTATGGCATCATCTAACTCCCGTATATCATCGCTTGCACAATCTTCGCTTATAGTGGCTGCAATCTCTTGCAAACGCTTCTTTACACGGGTGTAATATTTGGCATCTTGGAACGTGCCGTTTTGCTTTAATTCATTCACAAAATCGCCTATCTCATCTTGCCCGGTTTGATTGATTAGGCGTGCAAAGAATATGTTTACTGCATCATTTGCCGTTTTTATATTGTCCATAACGCTACATCTTATTTCTTTTGTTTTTGGAATGGCAAAGTATTGGCGTTGCCACAACTTCACCATGTTTCTGTAAAATGTTTCATTGGTTAGGGTACGCCCCAAAACCTCATTAACCTTGAATTGGCTTGCCAAATGCCCGTTAAACCTCATTTCATAACGTAATAAAGGCATCCCGGACAAAAGCCCCGGCGTTTGAATGCCCTTTGCTTGTGCTTCTACTGTCTTATCGTAAAAACAAAGCGTTTTGCCTTGCCGTTTGCCAATGGATTTGTAATATATGCTGCCATCGCCAACCCTTTCCCTTTTTAGCCTTGGAACATCGCCAAACCGCCGTAAATAAATGCCCGTTGGTTTCATCATGGGGAATTGTGTGCCAAACTCCAACCCGGTAACGTAAGCAGCACCTAAATCAACGTGCAAGGCATCGGATAACATCCCCAATGCCTCATCAGTTTTCGCCCTGTCAAGAGTAAACACGTTGCTTTTGTTGTAATACTTTGGTAGGCTTCCAATGATTGCAACGCCATTGGGGTACATCATAACTTTAACGCCGCCAATCGTGCCACTTGCCAATGTACATTCCCCGGTGGTGGTGTCAATGATATTGCAAACCCTTTCAAGGTGTCGGGCAATTTCTTCGGTGCTGCTCGCCCTCGGTATGAAAAACTTGATTTTGTCATACATACAACATTTACCATTTTTTGGTAATAACCGCCAATTATTTTATTTGTTTCCTTAACTCTGCCAACCTATCATCAAAGCCGCCATTCATCAACGCTTTACAATAGGCTGAAATAAGGCATTTGCCGCCTTGCAACACAATCATTTCAAACTCGGTGGGCAATTGTCTTGCCTCGGGCGTTGGGGCTTCGTGGTTTTGATGCACAACAAACAAAAAGCCATCTTCCCGGCATTCAAAGAATGGGTTTGCCCTTTCCTTTGCGGAATACGTTGGTTTGTCATACGGGTAGCCATAGGCAAAGCCGCTCAATGCCCCATTTACAAAGTAATCTTTTAGCCCGGTTAGGTTAAGGCTGTTCTTTGCTTGCAAACTCATTGCCGGAACGCTGCTTTTTGTTTGTGTTTCACGCTTTGCCATTAGGTAAACGGAAACACGCCCATCACGCCCCCTTAATTCATCCATCGGCGGATAATATCCGGCTTCCGCCGTTATTACATACTTTGGGGTTTTCTTGCTGCTCTTGTCAAATATTAGCCGGGCATAATAAATGATTTCCGGTTGCACCATCATACTGCCGCCCCCTTTCTTTGGCAATATCCCGCCGCTTTTTGGCTTAACTCGGCATCGGTTGCACATCTGTTTTGTTGCAACCATTCTTCAAGTTCCGCCCGGTTAAAATAGCACATTTTGCCCATCGGTTTGTAATGGGGTATCTGTTTTCTCATGGTTAGTTTATACAAATAACTCTTTGACACGCCCATATAAACCGCCGCCTCATCGCTTGTTAGCACCTCTTTAGTGCATCCAATTACATTTGCCGTTATAAGGTCGGCAATTGCCTTTCTTTCTTCATTTGTCATCATTCCTTTGCTTTGAAAGGTTGAGGCTTTCCCGGGGTGTATGCAAGTCCATCCCGTTATTTGCCTTAACATCCCCCGGTGGGGCTTGCATTCCACCCACCGAAAGGATTTCATGTGCAAAGGTATCAAGCAAGAAAAACAAAAAGCCCCAACATTGTACCATCGTTGGGTTATGTTGGGACACTAATTTATTTGAAATAAGCCTTTATCTTATCGGCATTCTTTGGCGGGACTTCACCCGTATGGTTTCTTTGGTCGCTTTTCCAATTCCTAAAAGTTTTTGCTTCCATATTAAACAATTTAGCAAATTGTTTCCATTCCGATTTATTCCCATCCTTGTTTCTCAATTCCCATTTATCATTTGCCAAATCTGCAAAGTAACAAATTAGGGCGTTTGTTTTGTTTTTAATCCATTCAAACCCCGTTGGGGTGTTCTTTATCCACCCATCATTCAAAAGCCCGGCAAACGTAGCCTTTGCCGCCCCTATGTGTTTTTGTGGTATAAACGCCAACTTCTCATCAATCCCCATGGGTTTTGTGTCGGGCTTCACGGGTTCTTGTTGAGGCTCATTTGCATGGGTTGCAATATCGTGTAATATCTTAAAACAACGGGCAACACTTGTTTGTGTTTTGCTTTGCAGTTTCTTCCATGCTATAATTTGGGGAAACACATGGCGGTGTATGCTTGCTATCTCATGGGCAATAGCGTTATCTTTCGTTGCATCATAATACCCCCGGACTATATATGCCAATTCTTCCAAATGGTTTAAATCTCGTTTTAATGTGCTGCCACATGGTATTTCATTTGCAACACACAACCCGGCGTCATGTACAATTTGCTTTATTTGTGCAATGGCTTGGTATGCTTTATAATCTTCCATAATACTTTTTTATTTCTACAATGTTAGTTCCGGTAGGCTGTTTATGGCATCTTCTTTCAGTTTGTCAATCGCCCGGGTGTATTTCTCTGTGTGCCTTAGCCCGGAATGCCCTAAAAGGCTTGCTACTGTCTTAATGTTTGCACCATTATTCAATATATTAACGGCAAAGGAATGTCGCCCACAATGCCATGTTATATGTTTGTCAATGCCCGCCCGTTTTACCCATCTTCTCAAAGCCTTTAGGCACATTGTGAAACTTGGCAAAGGGAATATCGGTGTATCTTTCCCCTCGCCCTCTTTGGGTTGTCCAATTAGGCTCAAAATGCCATCATTCAAGGGTATAATAACGCCGCTGCTTGCTGAATGCCCCTTTGTTTTGTTCTGCTCAAATTTTAGCAACTTGTTTGAATAATCCACATTGGCAAAAGTTAAATCTTTCACATCACAAAACCTTAACCCACAATAAAGGCTCATAATAAATGCCCGTCTAATATTGGGGTTTTCATTATCGTAATGGGTTGCTATAAGGTTTTTAATTTCCTCTTGCGATAAAACCTCTTTTCTCAATATGTTTTCATCAATTTTAATAACAACACCCTTGCAAGGGTCTTTTGCCATCACATCTCGCCCCCTCGCCAACGCTTCTGCTTTGCAAATATTCAGTAAATGCCACCATCATATCTTTGTCCATCTGTTCCGGCTTTATGCCATTTAGGTACTTTGTGTATTCCGGTGTATCTTTCAAGAAATCTTTGAAGCGATTTAGGGCAATATTCATCATTCTAATATCTTTCTTTGTGTACCCGTTGATGTAGGCTTGGAAATATTCAATGAAATCTATTTGCCTATCTTTCTTTAGCCTATACCCCTCACCCTTTTCCAATAGTTCTTGTTGGCGTTCATATCTTATTTTTTTTGCAAGTTCCAACGTTTCTTTGTTCTGCTGCCTCTCTAATGGTGTTCTTGGTGCTGTCCACAAATATAGGCTTAATGGCTCTTTTCGCCGCTCCACTTTTGTTACATTCTTATCTTTTGCCTCATTGTAAACAAGGCTATAACCCAAATAATATTCCAAATATAGGCTTTCTCTGCCATCGGTTAGCATCCGGGCATATAACTTTGGGTTTTCTGTTTTGTCGGCACTTATTAAATAAGTGCCGTCACACCTAACTTCTTTCTTTGCCATTGTTCTTTGGTTTTTGTTCTTTGTTTCCTTTGTTTGCAAAGGTAGTATTTTTGTTTTGTATTCCGAGCAAATTCCGAGCAAAAAGTGCAAAAACATAGTCTATATTTTGAAACAATGTGCAAATACCTATTTTTGCTCCGCTTGATTTATAGGCACTTATATTCTTTTGGGTACATAATATTATCTCGGTTGTGTATCCGCTCCGGGTACTAACAAAGCATTGCAGGCTTTCGGGCTTGCAATGCTTTTATTATTTACGCCTGACAAACTGATAATCAGTATTGTCAACTATGGAGCGGTTGCGGATTAAGCAATAAAGGTAATTCACATCCTTTATGTACTCCGAGTGTGTGGATACTATTAGCCCGGGGTAAGCGAAGTGCAACCCCGGGCTAAGTGTCTCGCCTATGCGCGGCCTGTCGCCTTACTCGACGACAAAGAGTGCAGTAGTTACTATACAGCCTCTCAGTTATATTGCCGGAGCCACGATTAGTATTTGTCAACCGGTTCGTTGGTCATAGTCAGCGTGAGCAAACCGCCCTTTGTGAAGTCGGTGAACGGCAGATATGGGTTGTTGAGCGATTTGCCGTTGAGGTTGATGCTCTTCACATAGGTGTTTTGCTTGCTGTTGTCGAGGGCAACGATATAGAAGTCTTTTCCTTCGTAGTATTTATCGTTGAGGCGTATTTTCACAGCGTCGAAGATTGGACTGCCGATGCAGAATGTGGCAGGGTTGACGGTGAGGCCGTCGACGCTGAACAATCCGAGCGACGAGATAACGTACCAAGCGCCCAGCTGACCTTGGTCCTCATCTTGACCGTAGCCGTAGCCGTGAATGCCGTCGGTGCCATAGAACTCGTCGAGGATGGCGCGCACCCATTTTTGTGAGAGCGATGGGCGGTTGGCAGCGTTGAACATCCACGAGATGTGCAAGCATGGCTGGTTGCCTTGATTGTAGAGTGTTTCAAGTCCGGCAAAAGCGCCAACTTCCTTGCCGCCGCTGAAAATCTTGGGCTGCGACACTGTGAAGATGCTGTCGAGGCGTGCGGTGAATGTTTCTTCGCCCACCTTTGCTATCAAGCCTTTTGGGTCGTGAGGCACATAGAAAGTGTATTGCCAAGCATTGCCTTCTTGGAATCCGTACCACACTTGCATTGGGTTGAAGTTCTTGGCAAACGAGCCGTCGCGATGCTTGTTGCGCATGAAGTTGATGCTGCTGTCGTAGATTCGTTCCCAGCCTTTCGAGAGGTCCATAAGTTTGTTGTAGTCGTCGGTTTTGCCGAGGTCCTTAGCCATTTGAGCTACGGCATAAGCGGTGTAGCTGTATTCCAAGGTGTGCGACGATGAGAACACATAGGTGACGTCGCCGCCATCTTCAGGAGCAGGGAAGGGGCAGTAGCCGTATTTCACAAAATCGGCGGTGTCGTCCTTGCCGGCGCCGCGCGGACGGTTTTCGCCGTCAAGCTCGTTTTTGCGGCAAGCTTCGTAGGCAAGGTCGATGTCGAAATCGCGAATACCGCAGTTATAAGCGGCGGCAATCATCAGCGTGAGTTCGTTTGTGCCCACGCCCGACACGAATCGGCTGTTAGCCAATCCGTCGGAAAGCCATCCGCAGTCCTTGTAGACTTGCAGGTGCGAGCTGATGAAGTCGCTGATGTGTTCGGGATAAGCCATAAGCCACAGTTGGGTGAGGTTCCATTGACCGCCCCACATGGCGTCGGTGTTATAGACGTTGAATGCCAGTTTGCCGTCTTTTTCGGGGATTTGACCCACCGAACCGTCGTTGCGCGGATATGCGCCGTTCACGTCGCTGCACACGCCGCGGCCCAGCAGTGCGTGATATAGTCCTGAATAGAATTTCACCTTGTCTTCGCGGTTTTCGGTTTCCACCTCAATGCGGCTCAGCATTTCCTGCCAGATGTCGTGGCTGCGTTGTTTTGCCTCGTCGAAGGTGATGTTTTCAGCCTCGGTGTGGAGGTTGAGGCGAGCGTTTTCAACCGATGTGTATGAGATGCCCACTTTGGCGGTTACAGCCTCGCCCTCGTCGGTGGTGAATTGCAGATACAGCCCGGCGCCAACGCCCGTTGCTTTGTTTGGAGTGGCGCTGAGTGTGTTGTCGTTGAAAGCTACGCACTTGGTGGGCTTGCGGTCGACTGTCGCCGAGAAATAGATGGGCACGGTGGCATCGGGTTGATAAGCCTTTACGTATTCGGGAAAGGTAATCACCCAGCCTTCAACGGTGGTGTCGTTCACCAGTTCAACCGAAGCGTCTTTCACGGCGCCGCTTTCGCCCATGCGGCTGCCAATGTTAAACAGCACGGTGCTGGTTTCACCCTTGGGGAATGTGAATCGTTGCAGCGCCACGCGTTCGGTGGCAGTCATTTCGGCGCGGATGCCGTAGTCTTTCAGCATCACCGAGTAGTAGCCGGCGGTAGCCACTTCGTCGTCGTGGCTATAAGCCGAGCGATAGCCTTTTTTCGTGATGGTGTCGGTGGGTAGTCCGGGAGTGGTGAAAATGCTGTCGCCGTTCATTGCCATGAGCGTGATGCCGCCCACTTGAAACTCGTGTACACACGGGAAGCCTTCAATCGAAGTGTCGCGATAGTCGTAGCCGGTTGCTTCCCAGCCCGAAGGATTGCCAAGCGAGCCGTTGGTCGACGGACCGGGCTTTGCCATGCCGTAGGGCAGGGCTCCCGGAGCAAAGTGGAAATAGCGGCAGTGTGCAGTGCCGATGCGTGGTTCAACATATTGAGTGTAGTCCTCAGTGTCGTTGCCTGTTGTGCACGACGCAGCTGCCAACAGCATCAATGCCGATAGAAAAACGGTTTTTTTAGTCATGAGTGTTATGGTCTTTGTTATTTATGTTTATGTTTCGGTTGTTTGTTTATTTAGCGTCCACCATGGCAGAAGCGGCAAAAGGCATTGCATTTAGCTTCTGCCACAGTGGCGGCTAATTTTTTAGTGTCGGTTTTAGTCATGCAGGTGAGCATTAGGGCCGTTCGTTACATGCCCAAGTCCTTGAGTGTGCGCGGTGCAGGTGTTCCGGGCAGAGGCTTGCGCTGCTTGAGTTGCTCAAGAAGCACCTCAACGGCTTTGATGAGTTGTTGGTCCTCACCGGCAAATTCGCGTGCAGGGTCGTTGTCGATTACGATGTCGGGGTCAACGCCGTGGTTCTCAACAATCCAGTTGCCGCGAGTGTCGTAGTTGGTGAAGAATGGAACGCGAATGTCGGTGCCGTCGATATACGGCAGCGAACCCGAAATGCCTATGATGCCGCCCCACGAGCGGGTGCCGATTACGGTGCCTATTTTATTCTCCTTGAAGCTCCACGGGAAGAGGTCGCCGTCGCTTGCCGAATATTTGTTTACGAGCAGAGCCTTGGGGCCGTAGTGAGTCTTGTCGGGGACAATGCCGTTTAGGCTTCTGCCGCGATACATTGTCATGCGGTAGGGGCGACGCAGCAGGCGTTCGATTACCATTGGCGAGATGTTTCCGCCTCCATTGGCGCGGTCGTCGATGATGAGCGCTTCTTTGTCGACTTGAGGATAGTAGTAACGGGCAAATTCGTTCAATCCTTCAGGACCCATGTCGGGGATGTAGATGTAGCCGATTCGTCCGCCCGACAGCTTGTTCACCGTGGCGATGTTGCGTTGAATCCATTCGTAGTGAACAAGTGGATATTCGTCGCTGATGGGTTTCACCACCACTTTTCGGCCGCCTTCGGCCGCTGTGGTGTTGATGGTGAGTTCGGTGAGCACGTCGGCGCAGCCATCGAGCAGCGAATAGATGTTGCCGGTGGTGGCAGTCGACACGCCATTAACGGCGGTGATGTAGTCGCCCACTTTTATGTTCAAGCCTTGGTCGAGCAGAGGCGAGCGCAGCGAAGCGCGGTCGGGTGCTCCGGCATATATTTTTTCGATGCGGAAATATTTGCCTTCGGGCTTGAGAACGGCGCCAAGCATGCCGGTGTAGCTTCGGCGTGGCGTGATTTCGTCGCCGCCGTCAACATAGGCATGACCGCAGGCAAGTTCGCTAATCATTCCGCCTATCACGTATGTGAGGTCGAGGCGATTCTTCACGTAGGGCAGGAGTTGTGCGTAGCGGTCGCGAATGGCTTTCCAGTCAACGCCGTGCATGTTTTCGAGGTAGAAACCGTCGCGGAAGGCACGCCAAGCCTCATCGAAAATCTGAGCCCATTCTTCGCTGTAGTTGATTGTGCAATACAGGTTGCTCATGTCAACGGCGTTGTCGAGGTTTGCCTTGCCATGAGGCATGTCGATGACATACAGTTCCGAGCCTTTGCGAATGGCAGCTTTCTTGAAGTCGTACGACGGGAAGATGTAGGCATTCGTGGCAATGGTTTCGATGCTTTGTTTTGCAATGTTGTAGGCATAGGCGCCGTTGCGCGAGTTGTAGTAGATGGTTTTGCCGTCGCTTGTGATGGCAAAGTATCTGCCGGTGCCGATGCCGGGTACGCGAATTATGCGCGAAGTGATGCCGTCGACGTCAATCGTGATTGAGTTGTCGGGCTTCTCGGCTTGCTTGGCGTTTTTCTTGCCTTTTTTGGTGTCGGCGGGTTTGGCAGCTTCGGCATCATGCTTGGCGCTGCTTTCGCCATTTTCGTAGAGGAATGGCGAAGGGGTGCTCTTGGCAAGAGGCACCAGATAGATGCCTTCCATTTCGCGGTAAGCAAAGTTCCATTCCACCGAACTATAGATGGGGTTGAAGTCGCGTGCCGAGGTGAAAATCAGATATTTTCCGTCGCTGCTGAATTCGGGTGCTGATGAGTCGTACCAGCGTTCGGTTACGGCATATTCCTTGCCTTGAGCAATTGAATAGAGATAAATCACGCCAAACTCGTTGCTTTGTGTGCGAGTGTAGGCAAGCCATTTGCTGTCGGGCGAGAACACCGGCAGGGTGATTTCGCTCACTGAGTCTTGCACAATGGTGCGCTTGGTTTTGGTGGCTACGTTAACAAGCACCACGCGGTTTCGGCGGTCGGTGTAGACAATTGTGCGGTCGTCGTTGCTCCAGGTGAAATCGCGGATATAGGTGTCGTTGTCCGAGGTGAGTTGCGTTTTGTTAGCACCGTCGGCATCGCAAATCCACAGTTCGGTTTCGCCGGTGACGTCGCTGATATAGCCAATTTTATCGCCTTTTCTATTCCATTCGGCTTCGCGCTCGTGCACGCCCGAAGTGCTGGTGAGGTTGCGCGTAACGCCCTTATCAACCGGCACGTCGAACACGTCGCCGCGGGCGCTTACTGCCAGACGTTTGCCGTCGGCTGAGAGGTCAGCTTCGGTGATAAAGCGTTTCACGTTGCGGCGCTCGGTGCGGGCAAAGATGTCCTCGCTGTTGAGGTTGATTGTCACTTTGCTGTATTTCTTTGTGGCAGGGTCGAGAGTGTAGATGTATCCGCCGTTTTCAAACACTATCTTGCCGCCTCCGCAGCTCGGAAACTTAACGTCGAACTCGGTGAAGTTGGTAACTTGACTGGTTTGACGGGTTTTGGTGTTGTAAACAAACAGGTTCATGCGTTCGGTGCGGTCGCTTGCGAAATAAATTTCATCGCCAATCCACATCGGGAACACGTCCTGAGCCACGTTGTTAGTTATGTTTTGCACTTTCTTTGTGGCAGGGTCGTAAATCCATATATCGTCAGCCATGCCGCCTTTGTAGTGCTTCCAAGTGCGGAATTCGCGCATCACGCGGTTGTAGGCAAACAGTTTGCCGTCGGGCGAGTAGCAGCAGAAACCGCCTTCGGGCAGGGGAATTTCGGTAGCCATGCCGCCGTCGGTTGGGGCAATCCATAGTTTGCCGTCGAATCCGTCGCCAATGCGGTTGCGATACACCACGCCTTTGCCGTCGCGGGTCCATGTCATGGTGATGTTGTTAGGGCCCATACGGTCGCCCATGTCGTCGCGCGAGTTGGTTGCTGTGTAGGTGATGCGTCGTGGGCTTCCGCCGTGCGATGGCATGAGGTAAACCTCGGTGTTGCCGTCGTATTGGGCTGTGAACGCTATTGTGTTGCCGTCGGGCGAATAGCGTGCAAACATTTCGTATCCTTCGTGCGAAGTCAAACGGCTTGCAGTGCCGCCTGTGATGGGCACGGTGTAGATGTCGCCGGCATAGGAGAATGCCAATTCGGTGCCGTTGGTGGCAGGAAAGCGCAGCAGGCGTGCCTCGTCGGCATTAGCTGTGAACATTGCACCCGCTGCCAATATGGTTATGATAGATTTTTTCATTTGTTGATGTATTAGTTGTTTTTGTTATTTCGAAAGTGCTTGGTGCATGTGTTGTGCAGCACGGCGTCCGTCGCCCATCGCCAGAATCACGGTAGCACCGCCGCGCACGATGTCGCCACCGGCATAGATGTCGGTGATTGACGATTGCATCGATGTTTCGTCGACCACGATGGTGCCGCGTTTGCTCACCTCGAGTCCGGTTATTGAGTTTGGCACGATAGGGTTAGGCGAAACGCCCACGCTCACAATCACCAGGTCGACAGGAATATCCTTGATAGCGCCTTCGATTGGCACCGGCGAGCGGCGTCCCGAGGCGTCGGGTTCGCCCAACTGCATTTGCTGCAGGCGCATGGTGCACACGCGGCCTTTTTCGTCGCCCAGATATTCAATTGGGTTGTGCAGGGTGAGGAATTCAACGCCTTCTTCGCGGGCGTGCTTCACTTCCTCGGCGCGAGCCGGCATTTCGGCGTCGCTGCGGCGATACACCAACATGGCTTTTTCGGCGCCCATGCGAAGGGCAGTGCGCACCGAGTCCATTGCTGTGTTTCCGCCGCCTATGATTGCCACGCGCTTGCCTTGCATCACGGGGGTGTCGTAGCCCTCGCGTCCGGCACCCATGAGGTTGACGCGTGTGAGATATTCGTTGCTCGACATCACGCCGCCAAGGTTTTCGCCGGGGATGTTCATGAATCGGGGCAGACCGGCGCCCGATGCCACGAAGATTCCCTTAAAGCCCATTTGGTGAAGGTCGTCGTAGGTGATGGTTTTGCCCACTATGCAGTCCTTTTGAAATTCCACGCCCATTTGCCTTAGAGCATCAATTTCGGTGTCGACAACGCTGTTTGGCAGGCGAAATTCGGGAATGCCGTATTTCAGCACGCCGCCTATTTCGTGCAGCGCTTCGAACACGGTCACCGAGTAGCCTAATTTTGACATATCGCCGGCAAACGACAGTCCGCACGGACCGCTGCCAATCACAGCCACCTTCACGCCCAGGCTGGGTGCGCATTGGGCAGGTTTCGAAAGCCCGTTGGTGCGCACATAGTCGCTGGCAAAGCGCTCAAGATAGCCGATAGCCACCGGTTGACCTTGCATCTTCAGGTGGATGCAACGGCTTTCGCATTGCTTTTCCTGCGGGCAAACGCGTCCGCACACTGCCGGCAAAGCGCTCGTTTGGCGCAGTGTGGCAGCGGCTTCTTCGATGTTGCCTCGCTCGATGTTTTTAATGAACCCCGGGATGTCGATGCCCACCGGGCAGCCGGTTACGCATTGCGGGTTAGGGCAGTCGAGGCATCGTTGTGCCTCCTGCATAGCCATTTCTTTGGTGATGCCTTGATTGACTTCGTCGTTGCAAGTTATGCGGTAGTCGGGCGCGAGTTCGGGCATCTTCACGCGTGGGATGGCAGTGCGCATCTTGGGCGAGAGGCTGCGTCGGAGTTCTTCGCGCCATTGTTGGTTTCGAGAGGTGGATGGTGTAGTCACGTTGTCCATGTTTTTATATCCTTTCAAAAAAAATATATTCGGTTTTCAGTAGATTTGTTTGTTGTAATTGCCGAGGGCGGCGCTGTGCTTGGGGTGTTGTATAGCATAAGCCGTCAGCCCAGGCAATTAATATTGCTTGAGACGCTGCATCAGTCCGTCGAAGTCCACTTGATGAGCATCGAATTCCGGACCTTCAACGCAAACAAAGCGAGTGCGTCCGCCAACGTTCACGCGGCAGGCGCCGCACATGCCCGTTCCGTCAACCATCACAGCGTTGAGCGAGCACTCGGTGGGAATGTCGTATTTCTTGGTGAGCAGAGCCACGAATTTCATCATAATAGCCGGACCGATAGTTTCCACGCGGTCCACTTTTTCGCGTTGAATCACCTGCTCAACGCCGGCGGTTACGAGACCCTTTGTGCCATACGAGCCGTCGTCGGTCATGATAATCACCTCGTCGCTGCTTTCGCGCACCTCTTTTTCGAGGATGATGAGGTCCTTGGTGCGAGCAGCAAGCACGCTAATCACGCGGTTTCCGGCAGCCTTAAGGGCGCGAATGATGGGCAGCAGAGGAGCTACACCCACGCCGCCGCCACAGCACACCACAGTGCCGTAGTTGGCTATCTTTGTGGCTTGTCCCAACGGACCTACCACATCGGTGAGGCAGTCGCCCACGCCCAGTGCACAAATCTTTTTCGTCGATTCGCCCACAGCTTGCACCACCAGCGTGATGGTGCCGCGCTCCACGTTAGCATCGGCAATGGTCAGCGGAATGCGTTCGCCGTGTTCGCCACAGCGCACAATCACAAAATGTCCTGCCTTGCGGCTGCGGGCTATCAGCGGCGCCTCTACTTCCAGCTTCACCACTGCGTTCGAAAAATGTTCTTTGTTCACTATCCTGTTCATCTTTTTTCCTTTCTTTCTCTTTTGGGGTTATAATAACTAATATTGCGATAAAATTACAAAAAAATAGCCTAATACGCAACCAATTGCTGCAATACTCGGCTTTTTGATTATAATTTACTACAAAAAAGCACCTCGAAATCACTTCGCGGTGCCCTAGGAAAAAAATAGTATGAATAAAATGTGGTATTAGGGTTAACTTTTATCTTTTATATGCATGCCCGGCAGATGACGTTTGTTTTGCAATTGGCATCTTACGCCGATAACGCATTGTTTATATCAATTTAATATTTTAATATTCAGTATGTCAAACTATGGTCAAGAAGCCGTTTTGCAACTGTTATATTGTGCAAATATGTGCGCAAAATCGACCACTTTTGCATTGCATTGACAACACAAAGATAATACTATTTTTTAAAACGACAAAAAAATAATTATCTCTGAACGCAAGTTTTGGCATAGATGTTGCCATTGTATTACATTTCTAATTCTCCATTTTGGTTAGATACTCGCGGGTGTCGTGCGAGATGTCGCGTTTTTTCCACGGCACAAGCACGGTGACGAGTGCGCAGATGATGCATGCGTATACGGTCCACCCAGCCATTTCTTTCACAGCCGACAGGGTGGCTTGAACCTGCACTTTGCCTTTGGTGGAAATGGCTGCCATTTCCTCAGCCTCGGTAACGCTCTTGCCTTGATACATCATTCCGCGGCGCGTCTGCTCGTAGGATTGCACGGCTTCGATGTTTGTGCGGTCGTAGTCGTGGGCGTAGCGGGTTACATAGTATTGCTGGCGCTGTTGCAGCACATTGCTGTAGAGAGCCGAGCCGATGCCCGGAGCAATGACCATGCGCACCGAGAGCATGATGCATACCCATGTGGACATATACTTAAACGGCATGCGCTGGTTGGCATACACAGCGGTGAGCGAGTAGAGCAGCATCATGCCGGTGGCACGAATAATCACCGGCCATTTCATGTGCTCGTAGAGCCCCTGCGTTTGCACCTCGAAGTACATATAAAGCGAGGCAGCGCCAATGAGCACGAATCCGAGCGAGAACAGATATTTGAGATGCACGCCCTTGCCGCCCAGAATCACGCCTATCATACAACCAAGGAAGTAGCCCACAAGCACCCAGTTGCCGAGAGTGGCGTTTTGCCAGTTGTCGATTTTCATGCCCACGCTGGTGAACACGTTCACAAACATGGCGCTGGAGTTCAACACCATGAGGAAGAAGAACAGCAATATGCCCACTTGCACGCTGCGCAGCTTGAACACGCTCAGCAGGAAGTAGGGGCTGCGGCGTGTCCACTCAAGCCAAACAAAGAGGATGGTGAAAGCCACGCACAGCACGGTGGCAAGCTGAATCTCGGGCGAATCATACCAGTCGAGCACTTTGCCGTAGACCATGATGTAGATGAACGAGCACATCATTCCGCTGAACACTACCACGTTGCCGAACTTAGCAAAGTTGATGGGGAACTTCTTGCCCGGATAGCGGTGCCATGGCATGGTGATGAACAGGATGGCTATGGCGAGGAGCATTGTGCCCATCATGAAGTAGTAGACATACTGCCACTCGTATTCATAAGCCAACCATGCGGTGAGGCATGTGCCAATCTGCCCGAGAATCATGAAGAACAGATAAATGGTGGGCATGCTCGAGCCTTTTTCCTTGTCGAGGCGGTCCCAGCCGGCTTCGTCGGTGGGGTCGTTGCCAGGCGTGATGTTTCGCGTGGCTTCCATGCCAAAAGCATATTTGATGAGCGTGAACAGGTTGCACATCATCAGCACGTTGCGCAAGAAGCCCATCACAAGGCTGCACAATGCCAGAATGAACAGACTGTCGGTTTCGGCGCAGATGTAGCTGAGCACATACATCACCGAGAAGCCAACAATAAGCATCATTTTTTCGCGTCGGATACACACCAGCTGATAGAAGAACGGCGAAAATGCCGCCATGCCCACCGAGGTGACAAACCCGACGTATTGTATGTGTTCTGCCTGAATGCCCAACCCGCTGGTCATCTCGCCGCTGTTGGCTGAATAGACGCCGCCAATGGTGAGGATGGGGATGAATAGAATCATCAAAAAGATGATTCCCAGGGGCTTTGGCACCCAGTTGTAGAACGGATAGTTGCGTGGATAGCTGCCCATATCATTTTCTTTCGGCCTTCACCACCACCATCATGCCGGCAGCGAGGCGATTGTTGTCTTCTTTGCTGAGTCCTTCGAAATCGATGCGCACAGGCACGCGTTGCTGAATCTTCACAAAGTTGCCGGCTGAGTTGTCGGTAGGCACGAGCGAGAACTTCGAACCGGTGGCGCCTGAAATGGCTGTCACGGTGCCTTCAAACTCACGGCCGTCGAGGGCGTCGACTGTCATTCTCACCTTTTGTCCAACAAAGAGGTTCTCGATTTGAGTTTCTTTGTAATTGGCAATCACCCACTTTTGTGAGTCGGGGATGATGTAGGTGATTGTGGTTCCGGCGTTGATGTATTGACCTTCCTCGATGGCGCGTCGTCCGAGCTTGCCGTCGCATGGCGCAACCACCACGGTGTACGACAGGTTAAGTTTAGCCATTTCGAGGGCGGCTTGGGTGCGCTCGATGGCAGCCTCGGTGTTGCCGCGGCGGGTTTGCACTTCGTTCACGCCCGAGAGGGCAGCCTTTTGCTGACGCTTAACCGACTCCAGCTTCTCGCGGGTGGCGCGCAGCTCGGTTTGAATCTGTTCGAGCTGAATTGGGGTGGCAGCCTTGCGTTCAACAAGGTTTTTATAGCGTATTTCGTCCTTCTCGAGCTTAGCCAAGCGAATTTGAATTTCGCTAATCGACGATTCGTAAACCGAAGCCGAGTTGCGGGTGGTCACCTCGGTGGCGTTAATCACATTTTTGCCCGAGAGAGCATCTTTGAGCGATGCCTCGGCGTCCATCACGCGTATGCGATATTCGCGGTCGTCGAGCACCAGCAGCGTGTCGCCCTTCTTCACGTTTTGGTGTTCGGTGAAATACACCTTCTTAATATAACCTGTGGCGCGCACATTCACCGGCGACAGGTATTGTTCGATTTGAGCATCGTTGCAGGTTTCGGTTTTCTTGTAGTCGAGGAAGAGCATCGACACTTTGATTACGCCCCACACCAGCACGCCCACACCAAGCAGGCTTGCAATGATTTGGCGACGACGTTGTTTTTTGAGTTTTTGCAGACGGGTTTCGTGAGTTGCTTCACTTGCATTATTTTTTGCCATGACTGTTATGTTTTTTTCGGAGTGATTATTATAATTCTTTTTTGTGATTATTGGGCAAGCAGGGTCGACAATTTGCCTGTGAGCTTAAGCAGCGCCAGGTTCGACACCTTGTAGTTGTAGCTTGCGGTGAGATAGTTGTTTTGTGCCGAGCTGAGTTGAATTTCGTCTTGCAGCACTTCGGTCATCGACACGATGCCTTCGCGATAGCGGTCGGTAGTCACTTTGTACACGTCGTCGGCAAGAGCGTAGTTGTCCTTTTGCTTGGTGTAGTTTCGGCGATTGTTGTCGAGGTCGTTGAGAGCATTCACATATTGTGCCTGCATGCCTTTGTAGGCGTCCTCATAACCGATGCGGGCATTGTCGATGTCGATTTGTGCTTTGCGCACCTTAGAGCGGCGCCCGAAGCCGTCGAAGATGGGCACGCGCAGCGATATGCCAATGCCGTTTGAGCCGTACCAGTGATTAGATTCGCCCGAGTGGAACCAGTTCTTGAACTTGTCGGTGTAAGCCGAATACATCACGTTGCCCGTGAGCGACAGCGTGGGCAGATATTCCTCTTTAGCCAGCTTTTTTTGCTTCTCGGCAAGCACCACCTTGTTTTGCAGCAGCTGCAATTCGTATAGGTTGGTGTCGAGTCCGCCGTAAGCAGTGGCGTCGGGCACGTGGGCGTCGTCAACCACAACGGCAATCTTTTCGTTGAGGTCGTAGTCGAGCACATACTTGAGCATATTGTATTGCTGCTCGAGCATCGAGCAAGCGTTGTCGTATTGCACCTGCATGTTTTCGATGTTGAGGTTTACGCGCTTCACATCCACTTCAATGGCCATGCCATTGTCGAAGAACGCCACGGTGATGTCGCGCAGCTCCTTCATGCGGCGAATGTTGTCGTGCACCAAGGCAATCTGTTCCTCGGTGTTTTGCGCCATAAAGTACATCTTGCTAATCTGCATGATAAGGTCCTCCTTGGCTTTTTCATACGACAGCTCGTTGATGTGGTCAACCAATTTAGCCAAATCCATTGCAGTGAGCGCCATTTGGTTGTAGAGCGGCATCTGCAATTGCACGCCGGCAGCGGCATTATATTGCAAAGTCTTGGTGACGTTGTATTTTTTGCCGTAAGCAGTGCCGTCGGTCACCGACACCGGAGGCGCGAAATTGTCGTTGAACGAAGCCACCGCATTGATTTGCGGCAACAGTCGCGAACGATTTTCGCTGATGGTGAGCTTTCCTTTTTTGATTTCTCCCTCAGCCGTCTTTAGCGAGAGGTTGTTCTCGATGCCTATTTTCAGGCATTCCTGCAACGTGAGCTTCCGTTGCGCCTGCGATGGCATGCACAGCCCAATCGCAGCAATAAGAATAACAGCAATTCTCATGTCTAACCAATTACTCTATTAACTTTTAAATTATTTCTTTGTTTCGTTATTTACGACTGCAAAGTTATGGATAATCCGCCGTATGCAACTATTCATTTTATTTAATGAATTATTCAAAATGTCGCATATCTCGGCTTTTTTGCATTGATTTCGGTGCCGTCACTAATAAATAGAGCAAATTCAGCGCTTTTGCCAAAAAATTTCTATCTTTGTAGAATTAACAAACAATAGTGCGAAAAAGTTGATGCAAAAGCCTCTGACACTACTCGAAACCGTTGCCTTGACCATAGTGTTGCTTGCCCAAGTGGCGTGCGGCAGGGGAGAGATGCCGCACGACGTGATTGCGTGCAACGATGTGTTCTCGGTGTCGGGCGACAGCGTGGTTGAGGGCATATATCGGGCTTACGCTCCTGACCGCCACAGCATTGTGAGCAACTATGTTGACACTCTTTCGTGGCAGGGTAGTTCGCCTATTGCTTTTCGGTTGGCGTTCAACATGCGCGACAATGAGATGGCGTGGGGGTTGTTTCATTACATCGATGCCGCCGCCGACACGGTGACGGTGACGGCGTGTGTGCCCGACACTATTGCGCGTTATGCGGTGCATGCCGTTCGCCCCGATTGGCATTGCACGCTGCGTGTGGACCTGCGCCAGATGTTGAGCGACTTCAGCAGCAAGGGCGTGTGGGTGACGGCGAAAGGCGACTCGATTTTCAGCGACGAGTTTAATGGCGTGTGGGTGATTGGAACCGTGAAGCCGCTTTCATGGGATTTGCTGCCGCTTGCCCGCAACAATCGCTTGAAGCTGCGACCGTCGGAGCGGGAGGGATTCTATGAACTTGACATCAATTTTGCTCCTACCGATTATGTGCGTGCCTGCCAGTTCACCGGGTGGAAGGGCAGTGGCGAAAATAAGACATTCCCGAAGGTGCATACTGCCGATGTGCTGGCAGATGCGCTATATAATATGGCAGTGGAAACAATCGACCGTGCCGACTTTTCGTTGATGAACCTCAGCGAGCTGTCGCTGTCGTCGCTGCTGGTGCTTGCCGAGGCTAAGCCGGAGTTGTGCATGCAGCTACTGCGAAGCAAGGTGGAGGGCGGAATGATTTGCCAGGACCTCAACGGGCGCTTCACTTTCCCTGTGGTGAACGACCGCCTCATTTGGGCGTGTGCTGCTTGGCAGGTGTATCTTGCCACCGGCAACCGGCGTTGGCTGAAGTATGCCCATAAGGTGATTCTTGCCACTGTGGAGCAGATTGAGCAGGTGTCGTTGTGCCAGACTATGCATTTGGTGCACGGATGCGACTCGTATTCGTCGCCCGAATTGCAGTATCCGCGCTGGATGCAGCCCACCGACTACTACGAAAGTCTTCGTCTGAGCACCAATGCCATATATGCGCGTTGCCTGTATGTGCTTTCGCTCATCGACGAGGAACTCTTTCTTGACTCGGAACAACATTATCTTGCCTATAAGCGAGTGAAAGATAGCATCAACCAAACGATGTGGAACGAATCGCTGGGCCGCTATAGCTCGTTTCTGATTGATGAGGTGTTTGCCCGACAGTCAAATGTCAGCTGCAACCTTGCACAGGCGGCTTGCGTGCTGTTCGACATTGCCGACGACGACCGTGCCACCACGCTTATTGCTCGCACGCCGTTCTATCTCACCGGCATCCCCACAATCTATCCGTCGCGCCACTCTGCTCCACTGGGCAATCAGGCGGCGTTTGTGCAGGGCTTGTGGAACATTGCTGCTGCTCAAGCCGACAACCAGATGGCTTTGCGTTACGGCTTGGCTGCGCTATACAGGTGGGCGGCTTTCAACGGCTTTGGTGGTGCTGCTGCTTCGCCGCAACACAATTTGCTGGCGGCTTGCGCTGTGGCTGCCATGTCGCTCAAAATCACTGCCGGCATCACGCTTTCGCCCGAAGGCATTGAGTTCAACCCGTGTGTGCCCGATTGCTTTGCCGGCTCCAAAACCATCAGCGGCATTCGCTATCGCGGAGCCACGTTCAACCTCACCATCGTGGGCACCGGTTCGGCGATTAAAAGCTTTGTGGTTGACGGTAAGCCGCAAAACACCAATTTCCTGCACTCCGACGTCACCGGCGAACATAACATCACCATCACACTCGAGGCACCTGCTCAGCCAGCCACGCAACACGTCAACATTTCGCAGCCTGCCATATGCCCATTCACGCCCGAATTGCAGTGGACCGGCGACAGCGCGCGTATAGTGAACTTCAATAGCAATCTGACGTATTCGGTTGTAATCAACAACCGCTCGTTTGCCGGCGTGCACGAGGTGTTTTCGGTGCCCGTCGAGGAGGAGAACAAACCACTCAGCATCATTCATGTGGTGGCTCGTGGCGGTGGCATAGAAAGCCAGCCGTCGCAACCCCGCGAGTTTGTGTCGCCCAATGCCCTCACCACCTATCCGTTGGCACGCTTTGCCAATGCCGGAAGCAAGTTGCTGCCTGCGCACCTGAGCAAACAGGTGGTGGAATTTTCGGCTGACGGGATAAACGAAATCACAATATCAGCCTTTGCGCAACGTGCCGGCTACTACTACCTCGACGTGCTTTATAGTTGCGGAGCCGCCTCGGTTTCTATCACGCCAATGTGCCAAGTGTGGGTGAACACCCATAGGCAAGACGTGCTTGTGCTGCCTGTGCTTGGGGCAAATCAGTGGCGTACATTCGGCTATTCCAACCGCATAAAGGTGGCGTTGCTGGCTGGCAAAAACACCATTCGCTTGCAATGCTTCTCGCCAAAGAATTCGCGTAACATCAAAGCTCCCACTGTGCTGCTGCGTTCGCTCCGCCTCATCGAGCAATGATGTTCTCATTCCAAAGTTTTTTTTCTGCTTTTCGTGTGATTATTTCGATAGGGTGTGCGTCTAACTGACAAAAAATCTAAAAATTATGGGAAAAAGAAAGATTAATAACTTCAGATTAGCATCTATTTGCTTTGCCATTTCAGGCGCATGTTTCATAATTTCGTCGATGATGGACGGAGGTTCAAACCATTTGCCCTTGGGTATGGCGTTGACGGTTCTTGGTATGGTGTTCAGCGGGCGTGCCAGCATGTTGGAAAAGAAACAAGAGAAAGACGGCAAGGAAGATTGACCCTTTTCTGCAATAACGCAAGATGAGCGGCAGTGAATGTGCATCAAGAAAAAATGCGCACACTGCCGCTCAAACCACAATTCTGTGGCGATAGAGTGTGTTATGCTTCTTCTTCAGTAGAGCCAACAATGTCGTCGATAGTGGCTACTGTGTGTCCGTCGCGATGACGGAACAGGTTGAGAATGTCTCTTATTAGTAATACAGATTTTCAGTAAATAATGTTCCATTGGGCGTATTTATTTGTCAGTTTTGTATATTCAAATTTATTCTGCAATTTTATATGCCGTCTGAAAAATAATCATTATTTTTGCAATTGTGGACATATCATAAATACTTGGAAGTGGATGCGTTCACAATCGTTTAGGCTTTGCTAAAGCAGTGACTATTTAAGAAAGCGTTTACTTGACGCTCTTTCTTGACAACAGAGCTCTGGCAATTTTCAAGCACTTTTTGTTGTGAAGGGTAATGTCAGAGCCTCTGTTGTGGAACGGGTGAACAGTATGGGCACTCACGCTTTATTTAGACAAATGGGTTGACAAGGGTGCGGTTCAACCTCTAAATCGTAGTTAAACCATGAATAAATTAATTAGAGTGAGTTTTGTTGCACTCGTGACAGGGTTATTGGCGTGCACATCTTCATGCGGCAATAGTAGCAATCAGGCTTCTGCCAATGTTTCAGATTCCACGACTGTTGCCGCTTCCGGAACAGCAGCAACCACGGCAACAGAGGAAGCACCTCAGGCTGAAACGTCAACCTATTATTCCGACGACCTTAAGGCATACGGTCTTAAGGGTAAAGTGAAATCGGTTGCCATAGAACAAACCGGGCTTGATGAATTGCACATTTCCATAAGGTCATTTTGGCCCTTGCCTGATGATAAAATGTCTTTTACCTCCCAAGGTAAATTTGTTGGTGAGCCTCACGATTTCGGTAAAAAGAATTCTGAGGGGCTCTTCGTTTCATGGAGCAATGATGATGATGACGGCACAGAAAGAACAACGACCTATAAGGAATTGAATGAACATAATTTTCCACTCGTTGCCGAAATGCTTGAAGATGGTCCGTTTGGGAAGGTCAATGCCACTATGAGTTATTCCGATTACACCTACGACGACCATAATAACTGGACATCTCGCAAAGTAACTTGCAAAAAGATAAGTTATATTGAAGACCAGCCTGCTAATGATAGTTTTTCATGGACTGAAACTGCAAAATACATTTACTATTAAATCATTCTCCAAAAATTATGAAGACTAACATATTTTCAGCAATTTCTATAAGTCTGCTTGCAGCCTGTGCCATCAGCACAAGTTGCTCAGGGGATAGTTCATATCCAGAACCCCAAGATGCCATAGACGGTTATGGCGTTCAAATAGAATTTACTAAGTGGAGGCCGTATAACCTTGATGGCACGGAAACTTTTGCCGGACAAACAGTCATAACAGACCAGGGAAACGAAAGAGATGCTGGTGAATTTTATTCCAAAGAAGATATCTCTCCATCTGTCAATGGTTTCTTTAAAACCGGTAGCGTTGATGGCGCCAAAGTAAGATGTCTGGTTTCCCAAAAGATAGGAGGCGACGGAAAATTAGTGGGTTTGGGCGATTTTGAAGATGTAGGACTCTTTTATGAAGATGTTGTTCCTTCAGTAAAAGTGGGTGAAGGTATTAAGTATATCGACCGTGAGGGGAATGTTGCATTCGACATAAACGAAAAGACCGGATTAAACGTAAAAACTGCCTATAATTTTATGGGCGGAATAAGCGTGATAGGTGTTGACAATGGGGGCGACTTCCTTTTGAAAGGTGCTGTTAATACCAAAGGTGAAATCGTCATTGAGCCCAGATATTTCACGCTCGATTATATTGGAAGCGGACTCTATTATGCTATCGACCCGCAGAGAGTCACTAATCCCGAAAACCCAGAGGTGGAGATTCTGGATAATACCGGCAAAGTCAGATTCACTATTAACAAGAATGACTATTATATAAACATTGGCAATGGGCGCAATGGTCCTTACAATTTCCCATTCAAAGACGGATATGGCTTGCTGAGCGACTATTCCGGTTTCAATTGGGTAATTCTTGACAGCAACGGCAAAGAATTGCTTAAGTCTGATGGCACCAAAAGTGTTAATCATGAGTTTTCAGGAAAGTATTTCGTTTTCAGAGACAGCGAAACCTATTTTTTTGGCATTATGGACATAAAAGGTAATATAGTGATTCCTGCTGAAGAACAGAGAATTATTTGGCTTGACAAGGAAATGTTCTGCCGGTTGAATGAACGTGACGAATCGGAAGTGTGTGATTATAAAGGAAAAGTACTCTTCACAGTAGATGGCCCCCTTAGTCGCTTCAACCATGGATATGCGTTTGTTCCCCATCAAGGCAGATTAGACTTCATCAATTCTAAGGGTGAAACCGTAAATACAACTTCCTTATACTACGGCGCAATTAGTTATTGGGATGTAGAATTATTAGACCCGATTTTCAGCAGAAAGGAATAATTCCATAATGTATTTCTTTCTTGCGATATTTTGAGTAAACGAGGGAGTGACACATTTGTAGTGCTTCTCCCTCGTTTAATATTATGGTTGTCAAAATAGGTTTTTGGTGCTTGAGAGTCGTGTTGCGAGGTCATAATACTAAAAAACCGCTGTGTGCCGGATTGTTGGCACGCAGCGGTGATTGTGAAGTGATGTACAAATAAATGTGTTGCGGTATTATTTTCGGGCGCGAACGCTGCGAGTGGCTGTCGACTTGGTTTTTTGCGTTTTCACCTTCGTCTGCTTGTTGCTCGACGACGATTTGCTCTTGGCGCGCTTGTTGGTGGCAGAGCGTTTCACCGATTTGCCTTCGTCGCGGTTTTTGATTACGGCTGTTGAGTCGGAAGCCTCGGCAGCTTCGGCGCGAGCCTGCAATTCTTCGCGGCTTGGCACCCACAGGTTCTTGTCGAACGACGCCAGACGGGCTTCGATGCTGTCCTGAGCATGCTTTAGGTCGTCGGGGTCGGGGTAGAGCTGCATAAGTGTTTTGTTGCGCAAATTTTTGGTTTTGTATATTTCGCCGCGATACATGTTACGGGTAAAATAGTCGTCGTAGCTATATCGTGGCAGGTTATTGTCGTCGTCGGTGAACACATATTGCTGAGTCAGGTAAGTGCGCAAGTCGGCAAGCTTAACCCAAAACATGGGGTAGCGCACAGCATCGCCGCCCCATTCGGCAGCACGATGTAGCACCGGGCACAATGCCTCCACGCTGCGGTGCACCGAACCCGACACGCGGTCGAATTCATAGCGCTCGATGATGTAGTAGCTCAGCACTTCGTTGCCGGGGATGTCGGCGTCCTCGATGGCGAATTTCGGATTCTTTTCGGTGCTGCCTTTGGCGTTGGTGTAAATCACGCCGTAGCGGTCGAGCATATCCTTCACTTTCACTTTATATTGGTCGGTGAACATTTCGCGTCCGTCGAGGTATTCGTAGGCCGAAATCTGATTGTTGATGAGCAGACGCATGATTAAGAAGAACAGGCTTTGTCCATCCTGATTGGGTTCTTCGGGATAGAATAGGCAGGTGTTTTTGTCCTGCTTTATGTCGAGGTTGCGATAAATCACGCGCATCCATTGCAGGTCGGCGTCGCTTTTAGTTTTCACTTCGTAGAACGACTGCATACGGTCGGTTACGCCACCGTTTTTCTTGGCGTTGGCTTTTTGTGCATCGGCTTTGGCGCGACGCACCACCGAGGCGGTGCTTTCGGTTTGTGCCGAGGCTGTAGCAGAGCAACCTATCAGCAATGCAGCTGCAAATATTTTTAAGGCATTCATGTTGATTATGAATTGATGTTTTGTTGTTGCAAAAATTGTTGTTTCAAGTTAGTTTACCAGCACTTCCATAGGGGCGAGTTGCCGTTCAATGCCGTCAGGACCAACAGCGCGCACCTTTGAGATGTAGAATCGTTTTCCGCGGTTGAGGCGTCGGAAACTGTCGCGTTGACGTTGCGAGAATTTGTCGCCGTTCGACACTTCGGGTATTGCGTTGCCCATCGAGTCGAAGAACACGGTTTCGAAACTTATCACACGGTAAGCCACGTTGAGCAAATCGTCGTCGATGGCAGCCGACACGCCTTGTGCTTGCAGCAGCAGGGTCTTGGAGAACGGTTTGCTGCCTTTATAGCGATTTTCGCCGCCGTTAGCGTCGGGATAGGCGATGTAAGGCATCGGGTCGGGCAGTTTGCGCACGCGGAAACTTGTAGAACCCACTTTTTGCTGACGGCCGTCGATGGTGGCGGTGACCGTTACCACCGATTCGCTGCCCACTTTGCCCGGACGGGCAATCCATTGGTCGCCATGTCGGGTGAGTGTTCCGTTGGTCATAGTTGCCGAAATAGCGTTGCTGGGCACACCCGGCACGGCAATCGACAGCGGGTTGTTGATTCCGGCATAGAGCACGGTCATCATCGTTGCCGAAACGGTAGCCATAGGCTCGATGACGGTGTAGCTTGATTGGAACGGATATTTTGATATTGAGCCGTCGCCTGCAGGCACTTCGATGTAGCCTGAATAGTCGAAATTGCCGGCACGTCCGGTGCCAACCTCGTATTTTCCTCTGCCGCTTGAGAGCAGCGTGCCGTTGACGTAGACTTTAGGCAGCGATGTGGTGTCGACGGCAGCCAGCACAATGTCAGCTGAATAGTTGCTGCCGCGCATCACTATGCGCGAGTTAGGCACCACAAAGGCGCTGAGTTTGTTCACGCGCACATCGCCGAGGTCGACGTTGGTGATGAGTGTTTGCAGCACTTCGCCTTCGGCAAAGCGGATGTCGCCTTGCAGCTTCGAGAGCAGCGTCACTGCAGCCACCACGGGCATATCTTCAAACATTTCTTCTTCCCAGTTTTTTCCGGCAGCCTTAGCCGACCTCGACTTCACTTGGGTTGAGAGGGCGGTGTTGATGCTTGCAATCTTGGTGCTGTCGTCGAGGAATTGCACCACGAAGCGTCGGTAGGCATCAACAGCGCTACGCAGCTCGGCACCCTTATTGCCTGTTGGCGGCAGCATCACGTGTGCTGCAGCGTCGATATTCTCTTTGTTGTCAATTTCTTTTGCGTTTGCGTCAGCACCGTCGGCTTCAACAGCGATGGCATATTTCAGCGAGTCGATGTATTGATAGAGGTCGTCGGTGGCGCGGTGCACATCTTTTGCCTTGGAGAGCCATTGCGAGCCTTTCTCGGGATTTTTGTCGACAAAGGCTTGCAGCTGGTCGAGCAAGGCGGCATTGCGTGCAGAGATGGTGCGGTTCGACCGAGCCAAACCGTCTTCCACTTGCGAGAAGCCATTAAGCACGTCGCTCGACACGTTGAGTGCCAACATGGCGGTCAAGACGATATACATGAGGTTTATCATCTTTTGCCGCGGCGACATTCGGCCTATGGTTTGATTACGAGCACTTGCCATTTTGCTTAATCGTTATTGTTGTTGGTGGTGTTAACCGAAGCCATATCGGCAGGCGACATGCCCGGGTGATACATGCTCACGGTCATTGCTTTCACCATTTTTTCGTATACGCTGTTCAGTTGCTTCATGTTGTGAGCCAGGCGGGCAGTTTCGTCGCAGTAGTTTGCGCTTTCGGCTGCGCTCTTTTCATACATGTCGCGAATGTCCTTCAGTCCACGGTTCACGCGGTCGATGCTTTCGAGTTGCGACGAGATGCTCTTAAGCTGAATTTCGTAGATGGTGTTCAAGCCGCCGATGTTACGGTTAAGGGCGCTCATCTGCTCTACGTAGCCGGTAGAGCTTGAAGTGATGTCCTGACTGTTGTCGGTGATTGCACGGTAGCTTGCCAGCAGCGTGTCCTGCACGTTGTTGAGTGCTTCGGTGGTTTCTTTCAGCTTGGTCATTTGTTCGCTAATTCCTGCCATTTGCGAGAGATATTGCTGAGTGGCGTCGGTGAGTTCAGCCATTCGGCTGAGCTGGTCGCTTGCAGCAGCCATTTTGGCGATGCTTTCGGTGAGCGATGTAGTGTCGGCTTCCGAAAGTTCGATGCCTTGCGGTATGCCCACAGCCGAGCGTGCTTCTTGCGCTGTCACCTTAGGCAGCTGCGTTTCGCCGGAGCCATTGTTGCCGCCGCCGGTTGAACCGCCTATGTTGCCTATCACAATTCCGCTGCCCGAACTGAAATCGGGGCGGTCGGCGGGGTCGTTTGTTCCGAGCACGGGAAATACGTCCTCCCATTTGTATTGTGCTTCGGGACGGTCGAAAGCGGTGAGCAGGAACATCAGCACTTCGGTGCCCATGCCGATGCACAGCATTTCGTTGCCGCCCGAAAGGTGCAGAATCTTGAACAATGCGCCCAGAATCACCACTGCGGCGCCAAGGCTGTAAGCTGCGTTGAAGAAGCGTTGGCCGCTTTCGTTTGAGAGGAAGCGTTCAACTATGTTTTTATATTTTTTAATCTTGCCCATTTTTATGTTGTGTTGTTGAAGTTATGAAGCGAGAGAGGGGATGAAATGATGCGTTTTGATGGTTAGTTTTTGCGTTTTTTAGCGCGGTTGAATCCCACGTGCGAGCGCACGCAACGGAATCCGATGAAGCTGCGTTGTTCGTTTTGATACTCCCACATGCGAATGTCGCCGCGAATGTTGTGAGCCACGTCTTTCCACGAGCCGCCGCGCACAATTTTGCGGGTCATCTTGTAGGGGTCTTCCTTAGCGGCGTTGTAGCGATATTCGGGGTTGAGGTCGCTTGTGAGCTTGTTGATGCTTTCGGTGTAGGCTGTCGAGGTCCATTCGCTCACGTTTCCAGCCATGTCGTATAGCCCGAATTCGTTGGGGCTGTAGGTGCCCACTCGCGATGTGATGATATTGCCGTCTTTCACATAATTGCCTTCCATAGGCTTGAAGTTGGCATAGAAGCAACCGTCGCTCTCGGTGAGCGGCAGGTCGCCTTCCCATGGGAATTTGTTTTTGTCGACGCCGGCGCGGGCTGCATATTCCCATTCGGCTTCGGTGGGCAGACGGTAAGGCTCAACGTATACGGCTTGCTTGCCCAGCGAGCGTTTGAGGAATTCGGTGCGCCAAGCGCAGAAAGCATTGGCTTGTTCCCAGCTGACGCCCACCACAGGATAGTCGTTGTAGCCTGCGTTGGAGAAATACATGCGCACGTATGGTTCGTTGTAGGCATTTTCAAAGTCGTTCACCCAGCAGGTGGTGTCGGGGTAGACGTTCACAATATAAGTGTTCACAAAGTCGAAGTCGCCGGTGAGCGCGCGCGAGATGGTTTGGCGCACAATCTTTCCCTCGTCGTCGATGTAAGCGGTGTCTTTGCTAATCACTGGCATTGTGTAGTCAACCTCGTGGTCGGTGTTATAGTCGCGGCGCTCGGCGTTGAGGCGATGCTTGCGCTTGGCAGCCTCGGTGAGGTTGTAGGTTTCGTAGCGATAGTTCATCTGCTCAGGGTCAAGCTCGCGCACGCCGGTGATTACGTTGGTGCGATAAACGCTTTCAATGGCGCGTTGCTCATCTTCGTTGGCGTTTTTCCAAGGAATAGGGCGGCTCCAGTTGAGGCGTGGTGTGATGGGGTTGCCTTCGCGGTCTTCTTCAATCTTGAAGGCTTCGTTTCCGCCGTAAGCCGGGTCGGCAAGGCGTTCGCGGATGATTGAGTCGCGCACCCAGAAGAGGAATTGCTTATACTTCGAGTTGGTGATTTCGGTTTCGTCCATCCAAAAACCGTCCACCGAGATGCCACGCGCTTCGGCTTCGATGCCCCAAAGCGAGTCGGCTTCGGCAGGACCCACCTTCATTGAACCGCGGTCGACGAGCACCATGCCGTATGGCGTTGGCTCTTGCCACGACGTGCCTCCCACGCCAGTGACTTCGCCGCCTCCGCTGTTAAGGCTGCGCGATGAGCTGCACGATGCTACCGCCAGACCTATTGCAACTGTAAATAGCAGTTTCTTCATATCGTAATGTTATGTTCGTTTTTTCGTTTATATATTTTGTAAACAGTAATTATTCTCTCTTTTCGGGGCACCGAGCCTTGTTTGCCGATGGCTTACATCAGGCGTATGCTGCGATGCTTGTTTTTGTTCACCTCTTTAAGGTTGAGCTTCACGTTATATCCCAGCCAAAGCTCATGGCTTCCGCTTGTGCCTTTCGAGATGTTGCTCAGCGGATAGTCGAAGCTGTAGCCGAGGAACACGCCTTTCAGTTCGGCACCAATCATCACCGTCAACGCGTCTTTCCAGCGATAGCCCACGCCGCCCGACAGAAATTTGTTGTAACGCACGCGGGCGGTAGCCTCGCCAACGAAGTATTTGGTGTCGGTCTTGACAAACACCGACGGTAATATCTCTAATAACGTATTTTTTAGGGCAATATTGCCTCCGCCCATAAAATAGTAGGTGCGTCCGGCTTTAAACTCGTAGAGGTCGTCGGTGGAATTTTCGGTTTTCAGCGATATGCTGGCTTCGTTGAGGTGGTTGGCGGCAAGCGCAAGCCAGAATTTGGGATGCCTATAAGCCACTCCGGCGCCAAGGTCGATGCTTCCGCCGGTGATGTCCTGTGTTGGAATTGCGTCGTCGGCAGTTTGATGATAGTCGTCGTCGCCGGGAATAAACACCTCCGAGCCTTTGAACGATTCGTTCAGGTATCCCACCTGCAAGCCAATGCTGAGCAAGCCTTTAGCCACCTTGCGCTTGTAGGCAATCTGAGCGGCGGCATTGAGCGAGCGATATAGGCCCATGCTTTGTTGTGAGATGTTCACGCCCACAGCCAGACGCTGGCGGCCTACCTTAAATGGCATGTCGGCAAGCGCGTTGAAGCTCTTGGGGGCGTTGTCGATGCCCACCCATTGCAGGCGGCTGCCCAGTGTGAGGTGAATGTTGTCGGTGTCGCCTATGGCTGCCGGGCAATAGTAGTTAGGCACAGCCCAATATTGCGTGAACTGGGCGTCGGTTTGTGCCGAGGCCAGCGCCGCACCCAATGCGAGTGCCACCGTCAATGCAATATTTCGCAGAAAGCTGTTCATCTTTGCCGTGCCCGAGGGCTATTCGAAATAGAAAGTTATTATCATCATATTGTTCTGCACCTTGTCGAGGCTGTGGGTGAACGCCTGCATTGCAGGGTCGTCCTCCAAGTCGGGGCGATTGCGCTTGAGAATGTTGCTCAGTCCGAAGCAGAATTTCACCTCGGGGCAGAACTTAAAGTATTGCATATAGAAGTCGCAACCGAAGCCAATGGTGAGCATGGCGTCGGTGTTGTTGAACTGCAGTTGCTCGCGGCGACGTTTGCTCACGTCGAGCACGCCCATCACGCCTCCCACCACATACGGACGCACATTGCGATAGCGCAGCGCACTCACCTTGAGGTCGAGCGGCAACACCACGAAAGTGGATTTTACATTTTGACTGCTTAGCGCAGCGTCGGGGTTCATTGCGTCGCGCCATTTCACGGTCTTACTGCCGAATTGCATGCCGGGGCTTAGGCGCAGGTTCAGGTGATTGCTCAGGCGCAGGTCGGCAAGCACACCCACGGTGAAGCCCGGCGACAGGCTTGGCACCTCGCCAAACCAGGCGTTGCCATCAGCCGAAACCGTGCCGTTGTTGGTGAGGCTGAGGTTGTGCATAGCCACACCCACCGAGAAGCCCAGATGCACGCGCTTTAGGTCGGCGTATGGGCGATTCAGCACCTTGTCGTTGAGCTGTGCCGATGTGCACAGCGCCGTCAGCGCCATGGCAAATGCGGCAATATTTCGGAGCAATCGATTCATTTTGTTGTAGTACTATCTATCAATTATCAAAACGAACCTTTTGCCACATTATTGTGTGATAATGCCAACAAATCGTCCTTTTGCCCTATACCCGCGGTGTGGCGACAGGGTGTGCAACCGCTCCACGGTTGTGGTTTTCTTGGGCGCTTTTAGGTCCCCACATAGTCGCCTACGGCGCCAATATGGGGTTATTCATAATGTAACCGCTCGCGCGGTTAATATCGCTGGTAATCAGATGGCTACAATCATGATTGTAGTGGCGTATTGCCATACGCCCGGTAGGTCTCTCGCAGAAACCGCGGAATCCGCAGAGGTGGGTGATAGGCTCACTCAGATTCATTGGATTTATAAGATTTTTCTGCGTAAATCAGCGATTTCTGCGAGAGGTTATCCCTGCCACCTACCATGCCATACACCCCTAAGGGTAGATGAGTTAGGCAGCTTCGGCGTTTTCTGCAAGATGACATTGTGGTGGAGCATCATTATTATTTGGCGTCGAAGTCGTAGATTACGAAGAATTGCACGTAGTTGTGCAGATGATCTACCGTGGTGTCGGAACGTGATGTTGATGATTCGTTGGTCCTGAATATTCGTTTCTTATTGAAGATGTCGTCGGCTTTCACGCCCACGGTGAGTTTTTTCTTGAGCAGTTTGGCGTTAGCCCAAGCGTCGAGAGCAAAGATGTCGCGGTTGAATTTGCGATAGTGGTAGCCGCTTTGTCCGTTCAGATTCGGATTGATGGCGAATGTGAATATGCCAGTCTTGAATTCTGCGGTGATTTGGGCTGTATATTTAAATGTATTCAGGCTTTGCTCTTGCGCGTCGGAGTAGATGTTGTGGTTGAAAGTGAATGTGCCGTTGCCTGTGACTTTCAGTTTTTCAAGGGTGAGTGTGAACGAAGGGTCGTAGACCAGCTGTTGCAGGCGGCGGCTGGTGTAGGTGCGTTGCTTGGCATCGTCGACCATCGTGAGCACGCCATAGGTGCAGTTGTTGTTATATGTCAATCGAGTGCCTACTTGCAGCACCTCAAACAGCGTGATAGAGTGGTCGACCATGGTGCCGAACGAGTTGCCTCCGCGCAGGTTCTCACTGTGCGAGCGGTAGACGCCGGTGAGCGAGTTGTAGTGGTTCACTGAGCCCACGGGGTCGTATTCTTTGGTGAAAGTCAAGCTCAAGGTGAGCACTTGTTCGTGATTAGGAATCACAGCAGCGTGATTGATGCCCGCCGACAGCATGCCCGAGCGGCGCAGATTGGGGTTGCCCTCGGTGATGAACAGCGGGTTGAGGTCGTCGACGTAAGCCATAGTGCTGACAAACTGTGGCAGGGTTTGCGAATATGTGGCGTTGAGGCGACTGGTGTGGTTGCGCGTGGGTTTCCATTGCAATACGAGCATAGGAGTGGGCAACACGGCGTTGCGAGTGGCTGTGGTGTCGAGCACGCCGCGGCGATATTCGAGCCGTTGATGCTTGATGTCGATGCCCATTTCAGGGCTAATCGTAAGTTTGCCGGCGTTGATAGTCGACGATAATTTAAAGGTGTTGGTGGTTGTGTTGTCGTCGCTGCGCAGGCTGTTGGCAGCGTCGTAGGCGTCGTTGCGCGTCACCGAGTTGTTGCTGTAGTTGTTCGTGAAGTTCAGCGAATAGCTGCTGTTCAGCAACACCGATTTGCTCAAAGCATTCGATGCCTTGGCAGCAATCGTGGCATTGAGCGCATGGTTGGCGGAAGTGGTGAGTTGGTTGTCGGCCACGGTGCTGCCGTCGTTAAGATAGGTATATTGCGAGTTGCTCAGACTTTCGCTGTCGGAGTTACGATAGTTGATATTACCTGTGATTTTATAACGGTTTTTGCCGTGATAGTGGTCGTAGCTGACATTGGAACTTGCAGTAAAAGCATTGGTGAGCATGTGCGACAGTGAGGTGCTTTGGTTCACATCTTCATCCGTATCGACAATCGATGTGGTCTGTTCGCTGTTTTGGCGACGTCGAGTTTTGTTGTAGTTAACTCGGGCTTTAGCTGACAGCACGTCGTTAGGCGTGAGATTGTAGTTAAACGCGAGGTCAAGCGGCACCTCAAGGTGGTGGTTGTAGACTTCGCTCTGGTTAATCGATATGCTCGACGACTGATTGTCGAGGAAATTTTCTCTCATCGATTGTTGCCCTTGGCGTTCATCGTAGTGGTTGAGGTCGGCAATTGCCGAAAAATCGTTTTTCTCCTTCCATCCCTCAAATTTGGGTTGCCAGCGGTGTTGATAGCCGAAAGCGCCCATTTGCTGGCGAAGGTCGGCGCCCATATTCCCCGAAATGCCGTTGAAACCGTAAGGCACAAACATTGAGTTGAAGTCGCTCACTCGGGCAAACACCAGCAGCGGATTTGAGTCGCTGAGGCGGTTGGTGCGCAGGTGTGCGGTGTAGTTGCCTTTGGTGGTGGCTGAAGCGTTGAGCTGGCCATACCACTTGTCGAGCCAGCCCGGCTTTATTACTATGTCGAGCACCTGTTCCTCGTTGCCGTCGTTCACGCCGGTTCGGGCAGTGAATTCCGAGTCTTTGTCGTAACGCTTAATCTCCTTCACGGCTTCTACCGGCAGCTGCCCGATAAGTCCGCTGTCCATTGCCTTGTTGCCGTTCATGCGCAGCTTGATTGGTTTGCCGTTCCAGCTCAGGCTACCGTCGTTTTCCAACCTCACGCCCGGCAGTTTTTTGATGAGGGCGTCAAGGCGGTCGCCTTCTTCGAGCTTAAAGGCTTGCGGATTGAACACAATGGTGTCGCCGCGCATGGTGAAGCGCTTGGCATTGCCTTTCACTTGAAGCTCCTTGAGCATCAGCTCCGACGGGCGTAGGGCAATGTCGCCAATGTCGATGGTGTCGTTGCCCTCAAAGCAGGCACGTCGCACCTTTTTGTCGTAGTATCCTAAGGCTTGAATTTCGAGCGTGGTTTCCAGATAGTTGGCATACCCCACAAACGTGCCGAGCGAGTCGGTTGAGTGCCCGTTGCTGTGAGTTGTGTTGCCGTTTCGTGATATGATGTAAACGCTGGCGCCCTCGATGGGTTGCTTCGATTCGGAATCTACAATGCGGCCGCGCAGCACGTCGGCTGAAGCGCCCACCCAAGCGATGAGCAGTGTTGCAAGCAATGCTATAAGCGAATGGTTTCTTGTCATCTTTATTATAATGTCAGTTTTTTGTCGTTTCTGAATAACTGACGAAGAGTGTGCTGTAAATGTTACAATCTTTTCGGTTAAAATATGTTAATATAATATTGATTTGCCTTTCAATATCTAAAAGTAACGATTAATTTATTAATTTTGGCATCAGGCACCTTATTAATTTTGTTATTAGCAAAAAAATGTAGTTTGGTAACCACTTTATGAGTGGAATAAACAAGGACAATAATGTTGGGATACCATAGAAATATAGCAAATTGCAAAGCGTTGCGGATGTTGGTGGCGATTACGCTGCTGCTATTGTCGTGCCATGCAACAATGGCGCATAAGTCTGTTCGCCAAGCCAAACATGGCTGCGATGCACTGGTGGTGTCGTGCTATTCGCCATTCTATCGCTGGGGTGCATGTGTCACACGAGAGGTGGAAAAGGCTATTGACGAGCAGGTTGGCGATGGGAAAGTGGAGCGCCTGTATCTGCCCATGGTGGCTGTGCGCAGCAAAGCCGAGTACGACTCGCTGTGCGTGATTCTTCATAATCGCCTCGAAAGAGCCAATCCCAAGATGGTGGTGCTTGTTGGCAGCAACTCGGCATTGTTTGCCCACGACGTTGACAGCGTGAAGCCCGGCATCTCGATGCTTTTGGTGGCAGGCGACGTGTATACAGGCACCGAAAACAGCGTGATACACGGCGACGTGTTGTGGCGTCGCAACCGCATCGCCGACATGGAATTGTGCAAGCGCTACAACCTCACAATACAATGTATGCCCATACAGCTTGAAAAAGAGATGCAGCTGATTACGCGCCTCATCCCGCAAGTGCAAAACATCTACACCATTAGCGGCGAGGACACCTTCAGCCGCACCAAGAGCCATGAGTTGAGCAGGTTGGTGAAGCGCAAATACTCGCATTTGAGCTATTATCACGTCGATGCAGGCGAGGTGAGCACCGACAGCTTGCTGCGCTTGGTGTCGCGACTCGACCCCAAGCACGATGCAGTGATTTTTTCATCGTGGATTAGCTACAACATGAGTTACGACGAAACGGCGGTGATGAACTCAGCCATCTATCTGATGGAGGCATCGAATGCGCCGGTGTTTGTGATTCGCGACAACGGCTGGATTAGCGGCAATCGCGTGGTGGGTGGCTGCGTCACCGACGAAGATTTGTTCTACGAAGGCATGCGCAATGTGGTGAAGCAAATAGTGAGCGGCACGCCAGCCAACAGGATATGCTCGCAGACGTCAGCCACCAGCGTGGTGAAGCTCAACTATGCCCGCATGCACGACTTCGACATTCCGCTCAACCTGGTGCCGCGCGGCGCGGTGCTGGTTGACCAACCCAACTCCACTTGGGACAAATACGGCTCGTTTGCCATAGCCACGATTGTGGGAGCAGCCATTGTGCTGTTGCTGCTCATAATCTTTTATATGCGTCAGTCAATCAAAATCAAGGAATTGCAGATTCGCGACCTGAACATGGCGCAGCAATTCCGCAATCTGGTGCAAAGCATACCAATAGTGTATTTCCGCGGGCAGATTGTGAAGAATCAGGTGGGCAAAATAGTTGACCTTAAACTGGTGTTTGGCAACAAGTATGTGGAAAAACTGTTCGAACATGGCACACTGGCTCACATCAAGGGCGCATCGTTCTGCCATACAATGCCCGAATTGGCGCCTTCAATCATCGAAACCCTCAACCAAAATGTGGCAAAGCACAACTATGTGTTCGACATCATCATCAACAGCAGCAACGAGCAGTATTATGCCATGTATTTTTCGGTTGATATGCCCGACGTCGACGTGTTTGCCGTGAACATCAGCGACACAATGCAGTATCAGGCGCGCCTCGAGCATGCCAACGTCCTGCTCAAGCAGGCTAAAGAAAAAGCCGAAAATAGCGAAAAGGTGAAGACTGAGTTTATTCAGAACATGAGCCATGAAATTCGCACTCCGCTCAATGCCATCTGCGGGTTTGTCGACGTCATCACCTCGGAGGGCGCTACCTCGCTCACCCAAGCCGAGCGCGACGAGTATGCTGCAATCATCTATAGCAACTCGCAAATGCTGATGACGCTGGTGAACGATGTGCTCGACCTCAGCGACCTTAATTCGGGCAAAACAGTGGTTGAAAACTCGTGGGTGCCGGCTAACGACATCTGCCAATGGGTGAAGCGCACCGTGGAAATGCGTTTGGCGCCCGGTGTGACCATGAGTGTGAAAAGCCAAGTTGATGAAAACTATTATATCTTGAGCGACCCAAAGCGATTGCAACAGGTGCTAATGAATTTTGCCACTAATGCCATCAAGCACACCAAGCAAGGCTCAATCACCATTGAGTTTAACCTCTGCACCGACGATGACGAACCCGGGTGGGTGGAATTTGCCTGCACCGACACCGGATGCGGCGTGCCGCCCGAAATGGCACAAGCCATATTTGAGCGTTTCGCCAAACTCGATTCGTTCACTCAAGGCACCGGCTTAGGCTTGGCTATTTGCCGCTCGGTGGCTACGCTGCTCGGCGGTAAGGTGATGCTCGACTCAACATATAAAGATGGTGCACGCTTTGTGTTCCGCCTGAAATGTGAGCAGGAGTCGCAAAAATTCCCCCCCCCCTTGCACATGAGCAAATCATCTGAAGATGAGCGGTTTGCTCAAAACAAACCACGCATCTGATGCAGCACATTCGGCAAAATCACCATGGGTTTGATGCCACACGTTAATTCGCTCGGTTTTGTGAAGTTTATAGATTATAACATTCTGACTGTCAGCGATATTAACCGCTCGAGCGGTTGCAGACATCATGCCGCCATGTCGCCTGAAAGGCGTGACTCCGAAGGCGAAAGCCGAAGGGACTTAGCCGTGGGTGAGCGCAGCGTAACCCACGGACCACCGACGCCCCCGAACCCGGCGTCCGGACAGGACGCGAATTACTTTTATTGCTGAATCTGCAACCGCTCCACGGTTGATGCGATCAAGGTACATCACACTATCCCCACGTAGCCGGCTGCACTACGTTTGCCGTCAACATGGGGTTATGCTAATTGCAACCGCTCGCGCGGTTGTGCATTAGGTGTCGTATAAGTGTAATGAATTGAAAACCAACGATATTAACCGCGCGAGCGGTTACAGCTTCTATAACCCCGCGTTGACGCCGTAGGCGGCTACGTGGGGACTGGCAGATGCTTCCCACCAAAACCAACTGTGGAGCGGTTGCACACCCAGCAAAGTGGGGCTTTCACCGAGAAAAAGAATTCGAGAGAAAATACTATGTGATAATACAACTTTGAATATACAGGGAAATCTCTCGCAGATGTTGGGATGCCGTGGCAAAGTAGCGCCATCGGAGATGGCAAACTATGCTTAACCGCTGGTGTAGCGCAGCGAAACCTGCGGAGAAGGAATCCCACACATATATCGGCGTCGAAGACGTCGAACAATGTTGTGCCACTTCGAGGCACATATTTATGGCAGCACTCTTTCCGCAGGCTGCGCCACATTGTGGCTTGCCAGCGGTTAAGCATAGTGAAGCACCTTCGGCGCTTTCATCTCAATTTATATAATCATTTGATTGCCAGCGATATTAACCGCTCGCGCGGATGTGCATGCTGTTTGCCATTTTAAGTTTATGGATTTTTTAGTTACTACTGTTTTTGATACCCAGTCTGCGAAGATAGGCGTTTTTTTAGTTATGTTATTTACATTTTGTGGTTGATGTGCCATTTTTATAATGATAATTAGCAAGTTTTATGGCGCTTTTTATGTAACTTTACACCCATAACACGAATTGACAGGCGATTACATTGCCTCCTTTGACGATTTTGATATGGCAGAATGCAAAAATCCACTGATAACAATAGCCACGGTGACCTACAACGCCGAGGCTGTGATTGGTCGCACCATCGAGAGCATACGGCGCCAAACCAGCCGCGACTTTGAGTGGCTGGTGATTGACGGTGCATCGAGCGATGGCACCATGGCGGCTGTGTGCAGCAGCGGCATCGAACCTCTGCGGTGGGTGAGCGAGCGCGACGGCGGCTTGTATGATGCTATGAACAAAGCCATCGATAAGGCTCAAGGCAAGTATATTGTGTTTTTGAATGCCGGCGACGCTTTTGCTGCGCCCGATGTGTTGGAGCGAATTGTGAAGGCGGCGCAAGACTCGCCCGACGTGATATACGGTCAAACGCGCCTGGTGGATGCCGAGCAGCACGAGCTGGGCAGCCGGCATCTCACTGCGCCACGGCACTTGACTATGCAGAGCTTTGCGCGTGGCATGGTGGTGTGCCATCAGGCTTTTGTGCCACGGCTTGCTATTGTGGGGCACTACGATTTGCAATATCGCTTGTCGGCAGACTATGAGTGGTGCTTGCGTTGCCTGAAGGCGTCGCAGGGTAATGCCTATTTGGGCGACGCGCCTATGGTCAACTATCTGGTCGACGGCTTGTCGGCAAAGCATCGAGCCAGTTCGCTTGGCGAGAGGTGGCACATAATGTGCCGATACTATGGCTTTGTGCCCACGCTGTTGCGGCATATTGGCTTTGTGCCTCGCTTTTTGGCGCACAGTGTGCGCATGGCGTTGACTAAGGCATTGGTGAAAAGAGAGAAAAACTAACAGATAACACATACAAAAAAATAATGAGCAAAGAAACAGCAAAACACATCGAGGCAGTGCGCCAACAGATGCGCAGCGTGGGCGTTGATGCCGTGATTATTCCGGGAACCGACCCGCATCAGAGCGAATACATAAGCGACTATTGGAAGGTGCGCGATTGGGTGAGCGGATTCACCGGCAGCAACGGTACGGCGGTGATTACGCTCAACGAGGCAGCGCTGTGGACCGATTCGCGCTATTTCCTTCAGGCAGCCGAGCAGCTTGAGGGCAGCGGCATGGTGATGCATCGCGAAAACGGACCGAACCCCGACACAAAAGAAGAATGGCTTGCCGACGTGCTTGCCGACGTTGAAGATGCGGTGATTGGCATCGACGGCCGATTGTTTTCGGCGCGCCAGGTGAACGAACTTGAGCAGTTCTGCTTCAGCAACGGCTTCCGCCTTGCCACCGACTTTGCACCTGCCGACCGTGTGTGGACCGATCGCCCGGCTCGTCCTGCCGGAAAAGCCATGGTGCACGACATCAAGTATGCCGGCGAAACGGTGGAGAGCAAGCTCGAACGCATTGAGGCGTGCATCGAGATTCAGCAAGCCGACGCCATGCTTGTGGCTGCGCTCGACTGCATAGCTTGGGCTTTGAACTTGCGCGGAACCGATGTGGCTTTCACTCCGGTGGTGACTTCGTTCCTATATATCTCGGAACCCGAAACGGTGTTGTTTATCGACCCTGATAAGGTCACCGACGAGGTGGCGCGTCATCTGAAGGCGTCGGGCGTGAAGGTGAAGGACTACGACGATGTGGAGAAGTATCTGTCGAAAATCAGCCAAAGCGTGAGCGTGCTCATCGACCCTGATGAGGTGAACGACCGCCTTGCCTCGTTAATTGCAAGCAAGACATACGCCAAGAATCCGATTGCTTTGCTCAAGGGAGTGAAGAACGAGGTGGAAATCGAGGGCTTCCGCCGTGCTATGGAGCGCGACGGCGCTGCGCTGGTGCGCACCTTTATGTGGGTTGAGGAAATGGCGCCTACAGGCACCATCACCGAAACCGACGTGGCACGCCGTGCCATTGAGGAACGCCGCAAGGAAGACCTTTACACCGACGAGAGTTTTGGCATGATTGCCGGATATGCAGCACACGGTGCGATAGTACACTACGAACCCGAGGACGCCACAGCGGCAACGCTGCAAGCCGACGGGCTGCTGCTTGTCGACACCGGTGGCCAGTATCTCGACGGCACCACCGACATCACTCGCACAATTTCGCTCGGCAATCCCACTGAGGCACAGCGTCACCACTATACGCTGGTGCTGAAAGGCCACTTGGCATTGGGCAATGCAGTGTTCCCCGAGCACACACGCGGTGTGCAGCTCGATGTGCTTGCTCGTCAATTCTTGTGGAAGGAGCATCTCACCTATTTCCACGGCACCGGTCACGGCGTGGGCCACTACCTCTCGGTGCACGAAGGTCCGCAAAGCATCCGCACCCAGGAGAACCCTGTTGAACTGGTTCCGGGAATGATAACGAGCAACGAGCCGGGATTGTATATCACCGACCAATACGGAGTTCGCATCGAAAACTGCGTGCTCACGGTGAATGCTGGCGAGAATGCCGACTTTGGCGGATTCATGAAGTTTGAAGACCTCACGTTGTTCCCTTACGACCTCACGCTCATCGACAAAACGATGCTCACAAGCCTCGAGGTGGACCAAATAAATGCTTATCACCGCATGGTGCGCGAGCGGTTGGCTTCGCACCTCAATGCCGAGGAACTTGCTTGGCTCGAAGCAAAAACAGCCGAACTCTAAATTATTTCATACGATAGAATATATAAGAATAGATAAATGGCAATTTTCAGAACAATCAATCGAAACGGAGAAATACTCACTCCAAAATATGGCTCAGGCTGCTTTTTTGCCGATAACGCAGCTGTTGTGGGCGATGTGACTTTGGGCGACGATTGCACAGTGTGGTTTGGCACTGTGCTGCGTGGCGACGTGAACACCATCACCATAGGCAACCGCGTGAACATTCAAGACGGCAGCGTGCTACACACCTTGTATCAGAAATCGACAATCGAAATTGGCGACGATGTTTCAATCGGTCACAATGTTACGGTTCACGGCGCCAAGATACGCAATTTTGCACTCATCGGCATGGGTGCAGTGTTGCTCGACGATGCCGAGGTGGGCGAGGGCGCCATTGTTGCAGCCGGCAGTGTGGTGAAAAAAGGCACTAAAATCGGTCCTCACGAACTGTGGGCAGGTGCTCCTGCCGAGTTCAAGAAAAAGGTTGACCCGGCTCAGGCTCAGGAGATGAACGTGAAGATAGCAAAGAACTATTTGATGTACTCTAAATGGTATGACTACGACGACGACGCCAACGTCACACCCTGAAACGAACAAGAAAGTAATAATAAACAAAAAAACTGACTGATAAATGAGAAAAAGAATCACTTTGATTGTAGCATTGGCGCTTGCCACGTTGACTGGCGCAGCTGCAACCCCACTCTGGTTACGTTCGGCAAAAATCTCGCCGGACGGCAAGCAGATTGCATTTAGCTACAAAGGCGACATCTGGAAAGTGTCGTCGGCAGGTGGTACGGCAGTGCGCCTCACCACACAACCCAGTTACGAAAGCAACCCTATATGGAGCCCCGACGGCAAGCAGATTGCCTTCTCGAGCGACCGTCACGGCAATTTTGACGTGTTTGTGATGCCGTCGACCGGTGGTGCTGCAGTGCGTTTGACCACCAACTCGGCTAAAGAGCAACCTATGGCATTCTCGCCCGATGGCGCTTGGGTGTATTTCCAAGCAGGCATACAAGACCCGGCACAAAGTGCGCTGTTCCCTTCGGGTGCGTTGCGCGAAGTGTATAAGGTGCCGGCAACAGGCGGCCGCACACAGCAGGTGCTTGCCACGCCAGCCGAGGACATCTGCTTCACTGCCGATGGCTCGAAGATGCTTTATCACGACTGCAAAGGCGTGGAAGATGCTTTGCGCAAGCATCACACCTCGTCAATCACACGCGACGTGTGGATTTACGACGCAGCCACTGGCAAGCACGCCAACCTCACTAATCGCGGCGGCGAGGACCGCAACCCGGTGCTGGCTGCCGACGGCAAGACGGTGTATTTCCTGAGCGAGCGCAATGGCGGTTCGTTTAACGTATATCGCTTTTCGCTCGATGCACCCAGCCAAGTGTCGGCTGTCACCAACCACGCCACTCATCCAGTGCGCTCGCTCTCGATGGCTGCCAACGGCATGTTGTGCTACACCTACGACGGCGAAATTTGGGTGAAGCCTTCGGGCGCCGAACCTCGCAAGGTGGCTGTAGATATTGTGCTCGACGAGGATAATATGATTGACAATGTGCGTGTAAACGCCGGCCGTGGTGTGGTTTCGCCCGACGGCAAGCAGTTGGCGTTCATTTCGCGCGGCGAAGTGTTTGTCACTTCGGTGGAATATAACACCACCAAGCAAATCACCAGCACTGCTTGCGAAGAACGTGGCTTGACGTGGAAGGACAATCGCACCATTGCCTATGCCAGCGAACGCGATGGCAACTGGCAGCTGTTCACCGCCACCATCCATCGCAAAGAGGACCAAAACTTTGCAAATGCCACTCTCATCGACGAAAAGCCTGTGCTTCCGTCGGCTGATGTTGAGCGCTATGCACCAAAGTTCTCGCCCGATGGCAAGGAATTGGCATTCATCGAGGACCGCTTGCGCCTGATGGTGCTCAACCTCGAAACTAACACCGTTCGCCAAGTGACCGACGGCAGCAAATGGTATGACAACAACGAGGAATTCTGGTTCGATTGGAGCCCCGACGGAAAGTGGTTTGCCATTACTTTCATCGACAAGAAGCACGACCCGTATTACGATTGCGGAATTGTGAGTGCTCAGGGTGGCGAAATTTATAACATCACGCGCAGCGGCTACTTCAACATGAATGCCACTTGGGTGATGAATGGCAATGCAATAATGTTTGCCACCGACCGCTACGGCATGCGCTCGCATGCTTCGTGGGGCTCGCAAAACGATGTTATGCTGGCGTTTGTAAACAAAGATGCCTACGACCGCTTCCGCTTGAGCAAGGAGGACTACGAATTGCTCAAGGAAGTTGAAAAAGCACAAAAAGACGACAAAAAGAAGGCTGACGACAACGCCAAGGCTAAGAAGGGTAAAAAGAATGCCAAAAAGGCTGACGAAGCCAAACCCGACGACAAGAAGGAAGTGAAGATTGAGTTCGATGGCTTGTGCGACCGCATTATTCGCCTCACTCCTAACTCGTCGGACCTCGAGGCAGCTGCCCTGACACCCGATGGCGAAACACTCTACTACATCACTCGCTTTGAGGATAAACCCGACCTGTGGAAGCTTTCAACCCGCAAGAGAGAAACCAAGTTGGTGAGCAAGGGTGTAGGTCGCGGCGAATTGCAGATGATGGATGACGGCAAGGCAATGTTCCTTGTTGGTGCACAATCCAAGAAATTAGATTTACCGAGCGAAAAAGCCACTCCAATAACAGCATCGGCAACAATGAAGCTCGACCACGCGGCAGAACGCGCCTATATGTTTGAGCACGTGGTTAAGCAAGAGGCAAAGTGCTTCTACAACACCAATATGCACGGCGTCGACTGGCCTGCAATGGCTGAGGCTTATCGCAAGTTCTTGCCACATATCTCTAATAACTACGACTTTGCCGAGATGCTCAGCGAAATTCTTGGCGAGTTGAACGTGTCGCACACCGGCGGACGCTACTATCCATCGGGCGGCGGCGATGCCACCATGAACCTCGGCTTGCTATACGATTACACCTACACTGGCAACGGGTTGAAAGTCGACGAAGTGGTTGCCAAGGGTCCGTTCGACCGTGCTTCATCGCGCATGAAAGCAGGTTGCATTGTTGAGAAAATCAATGGCGTGGAATTGAACGCTGCCACCGATTACTCGGTTGTGTTCAACGAGATGGGCCGTAAAAAGACTCTGGTTTCGATTTACAATCCTGCCGACGGCAGCCGCTTCGACGAGGTGGTGTTGCCAATCACATCCGGTCAGTTCAATGCGTTGCTCTACGACCGCTGGGTGAAGGCTCGCGAAGCCGATGTTGAGCGTATGTCGGGCGGCAGACTTGGTTATGTGCACATTAAGCAGATGAACGATGCTTCGTTCCGCGATGTATATAGCCAGGTGCTTGGCAAGTTCAACGACAAGGAAGGCATTGTGATTGACACCCGCTTCAATGGCGGTGGCCGTCTGCACGAGGACCTCGAAGTGTTCTTCAGCGGCGAGAAATATCTCACTCAGGTGGTTCGCGGTCATGAGGCTTGCGACATGCCGAGCCGTCGTTGGAACAAACCTTCGATTATGTTGCAATGCGAATCGAACTACAGCAACGCTCACGGCAGCCCATGGGTGTATAAATACAAAAAAATGGGTAAACTTGTTGGTATGCCTGTGCCAGGCACAATGACCAGTGTGAACTGGGAAACCCTCATCGACGATTCGCTGGTGTTCGGCATCCCGGTTATTGGCTATCGCAAGGCCGACGGCGGTTATCTCGAGAACTGCCAGTTGGAGCCCGACGTGAAGGTTGCCAATTCGCCTGAAACAGTGGTTAAGGGCGAGGACACTCAATTGCGCGTGGCTGTCGACGAGTTGCTCAAGCAAATCGATTCGGCAAAGAAATAAGTCGTACTGACTCAAAAACACTTCACAAGAGGCAGCTGTCGAGGCATCGGCATCTGCCTCTTGGCTTATATTTAAGCATCAGTCAATCAAGCCGTATCCTCTCAAATGTTATTTCGGGTGGTTATGCATGATTTTTGCTTTAAGTGAGGATGTGTTTTCTTTGAAAAGGCTCGGGAAATTCATATATTTGTGGTGAAAAAATTGTTTTGGCTATGAAGACTATTGTAAATTTTATGCTTTCGGGGTTGTTGGCTTTTGGATGCATTTATTCAGGCAAAGCCCAGGGAGTGTTGAAAGAAGTGAACACCTCGTCGGCAAAGGAGATAATGAATCGAATGCCGGCAAATGCAGCATACGTTTATCCCGAGTTCCGTCAGGGTGTGGCTTATTTGCGAAACGGTGAGGTTTCGCGTGCGTGGTTCAACTACAGTCCCATGTTGGACGAAATGCACTATAAGCTGTCGGGCGATGGCGAAGTTCAGGCGTTGAGCAACGGCGCTGACGTCGGTTTTATTAAGATAGGCAACGATGCATTCTACTATGCCGGGAAAATGTCGTTTGCGCAGCTGGTTGTCTACGACGATGATGCCGTTTTGTGCTATCGCCGTCACACCAGAATCTCGCAGGACGATGGCAATTTTGGCGCTTACGGCACCTCCACCGAAACCGTTTCGGCTTCGCGTATTCAAAGCGTGGCTTTCACGCCCGGCATCAAGGACCTCGACAATTATCGCGACTTGAAATATGAAGTAGAAAACGACTATATTATGCTTGTCGATGGCAAGCCTATTGTCATTCGGTCGGCAAAGGCTTTCGAGAAGGCTTTCCCGAAACTGAAGAAGAAAATCAAGGAATACCTGTCGACCAACAAGGTCAATTTCAAGAAAGGCGACGACATTGTTGCCTTGATGGAGTTTTGCATCAGCAATAAGTGATGTCGTTGCATTCTATGCACGGACGCTTTGAGCAGGTTGCGCGATAGAGTGCATTGCTGCAATTGGCAAGTGCATTATTTTTGCCCGAGCTTTTCGGCGAGGAACTTGCCGGTGTAGCTTTCGGGGCATTGGGCAATTTGCTCAGGAGTGCCGGTGCACACCACGTTTCCGCCGGCATCGCCGCCTTCAGGACCCATGTCGATGATGTGGTCGGCGCACTTTATCACGTCGATGTTATGCTCGATGATGATGATTGAATGTCCGTGCTCAATTAGTTGGTTGAACGACTTCATGAGTGTGCTGATGTCGTGGAAATGCAATCCGGTGGTAGGTTCGTCGAAGATGAACAGCGTGTGCTGTTTGACCTCGTCGCAGAGGTAGTAAGCCAGTTTCACGCGCTGGTTTTCGCCGCCGGAGAGCGACGACGACGATTGCCCGAGCTTAACGTAACCCAGTCCGACGTCCTGCAGCGGTTTCAGGCGGCGCACAATGCGTCGCTCGGTAGCTCCGGCTGTTTGGCTGAAGAATTCAATGGCTTGATTCACAGTCATGTTGAGCACGTCGTAGATGTTCTTGCCGCGATATTCCACTTCAAGCGCGTTGGCGCTGTAGCGTTTGCCATGGCACGATTCACATTCCAGCGTGATGTCAGCCATGAATTGCATCTCAATGGTGATTGTGCCTTCGCCTTTGCAGTCCTCGCAGCGTCCGCCGGGGGCGTTGAACGAAAAATAGCCGGCGTTGTAGCCCATTTGCTTCGACAGTTGCTGCTCGGCAAAGAGGTGGCGAATTTCGTCGAATGCTTTCAGATAGGTTGCAGGGTTGCTGCGCGACGATTTGCCTATCGGGTTTTGGTCGACGTATTCAATTGCGCTAACCATATTCACGTCGCCCTCAATGCCGAGGTGAGCGCCCGGAGCATCGACGTTGATGTCGAGCCGGCGGGCAAGTGCGCGATATAGAATCTGGTTCACCAGCGTTGATTTTCCTGAGCCGCTCACGCCGGTCACAACAGTGATTATGCCAAGCGGAAATGTAACGTCGATGCCTTTTAGGTTATTCTCCGAAGCGCCTTTCACGGTGATTGAGTTGTTCCAGCGGCGGCGTATTGTGGGCACGGCAATCTGCATCGTGCCGTTGAGATATTTCAGTGTGTAGCTTTGCTCGGCGTTTGCCTCGGGCGTGAGCTGTCCGGCAAACACCACGTTGCCGCCACGGCGCCCGGCTTCGGGACCGATGTCGATGAGATAGTCGGCAGCGCGTATGATGTCCTCGTCGTGTTCCACCACCACCACCGTATTGCCCAAGTCGCGCAGCATCTTCAGCACGCTAATCAGTCGCGCTGTGTCGCGCGAGTGCAGACCGATGCTTGGCTCGTCGAGGATATACACCGAACCCACGAGCGAGCTGCCCAGTGATGTGGTGAGGCTGATGCGTTGGCTTTCGCCGCCCGACAAGGTCGACGACACGCGGTCGAGGGTGAGGTAGCCCAGTCCTACCTCGTTGAGGAAACGCAGTCGGTTGGTGATTTCCACCGTCAGCCTCTTGGCAACGAGGGCGTCGGTGGCATCGAGTTGCAAATTCTCGAACCATTGCAGCAGCTGCGACACTGGCATCTTCACGAGGTCGGCAATTGTGCAGCCGCCAATGCGAACATATTGCGCGCCTTTTTTTAGCCGCGAGCCGTTGCACTCAGGGCAAACGGTTTTCCCGCGGTAGCGCGCCAGCATCACGCGATATTGTATTGAATAAGATTTCGATTGAACGAAGCGGAAAAACTCGTCGATGCCTGTGACGTGGCTGTTGCCATGCCACAGCAGTTGGCGTTGCTCGTCGGTGAGCTTGTTGTATGGCGTGTGTATGGGAAAATGCAATGGCACAGCCTGACGGATGAACTGGTCCTTCCATTCGCCAATTATTTTGCCGCGCCAGCAAGCCACAGCGTCGTCGTAGACCGATAGCGCCTTGTTTGGAACAACTAAGTTTTCGTCGATGCCCGTAACTTTTCCAAACCCTTCGCACACAGGGCAAGCGCCCACAGGGTTGTTGAAATTGAACATCAGGTCGCTTGGCTCTTCGAATGTCATGCCATCGGCTTCGAAACGCTTCGAGAAGTTAAGCGTCTGCACCGTGCCGTTGGTTTGCCACACCATAACCACACATTCGTCCTGACCCTCGAAAAACGCAGTGGAGAGCGAGTCGAGCAAGCGCATATCGTCCTCCTTGGTGCGAGTCACCGCCAAACGGTCGATGAGCAAGCGATATTCGGCAGGGTTAAGGTTGTTGGCATCAGGCAGGATGTCGGTAATGTTCACAAAACGGGTGTCGTGTTCGAGTCGCGAATAGCCGCCTTTGAGCAGTATGGAGAGGTGTGTTGCAAAGTCGCGGTCGGCAGGAATGTGCAGTTGACTGAGCAGCGCGATGCGAGTGCCGATGGGGTAGCTGTTGATGGCTGAAAGCACATCGTTTGAGGTGTGCTTCTTCACCTGATTGCCCGATATGGGCGAAAAGGTCTTGCCAACGCGCGCAAACAGCATGCGCAAATAGTCGTAAATCTCGGTTGAGGTGCCCACGGTGCTTCGCGAGTTGCGAGTGGTTACTTTTTGCTCGATGGCGATGGCAGGTGGCAACCCCTTGATGAAATCACATTCGGGCTTAGCCATCTTGCCGAGGAACTGGCGGGCGTACGACGAGAGGCTTTCCACGTAGCGGCGTTGCCCTTCGGCGTAGAGAGTGTCGAACGCCAGCGACGATTTGCCGCTGCCCGATAAGCCTGTGATAACCACCAGCTTGCCGCGCGGAATTTCCACGTCGATGCTTTTGAGGTTGTTCACTCTTGCTCCTTTTATGATTATATTGCCCGAATTCATCGCCTATTGTGATTTGTTGTGATAAAAATTTATTCTTGCAAAATTACTAAAATTTGTGCAAATCGAGTGCCGGGCGCTGTAGTTTATTTTTGGTGTAGATGTTATTAAACAAAAATTGATGGGTAAACAATGCTTTATGTGATGCATTCTGCCGATTGATGTGAGTGTTTGAGGGACGTATATTTGCATATAATTGCAAAAACTGCTAATTTTGCATATCGAATTCAAGCATATTGATGATGAGTTATAAAATATACCTTCTTATATTGCTCGGTGCGTTGTCGGCATTCGGGCCGTTTGTCACAGATATGTATTTACCCAGCTTGCCGTCGATGGTCGATGACTACAACACCAGCGTTTCGATGGTGCAGATGGGATTGTCGTTCAGTATGTTAGGTCTTGCTTTGGGACAATTGCTTTTCGGTCCGCTGAGCGACAAATACGGTCGCAGAATGCCTGTGATTGTTGCCATGGTGGTGTTTTGCATAAGCACTTTGGCTTGCGTGTTTGCGCCCACCATCGAGGTTTTTGTTGGGTTGCGGTTTGTGCAAGGCGTTTCGGGCGCAGGAGGCATAGTGATTTCGCGTTCGGTGGCAACCGACACCTTCGATGGACATCAGCTGCTGAAGATGCTTGCCATTATTGGTGCCATCAACGGCATCGCGCCAATCACGGCGCCGGTGGCGGGTGGCATGATTGTGAGCAGCATAGGGTGGCGCGGCATCTTTGTGGTGCTGCTGGTGATTGGCGTGCTGCTGGCTGTGGGCAGCTGCATAATGAAGGAGTCGCTGCCTGTTGAGCGGCGCAAATCCACCGGTGTTTTTGCCACGTTCAAGTTGTTTGGCGTGGTGTTGCGCAACCGCACGTTCATGTGCTATGTTTTGCAGCAAGCCACCGCGCAAGCCATTCTGTTTGGCAACATTGCCTCGTCGCCGTTTATCGTTCAGACTCATTTTGGCGTTTCAGCCACCACCTTCGGATTGCTGTTTGCCGTCAACGGCGTGTTCATTGGCGTTGGTGCGGCATTGTCGGCACGGTTCCGCAAGCCCGAAACGTGCGTCAAGGTTAGTTGCATAGGCATGCTTGTGCTGAGTGCCCTGATGGCAGTGCTGCTGTTTGGCGGCTGCAATGTGTTGTGGTATGAGGTGGTGCTCAATCCGTTGCTCGGCTTTATGGGCTTGACGTTCACGGCATCTACCACTCTTGCGCTCAACAGCGAGCGTGAAAACGCGGGTACGGCGTCGGCAGTGTTTGGCGCCATAGGCTTCATGAGCGGCGGCATAGTCACACCGCTTGTTGGGCAGGGCAATATGCTTCACACCACGGCAATAGTGTTTGTTGTTGGCGCGATACTGTCGTTCATGTTTGCTGCTATGGCAAGGGTGGCACAGCGCAGCACGAGTGTCAGTGCATGAGCATGGCATGCATACGCTGGCTCAACAGCGCCAACGGACGAGCCTGATATTCAATGTGAAAAGAGCGGTTGAATAGCTGACCGCTGTGCCTGCCGGCGCAGCGCAGTTTGGCGCGGTTGCCGCGATGGCGATTGATGTAGGCTTGCAGCTCGTCGCCGTCAAGAAAAGGTGCGTCGAGCACAATCTTCACCGCACGTCCGGCACGCTGGCAATAGTCGAGCGCCAAATACATTTCGCGTTTAGGTATCAGCCGGTCGTAGAAATTCAGTTCGCAAGCCTCGATGATACTGCTCACATAAGTGCGTTCACACGCATTGAAAAAGTCGTTTTCGTAATACTTGCGCCGGTATTCGGCGTAGATGTTTTTTCCGTTGTTCAGTTTCTCGTCGGTGTTCATAAAAAATGTGTGCTTTTTCGTTTTTCAATTCATACAAGCTGCTTCCTTAGGGCATCCGATGTGCAAAGGTGCAAACTATCTGGGCAAATTTCAAGCGCACCTTGCCCAATATGCGTTAAATTGAGTAATTTTTATCGTGATGACGAAATATTACAGCGTACTGAATGAACTGGATAATTGTTAAATTATTTAACAAAATCGCGCTAAAATAGGAATTGTTAATAAGTGTAAAAGTTAAATATTCTTAATGGATATTTTGCTGTAAATTAATTGAATAGCAAATTTTATAGTATGAATAATGGATTTTTGTTGCTGATTTTTAACAAAAATATACAAATGCCAAAATTTTCGATCGTATAATATATATAGAGACTAATTTTTTTTGAAGTATGAAAATAGCTATTTTGGAACACTTAAAGTAATCGAGAAATTATCACAATCAAAACACATAAGCGATATGAAAGAAAAACAAGAAGTACAACGCGAAGAACTTATCACACTTGAAGAAGAATTGGAGCTTATTAAGCAGATTCGACAATCGCCAGACGACTGCGAGGCTGCAAAGCAAAAACTATTATTTGCAAATCAAAGATTTGTACGTGTGATAGCAGAGAGATATGCCACCGACGAGCAGCAGACGAAAATACTTGTTGCTGAGGGCAATAAGGGGCTACTCTACGCCGTTGAAAAATATGATGAGACAAAAGGGTATAAATTCATAAGTTATGCTCTGTACTGGATTAAAGAATCAATTAAACAATATATCATGAATAACTCTAATTGAAGTATGGCAACAAAAAGAAAAATCTCAGATGATGAATTTTGGAAGAAACTGACTGAAGGCGAATACAAAGAAATTATAGCCTTTGCGTCGAAACGTGAAAATGAGTTGGATGTTCAAGTTAGAGATAACTATTTGAATATCTACTATCGAGGGGGAAACTTGTTAAAAATCAGTCCTCAAGACCTTTATTTCGATGAGTTCTATTTTCATCGTGGAGCCAAAGATATGCGTAAAACTCGCTTGAAAGAAAAAGCTAACGACATGGACAAAGAGTGTACTGAGCGTTGGGAATCTTACAAAGAACAACGAAAGGAAATGTTGGACATCCTTAAAAACGGTGGAGGTATGCCAATTTATAGTGCAAAGATGAAGAACATTATGGATGGGTGGGAAAAAGATCTTAACACGATAGGTCTCAACCATGATGAAAAGAATGCCCAACAGCAAATATCAATGAATAACAGAGGTGCCACCGACTACACTGTTGTGGATTTGGAATATGCTGTAAGCAGGACATCGTCGTTCTGCTACAATGGTAAATTAAACAAGAAGGTGCCGCGTTTTGATATTATCGCTGTTGATAAATCCGGCCAGTTGTATGTGATAGAATTAAAAACCGGATTTGATGCAATTGATGGATGTTCGGGCATTCGCGCCCACATGGATTGCTTTGTTCACTCTATTGGACGTGACTCCAAAAACGATTTCGTAAATGAAATGTACGAGTTATTGGGGCAGAAACAGGAATTAAACCTGATAGACAAAAATGTATTTATTGACAAGACTAAGAAACCTAAATTCATTTTCGCCTTCTCTGAGAAGGTGAAAGGAAAGCGCTGTTACGATGAATTTGTCGAAGAATGCAAAAAGATAAGGTACAATGACGAAATAATATATGTAGGTAATGATTATCAATTAAAAATAAAAAAATAAAAGATGTATGAAGATAACAATCCATCGTGGCACTGACCAGATAGGCGGTTGCGTAACAGAGTATGAGCATGAAGGTTGGAAGTTGTTCGTCGATTATGGTGAACAATTACCAGGGTCGCCAAAGTCAAGTCCTTTAGATATTGAGGGCTTAACAAAAGGCGACCTGACAAAGAGTGCGCTACTCATCACGCACTATCATGGCGACCATATCGGTTGCATCAAGGATTTGCCCAAGGAGCTTCCTATGTATATGGGTGGACTTGGAAGAGATATACAATTGGCTTATTCGGAACACATGTCGTATGTGGTTGAGGAGCAGAATTTGGTAATTGAGAGGCTGAAGGCGGCAGAAGCATTTCGTCCCGGACACCCGTTTTCAATAGGTCCATTCAAAGTTATGCCTTTGACAGTTGACCATTCTGCATTTGATGCCTACTCATTCAGAATTGAGGCAGATGGTGTAAGCGTATTTCATACGGGCGATTTCCGCACCCATGGTTTTAGGAGTGGAAAGTTAGAAAAAATGCTTGAACAATATGTCGGTAAGGTTGATTATGTTGTTTGCGAGGGAACCAATGTGTCACGCCCTGATTCGACATCACGCACTGAAGCAGAAGTTCAAAAGGATTTTGAAATAGCACTTGGTCAGAAGATAGGTCATATTGTATATGTTTCATCAACCAATATCGACCGCTTGTTTTCGCTATATCACGCAGCTTTAAGAGCTGGCATGTTTTTCATTGTGGATGACTATCAGAAGCAGGTGATGGACATCGTGGCAAAAAGCGATTCGTTGTGGAGTAAAGCCACACTGTATCAATATGGAAAATTCGAGCCAATGGCTCTGTACAGAAATGGCGATGAATTTACCGTCAACGACAAGTTCATAAAGACAATACAGGAAAAAGGATATATACTGATTGCACGCGCTAATCCCAGATTTGACAAACTCATCCAGGAACTTCCAGGCGAGAAGAAAAAATACCTTTCGATGTGGGACGGTTATATCAACAAGGATAAAGAGGCATACAATGAGGCATTGGCAAAGTCGGTGGGTAATGATTACGAGTATCTGCATACCAGCGGACACTGCGACATGAAGAGCATGCGTGAACTCTTCAGACGACTTCAGCCTAAAGCAATTATTCCTGTCCACACCAACAACCCCGATAAGTTTGCAGAGCAGTTCTGCGATGAGTGGCCAGTCATCAGACTGCATGATGGACAGTCTGTTGAGCCAATATCAACATCGATAGCAGATGCATGCAAATTAAGGGCGTTCTGTGCCAAGGAACTCGAAGGTGTAACCTATGATAGCATCAAGGATGGGGAACACGCATCTGGGCTTGATGAAAAATTCGTTGGTGCTTTCAAGTGCATGGATGCTGCCAAGTTCGTAATGGAGCATACGCTTTTTGGGCAGGATAAAGTTGTTGGCTATGAGATTGATGACGATGAAGATTTATCAGCATCAAAGAGGTTGACATTTGATGCTGACAAGAATCTTTTAGCTACATATACTCGTGGCGGTCATCAACCCGGCGGCGCCAAGTATCGGGAAGCATGCCGTTTTGCTCCGGGAGAGAAGGCGTTGGCGGTATTTCAGGCGCCTTATTATGCAGTTGTGCCTGTAAAGGTCGTCGGACCAATCACGCCTGAGTCTGAACGAGAAAGTTGGGAAATGAATGACCCTAAGGACTATTATGATTCTTATGAAGACTACGTGAATGACTGGGATGACTGGCATTGGGATTCTGTGGCTGTTCATCCATTGGTGAAGTTGAAGTCATGCTTTGAGCAAATGACCGATACGGAAGTTGTACCAAGAGTTTACCTCTTCCCATACCATAAACTATAAGATAATAGGGATTTCTAACCGGCGACTAAAGAATACCGATGACGTTCATGCTGTAAGTGTCACGATATGGGAATTTCTTGTGGCGGGTGAGATGGTCACTGGCGAGGCAAGATATTGCACAAGCCAAACATTTGAGTTATCTTTGCAGCTGCGTTGCCGAACGATGTGGCGGCGGAAATTTTATTAACGAACAATAGAAAACAATAGAAGAACTATGTTGAAGAAAATACTGTCGATATCAGGCAAGCCAGGTCTCTACAAACTGGTTTCGTATGGCAAGAATATGATTATTGTTGAAAACCTCAGCGAAAAGAAGCGCATTCCGGCTTACACCCGCGACAAGATTGTGTCGCTTGGCGATATTGCCATCTACACTTATGGCGAGGAAGTGCCTTTGGCAAAAGTGTTCACCACCGTTTACGAGAAGCACGAAGGCAAGGCAATTGATGCTAAGCAATACACCACACCTGAGAGCCTTCAGGCATTTATGACCGAGGCGTTGCCCGACTACGACCAAGAACGTGTGTATAACAACGACATCAAGAAAATCATCTCGTGGTATAACTTGCTGCTTGCTGCCGGCTACACCAAGTTTGAAGAAGAAGCTGAAGAAGCTGCTGAAGGCGAAGAAGCAAAATAAGAGAGATAACGATTAAAGCAGCCTTCACCTCGTGTTGGGTGATGGCAACATTGATAAAGCGAAGGAGCCAAGAGTCTTGCGACGATTGCCAAGGGCTGATGAGTTTGCCCGTGCACAATCGGTTGGACTTTCGGCTCTTTTTTATGATTGGAAAAATGCAGCGCAGAGAAATGATGGCTAAAAGAAACAGGGCATTACGGCAAATGAGCCTGATGGCGTGGGTGCTGGCTATGGCATTGGCAATGGCATCGTGCCACTCGTCGCGCAAGGTTGTCACCGACGATGTGTATCAGCCTGGCACCGAGCAAACCGGCGGTAAGCGTTGGCATGCCGGAATTGTGCTCGAACCGTCGGACAACGAGCGCCTCTACGATGAGGTGGAGAAATGGTTGGGTGTGCCTTATCGCTACGGCGGCACCACTCGCAGCGGTGTGGACTGCTCGGGATTGGTGTGTGAGATTTACAAGCAGGTGTATGGCATGGGACTGCAGCGCAATTCTGCCAAGATACTGCAAATCAACTGCAAAGAGATTTCGAAAAACGACCTTCGTGAGGGCGACTTGGTGTTTTTCTCATCGCAAAAGTCGAAAGCGAAAATCAACCATGTGGGCATCTATCTCAAGAGCAACAAGTTTGTGCACGCCGGCTCGAAAGGGGTGGTCGTCGACTCGCTCGGCATGGCATATTATCAGCGCCATTATGTGGCGTCGGGCAGGGTGAAGCGCTGAGGCTTTTTGCCTTTCGGCTCGTGCGATGTTCCAAAAAGACCAATTTTGTTGCAAAAATGCCAATAAAGCACTATTTTTGCGTGTAACTTTAAAAAGATAATAATCATATGGCGCACCCAGAAAAACTCTACGGACTGCTTGGCTATCCGTTGGTACATTCGTTTTCGCAAAACTATTTTAACCAGAAATTTGAGTCGGAGAATATTGATGCAGAATACATCAATTTTGAGATTCCCGACGTTGGTATGCTCATGGAGGTAGTTGCCGAGAACGAGAACCTCAATGGCTTGAACGTAACCATTCCGTATAAGGAGCAAGTGATTCCGTTCCTCGACGAAATCGACCAGGCAGCGAGCGAGGTGGGTGCAGTGAATGTGATTAAGTTCATCCGTGGCAAGGACGGATTGCGCCTGAAGGGCTATAATTCCGACATCATCGGGTTCACCGATTCCATCAAGTCGTTGCTGAAGCCTCATCATCAGTCGGCGCTTGTGCTGGGCACCGGTGGCGCAGCCAAGGCGGTGAGCTACTCGCTGCGCAAGTTGGGGCTCGAGGTGCAGCTGGTGTCGCGCCGCAAGTCGGCTAACACACTTGTCTATGAGGAGCTTACGAAGAACGACCTTAAGACACACAAGGTGATTGTGAACACCACCCCGTTGGGCATGTACCCTAATGTGGACACTTGCCCCGACATTCCATATCGCTATCTCACATCGCAGCATCTGTGCTACGACCTGATATATAACCCCGACGAAACGCTGTTCCTGAAGAATTCGCGCCTCGCAGGTGCGCAGGTTAAGAATGGGTTGGAAATGCTTCTTCTTCAAGCATTTGCGTCGTACAGCATCTGGAATCAGTGATTCGTGCCCTGTGCGCAGCGTAATGGCGTGCGATTAAGTGGTGCGCGGTGTGATGGCACGATGCCATTCGTGTGAAAAAATCAATAAAAAAATTAGATTCTCGTAGTAATGTCGATATATCGTTCTGCATTGTCGCGAGTGCCGTTGCTGAGGTTGCTCTTGCCGTTTGTGGCAGGGGTGATGGCTTGCGGCGCTTTAGGGCAATCGGCAGTGTGGATGTCGGCATTGGTTGGCATTGCTTCGATGGAGTTGGCTGCGTGGCTTCGTTGGCGGTGCAGTGCCATGGCAAGGCATCGCTATTCAATTGCGGCGATAGCAGGATTGGCATTTGCGCTTGGCATTGCTGACGCGTGGCTCAATCAGCCGCCGCAGTTGGGCGAACGGTTCTCAGCCGATGAACCCGTCGTCGGAGTTGTCACGAAGATAAGGCAGAACGAACTTTCGACGTCGCTGCTTGTGCGCACATCGCAGGTGGGCGTGGTGTCGGTGCTCGTCAGGGGCAATCAATATGGCTACGCCGAAGGCGATTTGATTGCGTTTAAGCCGCGCCTTGAGCGCATACGCAATATGGGCAACCCATGGGAATTTGATTATGCACAATATATGCTCAGGCAGTCGGTGGCATACACTCAGCATGTGGCTGAAGCCTCCGAGATGGTGGTGACGGGCAAGTCGAAATCGCCGTATTATGCCTTGCAGAGCGTGCGTCGCGCGGCGAGGGCGATGATTTATAATTCTTGTTTGAGCAGCGAGTCAAAACCGCTGCTGGCTGCATTGCTGCTTGGCTACGGCAGCGACATCACGCCCGAGATGCGGCAAGCGATGTCGGCGGCAGGCTTGTCGCACGTGGTGGCTTTGAGCGGATTGCATGTGGGCATGGTGGCAATGCTGGTGGCGTGGCTGCTGATGCCGCTGCTGCGAGGCGGGCGGCTGCGCACACGCGTGGCTTGCTGCGCCGCCGGAGTGATGTTGTTTGCGCTGTTCACCGGGCTTGCGCCATCGGTGTGCCGAGCCGCTGTGATGATGGTGTTTGCCTCGTTGGCGGTGCTCGCCAACCGCCGAGCCTTGAGCGCCAATGCCGTGGCTGGTGCCGCGCTGTGCATTGTTGTGCTGTCGCCTGCGGCTATTTACGATGGCGGTTTTCTGCTCAGCTTCGTGTCGGTGACGGCAATGATTGTTGTTCTGCCCCGATTCGCGGCAGCCATGAGCGAATGGCACCCGGCATTGCGTTATGCAGTGGCATGCATGGCGGTTTCGGTTGTGGCTGCAGCGGCTACGTCGGCGCTTACGGCATATCTTTTCCATACAGTTTCGATGGCTTCGGTGTTTACCAACCTTTTGGTGCTGCCACTGCTGCCGGTGTATATGGCATTGTCGGCGCTGTATGTGTTGCTGCTTATGGCAGGAATTGATTTTTCGGCACTTGCGGCGATAATAGGTGCGTTGTCGCACGCCTTTGTGTGGCTGTGCCGAGTGGTGGGCAGTTGTGATTTTCTTCACATCGAAAACGTGTGGATAAGCACAAGTGAGGTGGTGCTGTGCTACGGCGCCATGGCATCGGCAACGCTGCTGTATTTTCAACGCCGATTGGCGTGTACAGTGGCAACATGCGCCCTGCTGACGGCGTGCGCCGGCATACATATATATAATGTGTATAGCACACCTCGCGAGGGTGTGATAGTGCTTAATGCCTACGACAGCACTCCGGTGTTTTATTTCGCCGATGGCGAGGCGCGTGTGTGGTGCCCCGACTATGAAATCGACCTTGAAGAATTTGCCCGAAGGCACCGGTCGATGCTCAGCCGCCTGGGCATTGAGCACGTAGCCATGGCAGCACCCGGCAGCGATATGGGCGGCAGTTGCTTCGGTGACAATTTCGCGTGCATTGCCGGATGGAAATTCGTGTCGATTGGTAGCCGCAGCGACATCAGGCGAGGCGGGTTGGCGGCTGCCGGACCCGATTATGTGATTCTTCCGAAGAATTGCCGCCGTGATGTGGCGCTGAAGGCGGCGTCGCTGCCCGAAGCCGATGTGGTGGTGTCGGGGGCAATGTGGCAGGACGAGCGCGAAGCACTCGAGGGCGAGTTGCGCAAAGCCGGAGTGCGCTTGCATTCGCTCGCCAATGAAGGCGCCATTGTGCTCGACCCCAAATGATATAACGCAATGATTGCCGCGCCATTGTGTGACTTTCGGCGACAAATAAAAATTGAAGAAATTGCACCGTAACTTGCCAAAACTCTTGTAGATATGGAATAAAAAACGTAAATTTGCGTCCGATTTCTGCCGATGGTCGGCAGCAACGCCCTAAACATAGAGAGGAGGTTGTGTATAAATCAACACGATAAATAGTTAAGAAACAGTTATTTACATATTGATTAAACGAAATCCGACGCGGTGCTGCATCGCGGCAAGCCATTGTGGGCAGATTGCGTTCAATGGCATGCAAAAGCAGCAAACAATTAATTAAACAGAATTAAATAACAAACAAAAAATAAATTTTTAATACAATGATTATCGTACAAGTTAAGGAAGGCGAAAACATCGAAAAAGCCCTTAAGAAGTTTAAGAGAAAATATGAAAAGACAGGCATCGTGAAGGAATTGCGTTCACGTCAAGCCTTTGAAAAGCCATCGGTTACCAACCGCAAGAAGATGATGAAGGCTGTATATGTTCAAAAACTTCGTCAAGGCGAAGAATAAAAAAACCTACGAAAGAATTTGTAAAACTCAAATAATAATTGTATATTCGCTTGTGATAACATAAATCACTTCGGATATATGATGATTGAGGGATTCTTAAAATATTTACGGTATGAGCTGAATTATTCGGTTCATACCGTTTTGTCTTATGGAAACGACCTCCGTCAGTTTGCCGAATTTCTCACCCGTGGTGATAGCGAGCAACTTAGGCTCGACGATGTGAGCGTTAACGACATACGCGAGTGGATGATGAGTCTCAGCAACGCGGGCGATTGCCAGCGCACCATACGTCGCAAGGTGCAGTCGGTGCGTGCTTTGTATAAATATATGCAGCGCCGCGCACTGATTGACCGCAACCCCGCCACGATGGTTGAGCTTGCCAAATTGCCCAAACGGCTGCCTACCTATGTGCGAAGCGAAAACATCAACGCCTTGCTTGACCAGGATATTGACCTTGCCGACTTCACGGCAGTGCGCAACAAACTGATGCTGATGATGTTCTATGAAACCGGCATACGACGGGCAGAGCTGATAGGGCTCAGCGATGTCAACGTCGATGCTTCGGCAATGCAGATAAAGGTGCACGGCAAGCGCAACAAGGACCGCATTGTGCCATTCGGCAGCGAGCTGCTGGTCTGGATTGAGCGTTATCGCCACTTGCGCTCGCAGCAGGTGACTTGCGAGTGCGATGAGTTCTTTGTTAGAGAAAACGGCAAGCCGCTCTATCCGTCGCTTGTATATAAGGTGGTGCACGACGCCCTGCAAGCCGCCGGGGGCACCGACAAATTCTCGCCGCATGTGCTGCGCCACTCGTTTGCCTCGGCGATGCTCAACAACGGCGCTCAATTGAACAACGTGAAAGAACTGCTGGGCCACGAGTCGTTGGCTGCAACGCAGGTCTACACACATATAACTTTTAGTGAACTTAAAGATAATTACCAATCGGCCCACCCAAGGGCCCTTAAAAAAGGAGGACATTATGGAAATTAAAATCAAAGCCATCCATTTTGACGCATCTGCAAAGTTGGAAAGTTTCATTAACCGCAAGATTGAACGTCTTGCTCGTCGCAACGAAGAGATTACAAAGGTCGACGTGACCCTAAAAGTGATAAAGCCGGAATCGGCAATGAACAAAGAGGCAGGAATCAAACTCGTGATTCCGCAAACCGGCGAGGTGTTTGCCTCGAAAGTGGCTGACACGTTTGAAGAAGCCATCGATGTGGCAATCGACGCACTCGAACATCAACTCGACAAGACTAAGAAAAGCAAATGATAACCGGCATGGCGGACCGGGGCCTGTGGCTGAAGCCGGCACCGCCACCCGATAATCCGACTTGAAAATCAAAAAAAGCCTCTGCAAAGCCGTTGCTGCAATGCACATGCAAAACAGGCAAATGGGCGTGCAGAGGCGCTTTTGCGAGTGAATGAGTGGCGAAATGATGCATTTTGGGTATGCTCAGGACGAAAAAACAGCAATAAATCGAAATTATTTTCAAAAAAAGTGGAGGTAATATTTGCTGTTTTGAAAATTATGCGTAACTTTGCACTCGCTTATGCACGACTATGTTTGCAAAAGTGCTAAAAACGATGCCTCTTTAGCTCAGTTGGCCAGAGCACGTGATTTGTAATCTCGGGGTCGTTGGTTCGAATCCGACAAGAGGCTCAAGAAAAACAAACCGGATGCGCAAGCGAGCGCACCACCCGGAGAGATTTTTGAAATTTGGGTAGTTTCCAGAGCGGCCAAATGGGGCAGACTGTAAATCTGCTGTCTTTCGACTTCGGTGGTTCGAATCCATCACTACCCACACCCGTAAAACGGTGGTTTGCCTATGTAGCTCAGGGGTAGAGCGCTTCCTTGGTAAGGAAGAGGTCGCGGGTTCAATTCCCGCCATCGGCTCAAAGTAAAGAAGGCTGAATTTGGCTGCCAAATAGAGGTTGAATCTAATGCCAATCCTCTCATGAACAAGCAGCGCATGAATTACCGCTTCTGCTTAACAAGAATAACGACGAATATTACGTTAATCATTTAATCAAAAAAATAACAAAAAAGTTATGGCAAAAGAGAAATTTGAAAGAACCAAGCCACACGTTAACATTGGTACTATCGGCCACGTTGACCACGGTAAAACCACTTTGACTGCAGCCATCTCTAAGGTGCTCCACGAAAAGGGCTTCGGGTCAGAAGAAGTTAAGTCTTTCGACCAGATTGACAACGCTCCGGAAGAAAAGGAACGCGGTATCACTATCAACACTGCTCACATCGAGTATGAAACTGCAACTCGTCACTATGCACACGTAGACTGCCCGGGACACGCCGACTACGTTAAGAACATGGTAACTGGTGCTGCTCAGATGGACGGTGCAATCGTTGTAGTTGCTGCTACTGACGGTCCAATGCCTCAAACTCGTGAACACATCCTTTTGGCTCGCCAAGTAAACGTTCCACGTCTTGTTGTATTCTTGAACAAGTGTGACATGGTTGACGACCCAGAACTTCTCGAACTCGTTGAAATGGACATGCAAGACCTTCTCGGCCAATACGAATTCGAAGAAGATACTCCAATCATCCGCGGCTCGGCACTCGGTGCTTTGAACGGCGAACCTGAATGGGTAGAAAAGGTTATGGACCTCATGAACGCTGTTGACGAATGGATTCAACTTCCTCCGCGTGCAACTGACAAGCCATTCCTGATGCCTGTTGAAGACGTATTCTCAATCACTGGTCGTGGTACTGTTGCAACAGGTCGTATCGAGACCGGTATCGTTAAGGTTGGTGACGAAGTTCAAATCATGGGTCTTGGCGCTACATTGAAGTCGGTTGTTACCGGTGTTGAAATGTTCCGTAAGCTCCTCGATCAAGGTGAAGCTGGCGATAACGTAGGTCTTCTCCTCCGTGGTATCGACAAGAAGGAAATCAAGCGTGGTATGGTTGTTTGCCACCCGGGTTGTGTTAAGCCACACGACGAATTCAAGGCTCAAGTTTACGTCTTGACTGAAAAGGAAGGTGGTCGTCACACTCCATTCCGCAACCACTATCGTCCACAATTCTACGTACGTACCCTCGACGTAACTGGTGAAATCACTCTTCCAGAAGGCGTTGAAATGGTAATGCCTGGTGACCACGTAACTATCCAAGTTAAGCTCATCACTCCAGTTGCTTGCGACCTTGGTTTGCGTTTCGCTATCCGCGAAGGTGGCCGTACAGTAGGTTCTGGTCAGATTATCGAAATCATCGACTAATACCACTCTTGGTATAAGTTTCGAGATAAAGAATCACGATTCCGGTTGATGAACCGCATATAACGTAAGTCAACCGGAATTTTCCTACGGGAATAGCTCAGTCGGTAGAGCACTGGTCTCCAAAACCAGGTGTCGGGAGTTCGAGTCTCTCTTCCCGTGCTAATAAAGTGAATTTATGAAGAAATTAAAGTTATTTACGGATATTGAGGAATCTTATAGAGAATTGGTCTATAAGGTTTCTTGGCCAACAAAGAGTCAGCTTGCATCGAGCACCATCTTGGTTATGATTGCTTCCATCGTAATAGCCTTGGTGATTTTGTGCATGGATCAAGTTATCGACACAATTATGCACTTCATCTACAGCATCTGATGCCTGAGTGGATGATTTGAAAAAAAAGGATAGTTTAAGGGTAAAAATCTTGTTAATTCAATTAGGAAATGGCTGAAGAAAACAACATTGTGAAGAGATGGTATGCATTGCGTACTATTTCAGGCAAAGAACAGAAGGTGAAGGAACTGCTTGAAGCAGAAATCAAGAATTCTGATCTTGGCTTGCATGTTTATCAAGTGCTGCTTCCTACTGAAAAGATTGTATCTACATCCCGCGCCGGCAAGAAGGTTGTGAAAGAAAAACCCAGAATGTCGGGCTACATTTTTGTGGAGGCTACTATGACCGGCGAGATTGAGTATGAGCTCCGTAACACTACCAACATCATCGACTTTGTTCGTAACCGCGAAAATCCGCCGAAACCCGAACCTGTTCGTGAGGCTGAAATCAACCGTATGCTTGGCGCTGCCGACAGCGACGCCATGAATGAGGTTGACAACGGCGTTAACGACTACATGGTGGGTGAGTCGGTAAAGGTGATTAGCGGACCATTCAACGGATTCATTGGCGAGATTGAGGAAGTTAACCGCGAAAAGCGCACTCTCAAGGTCATGGTGAAGGTGTTTGGCAGAAAGACACCTCTCGAGTTGGAAAATTCGCAAGTAGAGCGTGAATAATTTGCGAGAAGGTTACGCTCTTGCAAATGTTTGTGCAACTTTATGTTTTAAATTTTAATTATTAAGATTGAACAATGGCTAAAGAAATTGCTGGACAGATCAAATTACAGATTAAGGGTGGAGCAGCAAATCCTTCACCACCAGTAGGACCTGCACTCGGTTCTAAAGGTATCAACATCATGGAATTTTGTAAGCAATTCAATGCTCGCACTCAAGACAAGGCAGGAAAGGTTCTTCCGGTTGTAATCACTTACTACACCGACAAGAGCTTTGACTTCGTGGTTAAGACTCCACCGGCAGCTGTACAATTGATGGAAGCTGCAAAGGTAAAGGGTGGTTCGGCTGAACCAAACCGCAAGAAGATTGCCGAAGTAACTTGGGAGCAAGTAAAGGCAATTGCTGAAGACAAAATGCCTGATTTGAACTGTTTTACTTTAGACTCGGCTATGAAGATGGTCGCAGGTACAGCCAGAAGTATGGGTATCACTGTAAAGGGTTCATTCCCTGAAAATTAATTAAACTTCAATTCGAAATGAGCAAACTTACAAAAAATCAAAAGTTAGTCAGCGAGAAGATTGAAGCAGGGAAGGCTTACACTCTTAAGGAAGCTGCAGAATTGGTGAAGGAAGTAACTTTCACTAAGTTTGATGCTTCAGTTGATATTGATGTACGTCTCGGCGTAGACCCTCGCAAGGCTAATCAGATGGTTCGTGGTACAGTGTCGTTGCCAAACGGTACAGGTAAGCAAGTTCGCGTGCTTGTGCTTTGTACAGCCGACGCTGAAGCTGCAGCCAAAGAAGCAGGTGCCGACTATGTTGGTTTGGACGAATATATCGAAAAGATTAAAGGCGGCTGGACTGACATTGATGTAATTATAACTCAGCCTGCCATCATGGGTAAGATTGGTGCTCTCGGTCGTGTGTTAGGTCCTCGTGGCTTGATGCCAAACCCAAAGAGCGGCACTGTTACTCCAGATGTAGCAAAGGCAGTTAAAGAAGTGAAACAAGGTAAGATCGACTTTAAGGTTGACAAGGGTGGTATTGTACACACCTCGATTGGTAAGGTTTCGTTCACTCCTGAGCAAATCCGCGAAAACGCTAAGGCTTTCGTTGATATGATTCTGAAGTTGAAGCCTGCAACTGCAAAGGGTACTTATCTGAAGAGTGTTTATCTTTCAAGTACTATGAGTCCTGGTATCAAGGTTGATACTAAATCGATTAGTGAATAACTTTAAATGAACTAAGACAAGATGAAGAAAGAAGATAAGCAAATAGTTATAGAGAAGATAGCAGGTGTTCTTAAGGAATACAGCGCTATATACTTGGTTCAAACCACCGGCATGGATGCCGAGATGACAAGCGCGCTTCGCCGTGCTTCGTTCAAGGCCGACGTTAAGTTGATGGTGGTTAAGAACACCTTGGTGAAGAAGGCTATGGAACAGTCGGATGTCGACTATTCGGGTCTTTATCCAGCACTGGCAGGCTCAACATCGTTGATGCTCAGCAACACCGGTAACGCTCCTGCTAAACTTATTAAGGATTTCTTGAAGAAGAACAAGAACTCGCAACTTCCATTGCTCAAGGCTGCTTACGTAGAAGAGAGCGTGTATATGGGAGTAGAACAGCTCGACGCTCTGTGCAGCATCAAGAGCAAGAACGAACTTATCGCAGATGTTGTTGCATTGCTGCAATCGCCTGCTAAGAACGTTGTAAGCGCTTTGCAATCGGGCGGTAACAAGCTTCATGGCATCCTTGAAACTCTATCAAACAAAGAATAAATAAAAAAATAATAAACTATTAAATCATACACAACAATGGCAGATTTGAAAGCTTTTGCAGAACAATTAGTTAACCTTACAGTTAAGGAAGTTAACGAACTTGCTCAAATTTTGAAAGACGAATATGGTATCGAACCAGCAGCTGCAGCAGTAGCAGTAGCAGCAGGTCCAGCAGCAGGTGGTGAAGCTGCAGCTGAAGAAAAGGATTCGTTCGACGTTATCCTGAAGTCGGCTGGCGCAGCTAAGCTCGCTGTAGTAAAGGCAGTTAAGGAACAAACTGGTCTTGGCCTTAAGGAAGCTAAGGAAGTTGTAGACAACGCACCTTCGAAGATTAAGGAAGGCGTTGCTAAGGCTGAAGCTGAAGCCTTGAAGAAGGCTCTTGAGGAAGCTGGAGCTGAAATTGAACTTAAATAATATTACCTGATTATTCAGGTTGTGGGTTAAGAATCCTCTGTAATGTCGATTCTTAACCTTTTTGTGCTATAAAAATTTTGAGTTCACCCTAATTTAATTTTCATGTCAGTTTCAACAAAAAACAAACGTGTTAATTTCGCCTCTGTAAAGAATCCATATCCGTTTCCGGATTTCCTGGAGGTGCAATTACAATCTTTCAGAGATTTTCTGCAGTTAGACACTCCAACTGAAAAGAGAAAAAATGAGGGACTCTACAAGGTGTTTGCCGAGAATTTTCCTATTGCCGACACTCGCAACAACTTTGTACTTGAATTCCTGGATTATTATATCGATTCGCCACGCTACTCGCTTGATGAATGCTTGCAGCGCGGTGCAACATATTGTGTGCCTTTGAAGGCAAAATTAAAGTTGTATTGTACCGACCCTGAGCACGAAGATTTTGCCACTACAGTGCAAGACGTATTCTTGGGTCAGATACCGTATATGACTGATAAGGGTACATTCGTAATCAATGGCGCTGAACGTGTGGTTGTTTCGCAGCTTCACCGTTCGCCTGGCGTTTTCTTTGGTCAGAGCCAGCACGCCAACGGTACGAAACTCTATTCGGCACGTATCATTCCGTTCCGCGGCTCGTGGATTGAGTTTGCTACGGACATCAACAACGTGATGTGGGCTTACATCGACCGCAAGAAGAAATTGCCGGTGACCACTCTGTTGCGTGCCATTGGTTTGGAAACTGATAAGGATATTATCGAAATATTCGGTTTAGCGGAAGAACTTAAAGTTAACAAAACCACTCTTAAGAAAGTTATTGGCCGCCGCTTGGCTGCTCGTGTTGTGAAATCGTGGAACGAGGACTTCGTTGACGAGGACACTGGTGAAGTTGTAAGCATCGAGCGCAACGAGGTGATTGTGGAGCGTGACACCGAAATCACTCAGGATAACATCGCTGAGATTCTTGAATCGGGCGCTGCCACCATCTTGGTGCACAAGGAAGATGTGAACACCAACGATTATCAAATCATCTTCAACACCCTTCAGAAGGACCCGAGCAACTCTGAGAAGGAGGCTATCACATATATCTATCGTCAATTGCGCAACGCCGAGCCACCGGATGATGCAAGTGCCCGTGAAGTTATCACCAACTTGTTCTTCTCCGACAAGCGTTACGACCTTGGTGATGTGGGCCGTTTCCGCATCAACAAGAAGCTGGGCTTGACCATCAGCGACGAAATTCGCGTGCTCACTCGCGAAGATATCATCGAGATTATCAAATATCTCATCGGTTTGATTAACAGCAAGACCGACGTTGACGATATCGACCACTTGAGCAACCGTCGCGTGCGCACCGTTGGCGAACAACTCTACAATCAGTTTGGCGTGGGCTTGGCTCGTATGGCTCGCACTATTCGCGAACGCATGAATGTGCGCGACAACGAAGTGTTCACTCCTGCCGACCTGATTAATGCCAAGACAATTTCGTCGGTTATCAACACCTTCTTTGGCACAAATGCTCTGTCGCAATTCATGGACCAAACCAACCCGCTTGCCGAAATCACTCACAAGCGCCGTTTGAGTGCCCTTGGTCCTGGCGGTTTGTCGCGCGACCGTGCCGGTTTCGAGGTGCGCGACGTTCACTACACTCACTACGGACGTCTTTGCCCTATTGAAACTCCTGAAGGTCCTAACATCGGCTTGATTTCGTCGCTTTGCGTTTATGCAAAGATTAATAAGCTTGGCTTTATCGAAACTCCTTACCGTCAGGTGGCAAACGGCGTTGTCGACCTCAAGAACGACGATGTTGTTTATCTCACTGCCGAGGCTGAGGAAGGCAAGATTATTGCTCAAGGTAATGCACCGCTCAACGACGACGGCTCGTTTATCCGCACCAAGGTTAAGTCGCGTCTCGACGCCGACTTCCCAGTTGTAGCGCCCGACCAAGTTGAGCTTATGGACGTTTCGCCTATGCAGATTGCGTCGATTGCAGCAAGCTTGATTCCGTTCCTCGAACACGACGACGCTAACCGTGCGTTGATGGGTTCGAACATGATGCGTCAGGCAGTGCCATTGCTTCGCACCGAGGCTCCTATTGTGGGCACCGGCATCGAGGCTCAGTTGGCTTACGACTCGCGTTCGCAAATTCAGGCTGAAGGTCCGGGCGTTGTTGAATACGTCGACGCTGCTACAATCAAGATTCGTTACGACCGCACCGAAGAAGAAGAGTTCATCTCGTTTGAAGATGCTGTCAAGACATATAATTTGCCTAAGTTCCGCAAGACCAACCAAAGCACCACCATCGACTTGCGTCCGATGTGCGAAAAGGGTCAACGCGTCAACAAGGGCGACATCCTCACCGAAGGCTATTCTACTGCAGGTGGCGAGCTTGCCATCGGTCGCAACCTCAAGGTTGCCTACATGCCTTGGAAGGGATATAACTACGAGGATGCTATTGTGCTCAACGAACGTATGGTTCGTGAGGACATCCTCACCTCGGTTCACGTCGACGAGTACACCCTCGACGTTCGCGAAACCAAGCGCGGTATGGAAGAGCTCACCAGCGATATTCCTAACGTAAGCGAAGATGCAACCAAGGACCTCGACGAACGCGGCATTGTGCGCATAGGTGCTCATGTTGGTCCTGGCGACATCCTCATCGGTAAAATCACTCCTAAGGGCGAAAGCGACCCAACTCCTGAAGAGAAGTTGCTTCGTGCCATCTTCGGTGACAAGGCTGGTGATGTGAAAGACGCTTCGCTCAAGGCCACTCCGTCGCTCAAGGGTGTTATTATCGGCACCGAGCTCTATCAGCGTGCCGCTAAGCGCAAACGCGGAACCAAGGACACCACTCTGCAAGATATCGACAACGAATATCAAGCCATTCAGGACGAGTTGAAGAAGAAGCTCGTTGAAAAGCTGCTTGTTCTCACCGAGGGCAAGACTTCGAATGGCGTGAAGGACTATCTGGGCATCGACGTTGTGCCTAAGGGCGCACCATTCACAGCTCAGGTGCTCATCAATATCGATTTCGCCACTGTCAACCTCGTGAAGTGGACAGCCGACGCTCACAAGAACGAACTCATCCACCAGTGTGTGATGAATTATCTGCGCAAGTCGAAGGAATACGAGGCTGAAAAGCGTCGTAAGAAGGACGACTATCAGATTGGCGACGACCTTCCATCGGGCGTAATGCAAATGGGTAAGGTTTACATTGCCAAGAAGCGCAAGATTGGCGTGGGCGATAAGATGGCAGGTCGTCACGGTAACAAGGGTATCGTGTCGCGCGTGGTTCGTCAGGAAGATATGCCGTTCCTTGCCGATGGCACTCCGGTTGACATCGTGCTCAACCCTCTGGGTGTGCCTTCGCGTATGAACATCGGTCAGATTTTCGAAGCCGTTCTTGGCTGGGCAGGCCGCGAATGTGGCGTGAAGTTTGCAACGCCAATCTTCGACGGTGCAAGCCTCGAAGACTTGAACTATTGGACCGACAAGGCAGGACTCCCTCGCTATGGCAAGACCTATCTTTACGATGGTGGCACCGGCGAGCGTTTCGACCAGCCAGCCACAGTGGGTGTGACCTACATGCTTAAGCTGGGTCACATGGTAGAAGATAAGATGCACGCCCGCAGCATTGGCCCGTACTCGCTTATAACTCAGCAACCTCTTGGTGGTAAGGCTCAGTTTGGTGGTCAGCGCTTCGGTGAAATGGAAGTTTGGGCAATCGAGGCATTCGGTGCTTCGCATGTGCTCCAGGAAATTCTCACCGTCAAGAGTGACGACGTTGTTGGTCGCAGCAAGGCTTATGAAGCCATTGTCAAGGGCGACGCAATGCCAACTCCGGGCATCCCTGAATCGCTCAATGTATTGCTCCACGAACTTCGCGGTTTGGGCTTGAGCATCAACATGGAATAATACTTACAACGAGAGCTGCATGCTTGTGAGTGACACATCTCGCAGGCATGCAAACCCCGTGAAAAAGATAAAATTAACTCTTTTAAGAAAGAATTAAACAAATGGCTTTTAGAAAAGATAATAAGATTAAGAACACTTTTTCAAAGATTTCAATTAGTTTGGCTTCGCCCGATTCTATTCTTGAAAATTCTTATGGAGAAGTACTCAAGCCAGAAACTATCAACTACCGTACCTATAAGCCTGAGCGCGACGGTTTGTTCTGCGAACGCATTTTCGGTCCTGTAAAGGACTACGAATGCCATTGCGGAAAGTATAAGAGAATCCGTTACAAGGGCATCGTGTGCGACCGTTGCGGTGTGGAAGTTACCGAAAAGAAGGTTCGCCGCGAACGTTCGGGCCACATCCAGCTTGTTGTGCCTGTTGCTCACATCTGGTATTTCCGTTCGCTGCCTAACAAAATCGGGTATCTGCTTGGCTTACCTTCGAAGAAGCTCGATTCGGTTATCTACTACGAACGCTATATCATTCTCAACCCGGGTCCAACAGCCACCGAAGGCTTCTTTGCCAACGACGAATCGAAAGTGTATGAGAAACTCGACCTCTTGAGCGAGGACGAATATCTCGACATCCTCGACCGTCTGCCAAAGGACAACCATCTGTTGCCCGACGACGACCCTAACAAGTTCGTTGCCAAGATGGGTGCCGAAGCCATCTACGATTTGCTTTGCGGTCTCGACCTTGACAAGTTGTCGTACGAATTGCGCGACACTGCCGGTAAGGAAGGTTCGCAACAACGCAAAACCGAGGCTTTGAAGCGTCTGCAAGTGGTGGAATCGTTCCGCGCTTCGCGCAAGATTAACCGCCCAGAATGGATGATTCTGCAGGTTATTCCTGTAATTCCGCCCGAATTGCGTCCTTTGGTGCCACTCGATGGCGGACGTTTTGCCACCAGCGACCTTAACGACCTCTATCGTCGTGTGATTATCCGCAACAACCGTCTGAAACGACTCATCGAAATCAAGGCTCCTGAAGTGATTTTGCGCAACGAAAAGCGTATGCTTCAAGAAGCTGTCGACTCGCTGCTTGACAACTCACGCAAGAGCTCGGCAGTGAAGAGCGACGTTAACCGTCCGTTGAAGTCGCTTTCTGATAGCCTCAAGGGTAAGCAAGGTCGTTTCCGTCAGAACTTGCTCGGTAAGCGTGTTGACTACTCGGCTCGTTCGGTAATCGTTGTAGGTCCGGAACTTAAGATGCACGAATGCGGTATCCCTAAACTGATGGCCGCTGAACTATACAAGCCATTCATCATTCGCAAGCTTATTGAACGCGGCATTGTGAAGACAGTGAAGAGCGCTAAGAAGATTGTCGACCGCAAGGAACCTGTGGTATGGGACATCCTTGAATATGTTATGAAAGGTCACCCAGTGCTGCTCAACCGTGCCCCGACACTTCACCGTCTGGGTATCCAGGCATTCCAACCTCGCATGATTGAAGGCAAGGCCATTCAGCTTCACCCGCTGGCATGTACGGCATTCAATGCCGACTTCGACGGCGACCAGATGGCTGTTCACTTGCCTCTTGGCAACGAGGCTGTGCTCGAAGCTCAATTGCTCATGCTTGGCTCGCACAACATCCTCAACCCTGCCAACGGCGAACCTATCACTGTGCCTTCGCAGGACATGGTGCTCGGTCTTTACTACATCACCAAGCTCCGTCCGGGTCAAAAGGGCGAAGGCTTGAAGTTCTACGGACCGGAAGAAGCCGAAATTGCTTACAACGAAGGCAAAGTGACTTTGCAGTCGATTGTGTCGGTTGTTGTTGATGACATCGACGAAAACGGCAGACCGGTGAAGGTGCTCAAAGAAGACACCTCGGTGGGTCGTGTGCTCTTCAACAAGCTTGTGCCAAAGGAAATCGGTTATATCAACGAAATCATATCAAAGAAATCGTTGCGTGGCATCATCAGCCGCGTAATCAAGTCGTGCGGTGTGCCTCGCAGTGCCAAGTTCCTCGACGACATAAAGAACATGGGTTACTATATGGCATTCAAGGGCGGTTTGTCGTTCAACCTCGGCGACATCATCGTGCCTGAAGAAAAGGCTGCACTGGTGGCTGAAGGCGATGCTCAGGTTGAAGAAGTTACCAACAGCTTCAATATGGGTTTCATCACCAACAACGAACGTTACAATAGGGTTATCGACATCTGGACACACGTCAACAACGAGCTTACAAGCATCGTGATGAAGAAACTTTCGAGCGACCAACAGGGCTTCAACTCAGTGTATATGATGCTCGACTCGGGTGCTCGTGGTTCGAAGGACCAGATTCGTCAGCTCTCCGGTATGCGTGGTCTTATGGCTAAGCCTCAAAAGAGTGGTTCGGAAGGTGGTCAAACCATTGAAAACCCAATTTTGGCTAACTTTAAGGAAGGTCTGAGCGTGCTCGAGTACTTCATCTCAACTCACGGTGCTCGTAAGGGTCTTGCCGACACCGCCTTGAAGACTGCCGATGCCGGTTATCTGACTCGTCGTCTGGTTGACGTGGCACACGACGTGATTATCACCGAAGAAGACTGTGGCACTCTGCGCGGACTTGTCTGCACCGAAATCAAGAAAGACGACGAAGTGGTGGCTTCGCTTGGCGACCGCATCCTGGGCCGTGTTTCGGTTCACGACGTGGTAGACCCAATCACTGGCGAAGTGATTGTTGCCAGCGGTGAAGAAATCACCGACGCAATTGCCAAGCGCATCAACGAAAGCCCAATCGAATCGGTTGAAATCCGTTCGGTGCTCACTTGCGAAGCCAAGAAGGGTGTTTGTGCCAAGTGCTATGGCCGCAACCTTGCCACCAACCGCATGGTTCAACGCGGCGAGGCTGTGGGCGTGATTGCCGCACAGGCTATCGGCGAGCCGGGTACTCAGCTTACCCTCCGTACATTCCACGTCGGTGGTGTGGCTCACAACGTGGCAGCCGTATCAAATATGAAGTCGAACTACGACGGTATCATCGAAATCGATGAACTCCGCACAGTTAAAGATAAGGAGAACGAAGATGTAGTAATCGGCCGTATGGCAGAAATGCGCATCATCGAGCCTAACACTAAGATGGTGCTCACAAGTGGTAACATCGTTTACGGTTCGAAGTTGTTCGTAACTCCGGGTTCGGCAGTGAAGAAGGGCGACCTGATTTGCGAATGGGACCCATTCAACGCCGTAATCGTTTCGGAATACACCGGTAAGATTAACTATGTGAACTTCGTGGAAGGCGTAACATTCCAGGAAGATTACGAAGAAGCAACAGGTAACAGCGAACAGATTATTATCGAATCGAAGGACCGCACAATGGTTCCGGAAGTTCAAATCATCGACGAAAACGGCGAAGTAATCAAGTCGTACACCTTGCCAGTGGGTGCACACCTGCTGTTCAAGCAAGGCGACGAAATCTTTGCGGGCGATGTATTTGTTAAGATTCCGCGTTCGGCAAGCGGTGGCGCTGGTGACATCACCGGTGGTCTGCCTCGTGTTACCGAGTTGTTCGAAGCACGCAACCCGTCGAACCCAGCCGTTGTCAGCGAAATCGATGGCGAGGTTACTTACGGACGCCTCAAGCGTGGTAATCGCGAAATCATCGTCACATCAAAGTTGGGCGAAGTTCGCAAATACCTCGTTCCACTGTCGAAGCAGATTCTTGTTCAGGAAAACGACTACGTTCGTGCCGGTACAGCACTGTCGGATGGCGCAATCACACCAAACGACATCCTCAACATCATGGGTCCGACAGCCGTTCAAGATTACATCGTGAACGAAGTGCAAGGCGTTTACCGTATGCAAGGTGTTAAGATTAACGATAAGCACTTCGAGGTGATTGTTCGCCAGATGATGCGTAAGGTTAACATCATCGATCCGGGCGACACTCGCTTCCTTGAGCAACAGGTGGTTGACAAGCGCGAGTTTATGGACGAAAACGATCGCATCTGGGGCCGCAAGGTGGTTGTCGACAAGGGCGATTCTACCGAGCTCGAAAACGGTCAGATTGTAACCGCTCGCAAGCTGCGCGACGAAAACTCGGCACTCAAGCGCCGCGACCTTCGTTTGGTTGTTGTCCGCGATGCTGTTCCTGCCACATCTGAGCAGATTCTTCAAGGTATCACTCGCGCTGCATTGCAGACTTCAAGCTTCATGTCGGCTGCATCGTTCCAGGAAACCACCAAGGTGCTCAACGAAGCTGCTATCAATGGCAAGGTTGACTATCTGGAGGGCATGAAGGAGAACGTGATTTGCGGTCACTTGATTCCTGCCGGTACCGGTTTGCGCGACTACGACCGCCTGGTGGTTGGCAGCAAAGAAGATTTCGACCGCTTGGACGCTGAAGAAAACGAAGTTGCTGAAGCTGTCGAAGCAGAACAAGTGTAAGCGCTACATCGAGCCTTCGGGCTTGAATGAATAAATAGAAAAATGGCATTGCAATCGAGCAGTGCCATTTCTTTTTTTCACTTTATTGGTGATGCGTTGTACTTTTCTACTATCCGTTTATATTTTTTTGACACACTGCTGTGAGCCAATTATCTATGATGCCTATAGCTGTGATAGGAAAATCCCTTAATCATTGTTTGAGCTTTTGGAGGATAAGCCCGACTTTTGCACAGAATTTTTAATAGTAAATGATTATGAACTATCCAATGATTACGTGGTGCATTGTAGCGGCATTGCTATTGAGTGCATTTATCTTCCGAGCTGTTAAATACTATTGTAGCAAACGCAGTGGGCGTGGTTGTAACCACAAGGCAACACCATTATTTGAATTTGGCAGAGAATCTGATATGTTCTTCATACCCGGGGACGATAAAATACCCGGAATTGCCGACAACGACGATGACAGTGATGACCAATATTATGAATAAGTTGAGTGATAGCACCGTTTTGCAAGGGATAGCTGCATTCCTTGCCGAATATGCCGCTTTGCTGTTGGGATGCGGTTCAACATGCATCCGTATAGAAAAAAACACCAAGCGCATGGCGCAGGCCTTTGGGGTAAACCTCGACATATTCATAATGCCGGCTAACGTATCGGTATCTGTGTGGAATACTGATAGAGGGAGTGCGGTGATGGCACAACGCAAGACTGCAAATTGTGGCATAAGTTTCAATCTTAACACCCGATTGAGCCAGCTAAGCTGGGAAGTGGCAGACAATAATCTGGATTTGCCGACTGCTGTTGCGCACTTTGAACGCATAAAGGCGACAAAGCCGACGGGGAAATGGGAGGTGCTGATTCTAACGAGTCTTGCCAACTCTGCTTTTTGCAGGCTTTTCGGTGGTGACTGGTTTGCCATGCTGATAGTGCTGGTGTCGACAATGGCAGGGTATAGGCTCAAGCAAATAATGCTCGAAGATGGGTGCGACATACGCCTTACGTTTCTTTGTGCCTCATTCTTTTCGGCGTCGATTAGTGCCGGAGGGCATATTTTCAATATTGGCTCAACTCCGGAATTGGCAATTGGCACAAGTGTTTTGTACTTGATTCCCGGAGTGCCATATATAAATTCTGTCAGTGATATGATATATCGACATTACTTATGCGCGTTCAGCCGTTTTTTAGATGCTGCCGTGCTTACCGCCTGTCTGTCAGCCGGGCTATGTGTTGGAATGCTAATATTTGGATTAAGATGGTTTTAAAGGTATTATGTGGAATGATATTTTTGTGAATATTTTTGAGGATGGTTTCTTTGCTGCGATAGCTGCAATTGGTTTTTCCAGTATAAGTAACACTCCCAGGCGAGCATATTTAACGTGCGCTTTAATTGCAGCTGTCGGACATGCCATACGTTATGTGTTGACTCTGCCGGAATTGGGTGGCGCTCACATCATCGTTGCCGGCACGGTGGCTTCATTTGCCATCGGAATGTTAGCGGTGCTGTTTACATCAAGCATAAAATGTCCGGCAGAGGTTTGTTTTTTTCCGGCGTTGTTGCCTATGATACCCGGGATGTATGCCTACCGTACTATCGAGGCGTTGTTATCATGTCTGTATTATACCCGAGAAGAAGTATTCGGTCATTATTTTTATTTGTTTGCATACAATGGCCTTACCTGTATGTTCATTATCTTGGGTATGGTAGTTGGGGCTACGATTCCGGTTTTTCTTTTAAAAAAGCTGTCATTTACAGCAACGAGATAGCCTAACTCAGGCCATTAGCGCATTATTGCATTTATATTATAGTTTTCAATAACTATATTTCTTTGATTTTCTACTAAAAAGGTGTACATTTATATACTAAATTTATAAGTTTCTGATTGTAATTTTGTAATCCTATGGAATTAAGACAGTTAAGATATTTTGCAAAGGCTGCAGAGACTCGTAATTTTTCTCATGCTGCCTCTTGCCTAAACATCGCACAAAGCTCGCTTTCTCAGCAGATTAAGCATTTGGAAGATGAACTTGGGACACAGCTTTTCATTCGCGATAGCCATTCGTTACAGTTGACAGAGGCGGGAGAAGTGATTCTTCCGTATGCTCTGCGCACTATACAAGATGCTGAAGCATGTGTGGATAGGATTACTGATTTACGGAAATTGCTCACGGGCACGCTAAATATAGGGGTGACACATTCTTTTAGCCCCATTCTCACAGAATCGGTGATATCGTTTATAAAAATGTATCCGAAGATAAAGGTGAATATCGTATACAAGCAAATGAATGAGTTGATGGAGTTGCTTTCCAATCACGAACTTGATTTTGTTCTTGCGTTCAAGCCTATTCAGACCTTTCCTAATGTAGAGTCGCATATCTTGTTTCAGAACAAGCTGTCGGCTATAGTAGGGAAGAACCATCCCCTTGCTTCGAAAGAAAAAGTTTCAATATCCGAGCTTGAAAAATACGATTTGGTTCTTCCTTCAAAAGGTATGCAGGCCCGTAATGCTTTTAACAATATAGTGTCAGATTGCGATGTGTTCAAGATTCGTATTGAACTGAATGATGTAAACACTTTGTTGAAACTTGTGCGTCAAACAAACCTCGTTACCGTGTTGGCTGAAGATTCAATATACGATTTCAGTGATGTGAAGGCTGTTCCTATTGCGGTTCACGACAACCAAATGTCGGGTTGCGTTCATATACTGAAAGAAACATATCGCAAGCAATCGATGCAAGAATTTATACGTATTCTTTCTGAATCAATCGCCGTAAAGCGCTTGCAAAATAATTGGATATAGATAAGGGTATTTATTGTTTCTCGTTGTTTTAATGATTCTGGTTATCTCATAACGGTTTTCTTATTTAACCTTTTTGTTGGGTGACGATGCTTTTAGTAAGAGATTCATCAATTGCTTGACGTTGCGGACGCAGGATGGTGGGGTGACGGATACCCGGGGTTGCGCTTCGCTTACCCCGGGCTATAAGCCTCGCCTGCGTCTCGGCCTCACATGCTTCGCATGTCATCGCAGCCACATTGGGCGTATTCGATACGCCCCTACACCACGACACCCTTACGCCCCTGTAGGAGTTTTAGACCATCACATATCGGAATATCAAAGTTTGCTTACCCAAAAGCCGGATTATTTTAGATGCTTATGGGATAGGGGTGGTATATAAACAAAAATACGGCCGATTCACATCGCCCGTATCCTTGCATTACTAAAAAATAATGTTACTTTACTAATACTTTATATCAATCATTGTTAGATATTGCAAAGATACAATATTTATATTAAAGTTTATGCTAATTTTTATTGAAAAGTGCGATTTAATCGGCATTTTCAATATTTTTGTATGAAGGTCGTAACATTTAAATGTTATTTTTATTAATAAGCAAACATTGGATAGTTGCTCATTGTTGAATTTACCTTTTCGCGCACTGCTTTAATAACGGCTTCGCTTTCGGGATTTGAGAGCACGGTGTCAATCATTTCAACAATTTCGCCCATCAATTCTTCCTTGGCGCCGCGAGTGGTGATGGCAGGAGTGCCGAGTCGGATGCCCGAGGTTTGGAATGGCGAGCGAGAGTCGAATGGCACCATGTTTTTGTTTGCCGTGATGTCGGCTTCAACAAGTGCTTTTTCAGCCACCTTGCCGGTGAGGTCGGGGAACTTGGTGCGCAGGTCAACGAGGATGCAGTGGTTGTCGGTGCCGCCCGATGCAATCTTATATCCCTTGTCGATGAGCGCTTGAGCCATAACTTGTGCGTTCTTTCGCACTTGTGTTTGATATTCCTTAAACGAAGGGGTGAGGGCTTCGCCGAAAGCAACAGCCTTGGCAGCGATTACGTGCTCGAGCGGACCGCCTTGTACGCCTGGGAAAACGGCAGAGTCGAGCAGCGACGACATTTTGCGAATCACGCCCTTAGGAGTGGTTTTGCCCCAAGGATTGTCGAAGTCCTTACCGAGCAAGATGATGCCGCCACGCGGGCCGCGCAGTGTCTTGTGGGTTGTTGATGTGACGATGTGGGCATATTTCAGAGGGTTGTCGAGCAGCCCGGCAGCGATGAGTCCGGCAGGGTGAGCCATGTCAATCATGAGCAGGGCGCCTACTTCGTCGGCAATGCGACGCATACGGGCGTAGTCCCATTCGCGCGAATAGGCGCTGGCGCCGCCCACAATCAGCTTTGGATGCACGCGACGAGCTGTTTCTTCCATTTGGTCGTAGTCAACAAGCCCGGTGTCCTCTTTCACGTTGTATTCCACTTGGTTGAACACCAGTCCCGAGAAGTTTACTGGGCTGCCGTGCGACAGGTGACCGCCGTGAGCGAGGTTCAAGCCCATGAATGTGTCGCCCGGTTTCATCACAGCCATGAACACAGCCATGTTGGCTTGGGCACCAGAGTGAGGTTGCACGTTGGCATATTCGGCGCCAAAGAGTTGTTTGAGGCGTTCGATGGCAAGCGTTTCAGCTTCGTCCACCACTTGACAGCCGCCGTAGTAGCGGTGTCCGGGGTATCCTTCGGCATATTTGTTTGTAAGGCAAGAACCCATGGCTTTCATAACCTGGTCGCTAACAAAGTTTTCAGATGCGATGAGTTCGATGCCTTTTTTTTGGCGTTGGTGTTCGCGTTCGATGATGTCGAAAATTAAAGAGTCTCGTTCCATGTTGGTTATATAAAGTTGAAAAATATATTTATTTCTTTTTAACTGACCATCCAAAGTTACCAATTTTTTCGCCTAATTTAAAATATTCGCCGTGCGAATAGGCAATCAGGTTGGCTTTTTTGAGGTCGAATTCGCCGGTTTGCGGGTCGATGAATCGTTTGTCGGCAAGCACATTCATCACGTCGGCAATGAACATGTCGTGAGTGCCGAGGTGAATTATTTGCTTCACGCGGCATTCGATACTCATCGGCGCCTCGTTGATGTAAGGGGCGTCAACCTTGATGCCTTTCACCGGAGTGAGGTTCATTTCGGCGAATTTGTTGTAGTCGCGACCGGAGCGCACGCCGCACCAGTCGGTGGCACGGGCGAGGTCTTCATTGGTGAGGTTGAGCGTAAATGCCATGTTTCGCTTCACAATCTCGTAGCTGTGGCGCGACTGGCGAATGCTCACGAAGCACATTGCGGGGTCGGAGCAAATGGTGCCCACCCACGATGCGGTGAACACGTTGTATTCGTCGGGCGTTGCGCCGCAGCTCACCATCATGGCGGGCAGGGGATAAATCATGTTGCCCGGGCGCCAGATTTCTTTGTTGTCGGTTGTCATTTCAGTGTCAGTTCGTTTTGTTGCACCTTGTGTTCGCAGTAGTGGCAGCAGAGAGTCACAGGATTGCGGTCAACCACATGGAACACAGTTGGCATGGGTTCGTTGTTTGTGATGCATTTGGGGTTGTTGCACTTCACAATGTCCACAATGGTGTCGGGTAGCGAAACGTGGTGCTTCTCGGTCACTTCATAGTTGCGAATGATGTTGATTTTGGCTTGAGGCGAGATGAGCGCGATGCGGTTGAGCGTTTCCTGAGTGAAATAGGTGTCGGCAACTTTAATGATGCCTTTCTTGCCCATTTTTTTGCTGTCGAGGTTCACGCCGATTGTAACGCTTGTTTTAATGGCTTTGATGTCGAGCAAGTCGGCAACTTTAAACAGCACTTCGGGGTTTATTCGATCGATAACCGTGCCGTTTTTCAGCGCTGCAACGGCGAGCGAGTCGTTATTTATCTTAGTCATGATATGCTTAGTTATTATGATGTTGGGTGAGATGTGTTAGGTTGATTAGCAGTCGATGCCGAGCGAGCGGCAGATGATGGCTTGTCGGGCATACAGACCGTTTTGCGCCTGTTGGAAATAGTAAGCTTTTGGGTTGCTGTCGACGTCGTAGCTGATTTCGTTGACGCGAGGCAGCGGGTGCAGCACGCGCAGGTTAGGCTTGCTGCCGTCGAGCATGGCGTTGTGCAGGTTGTAGAGGTTCTTCACGCGCTCATATTCGAGCAGGTCGGTGAATCGTTCGCGTTGCACGCGCGTCATATACAATATGTCGGTTTCGTTAATCACCTCTTGCGAGAAATCCTTGTATTCGTGATATTCAATGCCGTTGGCTTGGCAGAACTCTTTGTATTCGATGGGCATTTGCAGCTCGTTGCACGCCACAAAGTTGAAGCGGGGGTTGAAATAACGCATAGCCATGAGCAGCGAGTGCACGGTGCGACCGTATTTCAGGTCGCCCACCATGGTTATGGTGAGGTTGTTGAGAGTGCCTTGGGTTTTGCGAATGGAGTAGAGGTCGAGCATCGTTTGGCTTGGGTGCTGGTTGGCACCGTCGCCGGCATTGATGATGGGCACAGGCGCGAACTCGCTTGCATAGCGTGCAGCGCCTTCGATGTGGTGACGCATCACAATCAGGTCGGCATAGTTGCTCACCATCATGATGGTGTCCTTGAGCGTTTCACCTTTGCTGCTGCTGGTGGTGTTGGCGTCGGAGAAGCCGATGACGCGTCCGCCAAGGCGGTTGACAGCGGTTTCAAAACTCAGTCGGGTGCGGGTCGACGGTTCGAAAAACAGCGTCGCTACCACTTTCCCGGCGAGGATGTTGCGATTAGGGTTCGCTTCGAAATGGCTTGCTTTCTCAATCAGTTCAAGGATTTCGTCCTTGGTGAGGTCGTTGATTGAAACCAGACTTTTGTTGCTCATATTTTCTGTTGAATGTATTGGTTGTGATTATTTAATGTTTATTTCAATGGTTCTACGGAACAGATTTCTGTGCCGAGTGATGAAAAAAATGAGCCAATCAAGTATCCCCAATAGGATGACTGACTGGCTGCAAATGCTTTAGGCGAGAGAAAACGATATCATGCACCGACTGATGCCATTCGTTACGAAATGAATTGTAAGTCGGCTGCAACACGGCATTATGTGAAAATGCACATATCATATTGCAAAGATAAAGAATTTTTTTGCCTTTTGTTGTGTAGGTGTGTCAAAAAAATGCAAGATAATTCGCAGATGAAATTTTTAATGCGGCATGATGGATAAGTGATGCTCATTTTTATTATATTTGCATTTTATTAGGTAAATTGCCGCAGTGCGGCGCACTGACAACGCAATATTTAACTATAGGATAACGACAAAACAATAATCATGGCAATAAAGAATATAATGAAAACTGCATCGGGCAACAGCGCATTCACCCAAAAGGTGGTGAAATGGATGTGGCTGGGCTTTGGTGGCATTGTGGCATTCTGCATAGTAATGTTCATATTGATATATAACGGCATAGTTGGCTATATGCCGCCCATAGAGGAGCTGAAGAATCCGTCGGACCGCTTTGCCTCGATGATTTACAGCAGCGACGGCATGGAAATGGGCCGCTTCTATCAGAGCAAAGGCAACCGCGTGTATGTGGATTTCGACGAGATGTCGCCATATCTCACTCAGGCGCTCATTGCCACCGAAGACGTGCGTTTCGACTGCCATTCGGGCATCGACGCACGAGCCATGGTGCGTGCGCTGGTGATGCGTGGCATTTTGCAGCGCAAGAATGCCGGTGGCGGTAGCACCATCACCCAGCAGCTTGCCAAGTTGCTATATTCGCCGCAGTCGAGCAACATCGTTTCGCGTGCTATGCAAAAGCCGGTGGAGTGGGTGATTGCCCTTAAGCTTGAACGCTACTACACCAAGGACGAAATCATTAAGATGTATTTCAATCAGTTCGACTTCCTCTATAATGCCGTTGGCATAAAGTCGGCTGCGTTTGTATATTTCGGCAAGGAGCCTAAAGACCTCACTGTGGAGGAGGCTGCAACGCTGGTGGGTATGCTCAAAAACCCGTCGTACTTCAATCCGGTGCGCAACCCCGAGCGTTGTCAGAATCGCCGCAACGTGGTGTTCGAGCAGATGCTCAAAGCCGACTTTATCACCGAAGCCGAGGCTGCCGAACTCAAGGCAAAGCCGTTGACGCTCAATTTCCACCGCATCGACCACAAGGACGGCATTGCCCCATATTTCCGCGAGGAGTTGCGCCGAATAATGACGGCTAAGGAGCCGGTGCTGAGCGACTATCCCACGTGGAACTATCAGGCCTACGTCGACGACTCGATTGCTTGGGAAACCAATCCGCTTTATGGATGGTGTGAGAAGAACCGAAAGCCCGATGGCAAGAAATATAACATCTACACCGATGGCTTGAAAATTTACACCACCATCGACTCGCGCATGCAGCGTTATGCCGAGAAAGCCGTGCTCGACCATCTTGGCAAAGACCTTCAGCGCCGGTTTGTGCGTGAGCGTGGCGGCATGAACAACCCATACAGCAACAATGTGGAGGAATTGCCCCGCAACCTAAAGGCACAGTTGGTGAAAAACGCCATCAGCCAAAGCGAACGCTATAGGGTGCTGAAGATTGCCGGACTCAACGAAGAGGAAATCAAGCAGAATTTCAATACCAAGACTGAGATGCGCGTGTTCTCTTACGATGGCGGTATCGACACCGTGATGACGCCTCTCGACTCGATTATGTACATCAAATCGTTTTTGCGCACAGGTATGATGTCGATGGAACCGACTACGGGCTATGTGAAAGCCTATGTGGGCGGTCCCGACTTCCGCTTCTTCCAGTACGACATGGCAGGGCGCGGCCGACGTCAGATTGGTTCAACCTGCAAGCCGTTCCTCTACACGCTTGCCATGGAAGAGGACTACACACCTTGCGACGAATTCCTCAACGAGATGCCCACTATTGAGGTGCCGGGCGGCGTATGGCAGCCACGCAACTCGGGCAGCTCACGCATTGGCGAGATGGTGTCGCTGCGATGGGCGCTCACCAATTCAAACAACTGGATTTCGGCACGTCTCATCACTGCCGACCGTATGTCGCCGCAGCAGCTGGTGCGCAAAATGCACTCGTTTGGCATCACCAATCATCTCGATGCCGTGCCGTCGCTGTGCCTCGGACCGTGCGACGTGTCGGTGAAGGAGATGGTGGCAGCCTACACTGCATTTGCCAACAAGGGCATGCGTGTCGACCCGATATACGTAACCCGCATCACCGACAATCAGGGCAACGTGATTTCGGAATTCACGCCTAAGTTCAGCGAGGTGATTAGCGAGCAAGGCTATTATAAGATTCTCTCGATATTGCTAAATGTGGTGGACTCGGGCACCGGTGCCCGCTTGCGCCGCGCTCCGTTCAACCTCACTGCACAGATTGGCGGCAAAACCGGTACTACAAACTATAATGCCGACGGTTGGTTTATGGGCTTCACACCCGACCTGGTGACCGGCGTGTGGGTAGGCGGCGAGGAACGATACATACACTTCAACAATATGGCAAGCGGACAGGGCGCCGCTATGGCGTTGCCTATCTTCGGGTTGTATATGCGAAGCGTGTTTGCCGACAAGTCGTTGCCGTATTCGCAGGACCGCAAGTTTGAATTCCCAGCCGACCTCGACCTCTGTCAGAAAGAATATCTTGGCGGCGTGCCAATCGACCAAGCCGGCGAGCCGCTCGAAGCCGAGGAATCGATTGTGGGCGTGTTTGATTAACGCCCACGCATCTATGGGCTGATGCCGGCTCCATCCGCGCAGCCCGGCGGAATACCCACCAACCGGGTTATAACCATTTGTTTGCGACATTAACCGCGGAGCGGTTACAGCCTCAATAACCCTATGTTGACGGCGTTAGCCGGCTACATAGGGAAGGTAGTCTCCCAATATAACCAACCGTGGAGCGGTTGCAGATTCAGTACGGGGTAAATCGCGTCTGCCTCTAAGCCTAAATCAAAACATTCCAACTGATGCAATGTAAAGCTCCGCCTTCGAATGCGATTTCTGTCGAATCAATTTTGAAAATATTGCATTCGGGAAAAGCCTCTTGAATGTATTGCTGGGCAATAGAATCTTCTTCAATGTTGAATGTAGGCATAATGATGTTTTTGCCAACTTGAAGGAAATTGATATATGCCCAATTAAGGTCGGTGCATGGCGATGCCGAAACCTTGTCGTTGAAACTCATTTCGGTAACTACGAATTCGTAACTTTCAAGAATCTCACGAATGGCTTTAGCCTCTTTGGGATAGCAATCGCCGTGATTACCCATTAAAATGCGATTGTTCCCACACCACCGAATAAAACCGTCGGAATGTCCGTATTTATCAGTGTCGTCAGCATAGAAATCGCCGTGCATAGTCCAAGGTATAATAATTACAGGATGCTTAAGTTCTGTTTCAAGCATAGTTTTAAAACTTTCATTGCCTTTTTCATATCCGTTCTCGGTGAATACTTTGTCGGTCATCACTATGTATGGGCCACAAGTAATCATATTCCCTCCGTCGATTATTAGTTTTGTTGAATGGCAGTTAATTCCCATCCCTCTCAAAACCTTTGCAGAATCGGTTATTGAGTTTATGTCATCTTTTTTCTTGCTTTTTACAAGATAATCGGGATAATAGCGGTATTTCAAGAATTCATTCTTGCCTTGTGGTTCAACTCCTATTTCATTAAGTAGATTCAACAACCTACGGTAATACTCATGATGGCTTTCCTTTAACAATGGTGATAAAAACACAGTGTTGGTGTCTTTGTCATGTATGAGATTGTCGCACCGAATATATCTATATCGTTTTTCGATGAACGAAGAAAAGTCGCTGTAAAGACCTTCTTTCTTAGGCGTTTCGTGATAATTGCCAACTATGTAGTCCACCTTGCTCTCTGCGGTTTGATTCTTTGTCAGAATATTTATTCGAGGCATTGCCACGTATGAAACCATCCCGCTATCATGTTCCACAAGAACTGGTGTGTCTTTGAGGGTGCCAGTAGCAGTGAAGCATCTGAACAAGTCGGCGCATGCCCATGGTCCGTTTAATACTTTCAATCTGTCTTCACTTACCAACTGACGGATGAGTATGCCTCCAAAGTAGGCTTCATCGTATAATATATATTTTTTGGTCAATTTCTCCCTTTTATCAGGTTTGATACAAGATGAAATGTTGCTTGCAAAGTTGAGGTCGATTCCTCCGAAATCGTTAACATACCAGCATTATGCTTCCGATGTGCGAGGGTGTGTTATAATATCGCGATGCTTCTTGTTGTAGAAGAAAAATTCAATTTCTTTAAAGAGATATTTCCTGTTATTTGTTTGGATGGCAAATTTGCTAAATAACAATTGGGCAATTTGCTCAAAACGCTTTTGGATGTCGTGCGTGTTTGTTTCGGCATCAAAAGTCATTAGCTTCCGAAGATGTTCTGTATTAAGCATGGTTTATTAATTGGGTAATTACATGTTATGACGGTTGAAATGTGTTTATACTGTAGAGACAAAGTTAAGCACAATCTCGCAAAAATAGGCAAGGCAAGAGGCGAAAATTTATGCATTCAATGATAAAAGCGAAGTTTAGTAGGCAAGGTAATAATGCATATTTTTGTACAATATAATAAAAAATAATAGGAGATAGACCGTCTGGGCTACCTCCTATTTTTGGTTAGGTTAAGTTTGAATTGTTGTGTTCAAAAGAAATAGGTTGCTCTGATTTTCCAGGCGTGAATTTTGTGGGCGTTGTCCTCGAGCAGTTTGGTTTTGAACGACTGACTGATTCCCCATTCGTGCAGAGCTGACACTTGGAAGCGGCGCATCACTTCTATGCCGAAGCCCACGTGCAGCCCCAATGCGGTGGAAGTATATTTCATGGCGCCGCCGTCGCTGTTGCCCAGCATGATGTTGATGCTTGGTCCGGCAAACAGGAATGGATAGAGTTTGTTTTCAAAGCCGTCCATCTTGATGTAGCGCCACTTGAGGTTCAAAGGAATTTCGAGAATGTGCATGGTTGCCTTTTCAACGTCGATGCCTTGCGATGCCCACACCTCTTGTTGCCCAAGGTGCAGTTTTGCTTGGGTGTAATTGTAGATAAGCGAGCCGTCGACGCCCATGCCTATGCCGGGGAAGAAGATTTCGCCGTTCACACCCAGCGAGCCACCAACGGTGTTGTTGGCATCGTAGAGTTTATAGATGCCTTTTTGGTAGGCAGGGAAGCGGTTGATGTTGGCACCTGCCACGATGCCCCATCGCGATTCTGCCGATGCGTTGACACTCGTGATTGCCATCATCAGCAACATCAGTATTGAAATGTATTTTTTCATATTCTTCTTTGTCTTGGACAATGGTCCAAATTGTTTGTTTCTGAAAATATTTGCAAATCTACAATATTTCATTGTTATGGGCAAAAATTTTTTGCTCGTTTTGCCACCAATGCCATTACTATGCACGGTTTTTGTGTTGTTTTAAGTTTTATTATGAACATAACGGCGCCTTAGCGGCGGGCAAATTTTTACTTTGACCTTTCTCCGGAAGTTCGGCAATGCTTGTGTGATAACGTCGTTACGTCCGCTATGGCTTGCTAAATATAATATGTGGTGAACAATTAAAAGATATTGCCGTTGTATTTTGTCGGTTTGCAAAAATATTCGTATCTTTGAAGTCGGAAAAATTTGCAATTATTCCGACTGAAATAAGCAAATAATCGATATGAAAAACTCAGTGGAACATAAAGTTAGAAGAATAATAACTCGCGCAAAATATGGCACGGTATTATTCACTTCTTCGTTCCCTCAATTTGATGTGGAATATGTAACCAAACTTCTTGCTCAGTTTGAGAAAGAAGGATTGATTACAAGAATAGCCAAAGGCGTGTATGTAAAGGCTAAAAAAACGCGATTTGGAGTGGTTTATCCCTCTGCATTTGAACTTGTGAAAGAAATTGCCAAGAGGGACAAGGCTGAAATTTTCCCTACAGGTGATACTGCTGCGAACAGGCTTGGTTTCTCCACACAAGTGCCATTGCAAGCATCATTCCTTACGTCGGGTTCTTCAAGGAAACTTAAATTGGGGAATCGAACGGTTGCCTTAACACATGGCTCACCTAAGAATTTCGCCTACAAAGGAAAGTTGATGCCTGAATTGGTGCAGGCAATTCGTAGCATTGGCAAGGCTAATATAACAGAAATGGTGGAAAATAGAGTTGCCCAATTATTATCTGCAACGCCCGAAACAGCTACAATCGAACATGATTTGCTATTGGCGCCGGTATGGGTAAGGGAAATAATTAAACGAAATATCAAAACAGACAACGGCAATGAGTAAATGGATAGACTTTTCGATAGATGAACGTAAGGCGATGATACAAGGCGTTGTGTCAGCGAAAAATATTGATGAAGCTGCTGCGGAAAAAGATTGGTGGGTAACAGCCATATTGTATGCCTTGTTTCACACAAGAGTTGCCGAGTATTTGCTTTTCAAAGGCGGTACGAGTTTGAGTAAAGGCTGGAATATCATTGACCGTTTCAGTGAGGATATCGATTTGGCTCTTGGTCGTGAATTTTTCTTGAATGAAAGGAATTTATCGTGTGCCCGATGCACAAGCAACACTCAAATCCACAATTTTAGAGAAAAGGCACAAGACTACATCTTTAGCGAGTTTAAGCAAGACTTAAAAGAGCAATTGTCCAAATTAGGATTAGTCGTGAGGGTGCTGGATGAAAATGAAGAAGCAGATGAAGCTGGCGAAGCGAGAAAGGTTGCTCACGATAAAGACCCATCTGTCATTTTTGTCCACTATCCATCACTTTACAATAGCTATGCTCCGTATGCAAAACCGACGGTGAAAATTGAAATCAGCGTCCTTTCTATGGACGAACCTTACGAACTTAAACGAATATCTTCACTGGTTGAAAAAGTTTATAAAGATGAAGATGTGGATTCCGACATAGTTCAGACTATCAAGACCGTAAGCCCGGCAAGAACATTCCTGGAGAAAGCATTCTTGCTTTGTGAGGAGTACCAGAAGCAAGACCCACGCACATATCGTATGTCGCGCCACTTCTATGATTTGGAGAAGCTATCGCACACTAATTATTTGGAGATGGCATTAAATGACCCGAATCTATACTACGGCATTGTGGAACACCGCAAGAAATTCTATCATGTGGGATATGTGGATTACGATAATGAACTGCCATCGGCAATTACTATTGTTCCAAGAGCAGAGTTAGTCCCAAAGTATGAGGCGGATTATAACGATATGCGTTCCAACTTCATTTATGGAGAGTCTTTGGAATTTACAGATTTGCTGAGATTCTTGGAGATATTGCAAGAAAGATTTCGAAAAGTTGCTCCAAGAAAAGAGAAAGATTGGGAGAAAAGATGACAAGGTGTTGTGTCTGTCGGCTCGTTAGTTGTAATCAAACAGCCTTTGCCGCAGGTGGATGCAATGTGCGTGACGAAGATTTTGTTTCTGCGCTTTATTTTCATTATCTTTGCAATTATGAATGAACAAGAAAGACAAAGAATAGAAGAAGACATCGTGAAGATGCTTAAGACGGTGTATGACCCGGAGATACCGGTTGACGTGTATAATCTTGGGTTGATTTATAAAATCGATGTTGCCGACGATGGCGTTGTGCACATCGACATGACGCTTACTGCGCCTACGTGCCCGGCAAGCGATTTCCTGTTTGAGGACATCAACATGAAGGTGGGCAGCATCGATGGCGTGAAGGCTGTTGAAACCAATCTGGTGTTTGAGCCGGAGTGGGACAAGGACATGATGAGCGAGGAGGCTAAACTTGAATTAGGATTCCTATAACCTTATATATATTATGCCGGGCACGCTTACATATTTCCTTTCGGATTTGCATCTTGGGGCACGCTACATAGCTGAGCCTCGCGAGCATGAGATGCGTGTGGTGCGTTGGCTCGACAGCATCAAGCATAATGCCAAGCGCATTTTCTTGCTTGGCGACATATTGGATTATTGGTATGAATATCGCTATGTGGTGCCGCGTGGGCATGTGCGTTTTCTCGGCAAGCTTGCCGAGCTGGCTGACAGCGGCGTGGAAATCACTTGGATGACCGGAAATCACGATATCTGGCTTTTCGATTATTTGTCGAGCGAGTTGGGCATAAAGGTGGTTGATGGTCCGGTGAAGTTTACTCTCGACGGAAAAACATTCCTGCTTGACCATGGCGATGGGGTGGGGCGCCAAAAACGTTCGTTTGCCTTTATGCGCCAGCTGTTTCGCAATCGCTTTTGCCAGATGCTTTATGCCGGTATTCATCCTCGATGGACGGTTCCGCTTGCCAACGGATGGTCGAAAGAAAATCGCGTGAAGCGCAGCGCTGCCGACATTGAGCGCTGCATAGCGCACGGACTGAAGGCGCTCACCGATTTTTCGGAGGAATATTCGAAGTGCAATCCCGAGGTTGACTATTTTGTCTACGGCCACCTGCATACGCTCATCGACGACACTCTCAGCACCGGCAAGCGAATGCTTGTGCTTGGCGAGTGGATAGGCATGTGCACCTATGCCGTGTTCGACGGCAATGAACTTATGTTGAAATCAGCTCTGTAAATGTTGGTTCTCAGCCATTTGCTTAAGCGCAATGCTGCTGATGGGTTACTTTGTATAAATTGCTTGATGATGATTTGTAAGTCTTAAAAAATGTTTATTAGGCAAGCGTGGAAAATTGTTTGGCAATTTGTCGGATTTTCAGTAATTATTTATTATATTTGTACTGAAATATACATACTTACACAGTTGATTCTGGCAAATTTCTATTTGTGGTTGTGTTATAATTAGGTTGCAGATGCAATTTAAATTCTTCAAATAACATTATTTAACAAATTTAATCAAGTTAATTGTTGGTTTTGCATGTTGTTGATAATTAGTGTGTTAACCTAAATTTAGATGCAAATAGAAGCAATGATGTTAAGAAAGTATGTTATAAAGCATATTTTTTTATTTGCTGAATCAGAAATAAGGATGCATATTTGCACCATAAACCTAAAACAATCTTTTTTACCTTAAAAAATTATACCTATTGAAGACCTAAAAAGGGACTTTGTTGAAAAGTCCCTTTTTAATTTTTTTGTATAGTGGTGATGAGGCGATGCGATGGAAAATTTTTTGTAAATTTGTAGGGAAGAAAAAAACAGATTTCGCTAACCACGAAACAAAATAAAGTAATCATGAAGCGATATGCAATAATAGTAGCCGGAGGCAGCGGCAGCCGATTCGGCTCAAATATGCCAAAGCAGTTTTTGCCTTTGAGCGGCAAGCCGGTGCTTATGCACACCATCGACAAGTTTGCTGCGCTCGGCGGCGTGGAAATAATAGTGGTGCTACCGGCTGCGTTTGAGGGCTGGTGGCGCGAGCTGTGTGCCGAACATGGTTTTGCCACCGAGCACCGAGTGGTGACGGGCGGTGCAAATCGCTTTTGCTCGGTGAGGAATGCCATAATCACCATCGATGTTCAACCGGGCGATGCCATTGCCGTGCACGACGGGGTGCGACCGCTGGCAAGCACGTCGCTCATTGCTGCCGCATTTGATTGCGCCGAGGCAAAGGGGAGTGCCATACCGGTGGTGGCTGTCACCGACAGCATACGCCGCGTGGTGGACAGCGAAGGCGCTTCCGAGCCGTTGAGCCGCGATATGCTGCGTGCGGTGCAAACTCCGCAGGTGTTCGACGCCATTGCCTTGCGCAGCGCCTACGATGCCGAGTATTCGCCGTTTTACACCGACGATGCTTCGGTGTTTGAGCACAATGGCGGAGTGATACACATGATTGACGGCGAAGTGACTAATATAAAAATCACTCATCCCAACGATTTGACCATTGCAGAAATGCTGATGAATAGATGAACGAATTGCAGAATATGGACATAAAATACCTGCACGGAGTGGGTCCGAAACGCGCAGAGCTGCTTGCCAAGCAGCTTGACATTCGTTCCTACTACGATTTGCTGTATTATTTTCCATTTCGATATATCGACCGCAGCACCATTCATCGCATTTGCGACCTCGATGGCGAATTGCCATACATTCAGTTGCGTGGCAAGTTTGTGGTGTTCACTCCGCAAGGGCAGGGTGCCAAGCGACGCATCAACGCGCTGTTCAGCGACGGCACCGGCACCATCGAGTGCGTGTGGTTCAACCGTGTTAAGCAAATTCAAGACGCCTATCACACTGGTGTGGAGTATGTGATTTTCGGCAAACCTACATTATTTAAAGGCGTTTACAGCATAGCTCACCCTGAGGTTGACGTGTACAACCCGCAAAAGATGACTGCTGGTGTGCGCGGAATGTATAACCTCACCGAGACGCTTCGTAACCGCGCATTCAGTCAGCGCACCATGCAGCAGCTCATCGACAACCTGCTCAGCGCCAACGTGGTGCAGCGCCTTGCCGACCCTTTGCCCGAGAAATTGATGCTACGCCACAGGCTTATGCCGCTGCACGAGGCTCTTGTGAACATCCATCAGCCGGCAAGCATCGATGCTTTGCAGAGGGCGCAGTTCAGGCTGAAATACGACGAACTGTTTATGCTGCAACTCAACATACTCAAATATGCAAGCACGCGTAACGCCAAGTTCAAGGGGCTGGTGTTCAACAAGGTGGGCAACTATTTCAATCGCTTCTACAGCGAATGCCTTCCGTTTCCGCTCACCGGGGCGCAAAAACGCGTGATAAAGGAAATCCGCAAGGATATGGGCAGCGGCAGACAGATGAACCGCTTGCTGCAGGGCGACGTGGGCAGCGGAAAAACTTTGGTGGCGCTGATGTGCATGTTGCTTGCCCTCGACAATGACTATCAGGCGGCAATAATGGCGCCAACCGAGATTCTTGCCACGCAGCATTTCGAAACCATCAGCAGCATGGTTGAACCATTGGGCATAAAATGTGCCTTGCTCACCGGCTCCACGCGCAAAAAACTGCGCGAAACCATACACGAACAACTACTCAGCGGCGAGCTGCAGATAATTGTGGGCACGCATGCGTTGCTCGAAGATGTGGTGCAGTTCTACAACCTCGGACTGGTGATTATCGACGAGCAGCACCGTTTTGGCGTGGCTCAACGGGCACGATTGTGGACCAAGAACTCAACACCGCCGCATGTTCTGGTGATGACGGCTACGCCCATTCCGCGCACGCTGGCAATGACCGTTTACGGCGACCTTGACGTGAGTGTGATTGACGAACTGCCGCCGGGCAGAAAACCTGTCGAAACGGTGTTGCGCACCGACCAGTCGCGTGAGGCGATGTATCGCTTTGTGGGCAGCCAGCTTGCCCAGGGCCGTCAGGCTTATTTCGTTTATCCGCTGATTCAGGAAAATGAGAAACTCGATTTGCACGACCTCGAGCAGGGCTATCAAACCATTTGTGAGACATTCCCGAGCTATAAGGTGTGTTTTGTTCACGGCAAGATGAAGCCTGCCGAAAAGGACTGGCAGATGCAGCTGTTTGTGAGCAATCAGGCTCAGATTATGGTGGCAACCACGGTGATTGAGGTGGGCGTGAATGTGCCAAACGCGTCGATTATGGTGATTGAAAATGCCGAGCGGTTTGGGCTGAGCCAGCTGCATCAGTTGCGTGGCCGCGTGGGACGTGGCGCCTCGCAGTCGTTTTGCATTCTCATGTCGAAGCATCAGCTCGCCAAGGAAACCAAACACCGCCTGATGGTGATGACCGAAACCAACGACGGGTTTGTGGTGGCTGAGGAGGACATGAAGCTGCGTGGACCGGGCGATATGGAAGGCACGCAGCAGAGCGGAATAGCTTTCGACCTACATATTGCCAACCTTGCCAAAGATGGCCAGATTGTGCAACTTGCCCGCGACGATGCCCGCGAAATAATCGACGCCGACCCGTCGCTTGCGCTACCCGAACACCTGATGCTTAACGAGCGTCTGCACGACCTGTTCGACCGAAAAATCGACTGGAGTTTCATAAGCTGATGCGGCACGAATTGTGAATTTGCTTAAAATCACGCGATTAGATTGCCAAAATAAATAAAATTACATAGATTTTTACAAGTTTTAGCACTCGGTGGATTGGCAAAAACAAAATAAATCTTTAACTTTGGACATCAAAAATTGAACCGGTACATTGCATACTATATGAACTTGAAAAAAAGCATAACGATTTTAGGGATAAGTGTGGGCTTTTTCGTCCTTTCATCGATGGGCGTCAAGGCTGATGCGCAGAACCTGCAATCGGCACGAAATTATTCGAAAACTCACGAAAAACTTTTAGCTCACCAGAATCGCATACAGGACCAGATACGCCTAAAAGAGGCGCAAGAATATGCCAGCCATCTTTATGAAGAAGATGAGCCGGAACCCGACATCTACACCGAAGGATGGGAAAGCGACCATGTTAATCCATATAAAAACGCTGTTATTCCTGCCACTAAGGAACTCGACGTGTCGAAGTATGCCATGCCAGTTCCCGGTATAATCACTTCGCGCTATGGCTATCGTCCACGTTTCCGCCGCATGCACAAGGGCATCGACTTGCGTCTGAGCACTGGCGACACCGTTAGGGCAGCGTTCAGCGGCAAGGTGCGCTTGACAAAATATGAGCGTGGCGGTTACGGCTTCTATGTTGTGCTTCGTCACGACAACGGCATGGAAACCGTTTACGGTCACCTTTCGCGCTTCCTCGTGAAGCCCGACCAGCGTGTTGAGGTTGGTCAGCCAATTGCTTTGGGCGGCAGCACCGGACACAGCACCGGTCCGCACCTGCACTTCGAAACACGTTTTATGGGTATTGCCATCAACCCCGAAGCAATATTCGATTTCGAAAACCAGACGACCCACACCGACGTGTATACGTTCAACAAGAACTCCTACGAAAACAGTCGCAACTATGCTCCTTCGCGCTATAAAGCATCGCGCGGTAAGGGCAAGTATCGCAGTGGCGGCAAGGCAACGCACAAGATTCGTCAAGGCGAAACGCTCAGTTCGATTGCCGCACGCAACGGCACCACTGTGGCTAAGTTGCGCCAGCTGAATGGACTTGGCAATTCGTCGAACATTCGCGCCGGCAAGACGCTGCGTGTACGTTAATCGGAAAATAGAGGTTTTTTCGTAAAAATATTTTGAAGGCGTGTCGTTTGACGCGCCTTCGTTGTTGTAGTATACTCTTTGTTATCAGTTATGAAAAACAAATCAAATTGGCAATACGCTATTCCAAAATTTAATTATTACTGTCCGCTAAACCATAAAAAGTCGAGTCCAACTTCTTGAATGGCAGAAGTTGGGCTTACTTTATGTATAAGATAAGCCCCCTCAGCAGTTTGTGACGGAGGTTTGATGCTCCGCCACCTTCATCGCTGATATGGCTATGGTTGCATTTTTGTTTGGCACACTCGTCACGTTTCTGACGACACTCTTTGAGAGTAGCAACTACATAAAAGTAACGCGCATATATTTATTCCCTCGGGATTCGCGTGCCGGATACTGCCTCGAAATTATCAAGAGCCCAAACTATAAGACTTTCGATGTGAGGCATAAGCGATTTTCCCAGTTCTGTAAGGAAATATTCAACCTTCGGGGGAATCTCGGAATACATTTTTCGTGAAATCAGACCGTCTGCTTCAAGGCTTTTCAACGTGTCGGTAAGCACCTTGGGAGAAATATCCGGAATAGCCTTGCCGATTTCATTGAATCTGGTGGCATCGTTCTCAGACAGCACACAGAGTATCAGCATAGACCATTTACCCGAAAACCGTGCAACTACGTTCCGGACCGGGCATGATGATATGCCGGTATATTTTTTAAGATTTTCTTTGAGCGGTAATCTGTTCATAATCAGATAATGGTTACTTTGACGTAAGTGTCTTACTCAAATGTAACGTCTTGTTTAGGTGAATTATATCCATTAACTTTGCGCTATTAAAACAATAGCGGCTTTCCGCTGCAAAGTTAATCATAAAATTCAAATCATAAAAATATGAGCGAAATCAAGACTCTCAATTCGGGCGAAAAATTCGTCCATGCCTCGGTTGGTTCACTCCACGGTTTCGAGGGAAAACAGTTTGTAAAGGAAGCCACAGGTGCAACATCGTGTGAAATATCATTTGGCACACTCCCCACAGGAGCAGCCGTACCGTTCTTCCACAGCCACAAGGTCAACGAAGAAAACTACATCATCCTATCCGGAGCCGGCAAGTTTCAGGTTGATGGAGACGTGTTTGACATTACCGAAGGTTCTGTGATTCGCGTCTCCACCAACTGTGACCGCAACATCAAATGCACTTCTGCCGAGCCTATGACCTACATCTGCATTCAGGCAAAAGAAGGCAGTCTTGAGGGTTACACAATGACCGATGCGGAAATCACGGAACGCGAGAATCTGCTGTAACGCCATGAAGATAACTCAAATACGCAATGCCACAGTCATTATCGAATACGGAGGCAAACGGTTTCTTGTCGATCCCATGTTGGGAGCCAAGGGGACGTTTGCCCCGTTCCCAATGACAGGAAACAAACTTCGCAACCCACTGGTGGAGCTTCCTATGCCAGTAGCAGAAATCTTGCAGGGCATAGATGCTGTGATAATCACTCATACTCACCTTGACCATATTGACCCGACAGCACTGGAAATCATGGATAAGAGACTTCCGGTGTTCGTCCAAGACAACAAGGATGCCGGTTTCATGAGGAAGCATTGCTTCACCAATGTCAGCATTTTGGGAGAAGATACCCGCTTCGGTGATGTTCAGATGACAAAGACTCCCGGAAAACACGGCACATTCCCCATGATTCTTCTTGCAGGTCACACCTGCGGCATCATATTCCGTAACGATAAAGAGCAAACTCTTTATCTCGCAGGCGATACCATTTGGTATCACGGTGTCGAGACAACCTTGGACAAATACTCTCCCGAAGTGATTCTCATCAACGCCGGCGGTAATAAATTCAAAGGTTTCCGTCCGGTTATCATGCACGAAAAGGATGTGCTTGAAGTGCATAGGCACATGCCGAAATCAATACTTGTAGCCACGCACTTGGAAGGTGTTAACCATAACACTGTCACACGCAAGGAACTTTGCAAGTTTGCGGAAACCAATGACTTTTCTGATAAACTGCTTATTCCGGATGACGGTCAAACAATATCGTTATGATAAAAAACCTTATTAAAGAAGAAGATATTCGCGATGTGGATGTCAAGAGCGTGATGACCAAATCGACGCTGCCTGTTGGCGGTTATTCCGTCAATCCATACGTCGGCTGTCCCCACGCCTGTAAATATTGCTACGCTTCATTCATGAAACGCTTCACCGGACACACCGAACCGTGGGGGACGTTTCTTGATGTGAAGCATTGGAAGCCTATCTCCAATCCTCACAAATATGATGGACAGCGCATTGTAATCGGTTCGGTCACTGACGGCTACAATCCATATGAAGAGCGTTTCGGACGAACACGCGAAATACTGAAAGAATTACAGGGCGCGGATGCCGAAATTATGATCTGTACTAAATCTGACCTCGTATTGCGCGATCTCGATTTGCTAAAGACCTTCAAAAAGGTTACAGTCTCGTGGTCGGTTAACACTCTCGATGACAATTTCCGAGCCGACATGGACTGCGCATCGAGTATAGTGGCCCGGTTGAAGGCAATGAAAGAGGTGTATGAGGCAGGAATACGAACTGTCTGTTTTAGAGGGTGTTTCATATCAGGCCCTGGGGATTCTGATACATGCAGTCCACAAGAACCTCGTAACTGAGGTTTTTCTTCATCTTGGTGACATATACCACACCTCTGTCTGTCAGTTCCTCAAATTTGGCATAGTTGAT
>SFEA01000073.1 GCA_004557385.1 Bacteroidales bacterium
AGTCGGTGACGATGTTAGGTGCGCCAATAGCCTTAGCCACAGCGTCGCACTTGCTTTTTGTGCGCGAAGCAATCACAATCTCGTTGAAAACGTCGGGGTTTTGGGCACACTTGTGAGCCACAACAGTGCCAACACCACCGCAACCGATAATCAATACTTTACCCATTCTTTTCGTGTTGTGTAATAATTGGTTAAAAAAGTGAATAAAAAGTGTTCTTGCGCCAACGCGGCGCGTCCCACGGCATTTGCTGCAACAAAAGTAATCATAAAATTGCAATAATGATGTATCTCACCCGAAAAATCCACACTATTTTTTGCCCGAAAAAACCGAATTTTCGCCGAAAGTTTGCTATCTTTGCCGAGCGCAAGAGTTCGCCCCTCTTGCCTAATGTGATATATCGCAAGCTAATCTGCTAATAGACAAGCAAACGACAACCGGAAGTTTAACGAGAAACAAGACTTAGCTATGCTGGCATTTTGGAACATTACCAAGGGCATTAACGAGTTGGAAGAATGGCGTCCATCTTGTTGGGTGCAGGTTACATGCCCTAACGATTCTGACATCAAATATTTGAATGAAAAGCTGCAATTGCCCGACTATTTTCTGTCGGACATTGCCGATACTGATGAGCGTGCTCGTTACGACTATGACGACGGTTGGCTGATGATTATCTTGCGTATTCCTCAACTGAAAAAAACTAACAGCCGTTCGCCTTACACCACCATCCCGCTTGGTATTGTCATCAAAAAGGACATCATCATCACCATTTGCCATCAGGAAACCGGCATGTTGCAGGACTTCATTAATCACCACAAACGCAAAGACGTGGGATTCAGCGACGCCGCCGACTTGGTGTTCTGCCTGTTCCTTTCGGCTTCGGTGTGGTATCTGAAATATCTGAAGCAGGTGAGCATGCTCATTGAAAAATTCAAGCGTAACCTCGACAAACAAATCGATAACAACGACCTTGTGAGCCTTTCGCGCTTGCAGGACAGTTTGACGTATTTTGCCACCTCAATTCGTGGCAACGAAACTCTGTTGTCGAAAATCAAATTCCGCTTGCCCGTCGACGAACTCGATGCCGAACTTATTGAGGACGTGAACATTGAGATGAATCAGGCGCGCGAAACCACCGCCATCTACATCAACATTCTCAACTCCACGATGGACACCTACGCCAACGTCATCAACAACAACATGAACCGCGTGATGCGTCTGCTCACGTCGCTCAACATGATAATCATGTTCCCTACGCTGGTGGCAAGCCTCTTTGGCATGAACCTCATCAATGGCATGGAGCAATGGCGTTGGGGCTTTGTGGTGGCGCTGGTGATTTCGGTACTCACCACCATCGGGTCGCTGCTGTTCTTCAAGAAGCGCAAATGGCTGTAATTTCGACGGTCGTTGTCGCCGCAGGGTTCACTGCTCGCGCTTATTGTTGCAGGTTCACTGCTCGCGCTCGGCGTTGGCTTGCTTCACCATGTTGGTGAGGCGCACAAAGTCAGCCACCGACAACTGCTCGGGACGAAGGGCGAAAAACGGGTCTTTCAGCAATTCACAATCTTTGGGCAACATACCTCTCAACGAGCCGCGAAGCATCTTGCGTCGCTGCCCGAAACTGGTTTTCACCACCGTCTTGAACAGGCGTTCGTCGCAGCCCAGGTCGGTGACGCCGTTGCGGCGCATGATAATCACGCCCGATTTCACCTTTGGCGGCGGGTTGAACACGTTTTCGTCGACGGTGAACAGATATTCCACGTCGTACCACGCTTGCAGCAGCACTGACAATATGCCGTAGGTCTTTGAACCAGGTCCGGCTGCCAGTCGCTGTGCCACCTCACGCTGTAGCATGCCGCTGCAGCAGCGCACTTGGTCCTTATAGTCGAGCACCTTAAAGAAAATCTGCGACGAAATATTGTAGGGATAATTGCCAATCACGCAAAACTCCTCGTCGCCGAAAATGGCGTTCAGGTCGAGTTTGAGGAAGTCGTCGGCAATGATGTTGCCGCGCAGGTCGGGGAAATTGGCGTTCAGATAGTCCACCGACTCGCCGTCGAGCTCTACCACCTTCAGCCGGTGGCCATCCTGCATGAGATATTGTGTAAGTACGCCCATTCCGGGACCGATTTCAAGCACCGGCATGCCCACGCGTTCGCCAAGCGTGTCGGCTATGCGTCGTGCCACCGACAAGTCGGTGAGGAAGTGTTGCCCGAGGGCTTTCTTTGCTTTTACTTGCTGCATATTTTTTCCTTATACGATTGCAAAATTTGGTGTTTAACAAGTGCATTTGTGCTATGCGCCATTAAAAAATGAGCGGCACTTAGCATCTTAACCGCAAAAAAGGCGTATCTTTGCACTAATGCAAAGATAGTGTAACTTGAATGAATTCAACGAATCTTTTGCAAAAAACCATGGCATGCGCTCCCCACCTTTGCATCGAGTGCGCCATTTTGTTAACCAAATATGCATCTGCACAAATGAAAAAAGTTCTTCAGGCAATATTGAAATTCGGAGTGCCAGTGGTGATTGGCGTGTTTCTGATATGGTTTCTTCTCACCAATGTGAACATCAGCGAGATGAAGGCAGTGATGGCTTCAGCCAACTTCTGGTGGTTTGGCATCGTGATTGTGGTGTCGGTGTTCAGCCATGTGTTCCGCGCTATGCGCTGGCAGCTGCAACTGCGTGCCATAGGCATCGAGGCCCCGCTGAGCGCGCTCATCAACTCGATTTTCGGCACCTATGCCGTCAACTTGGTGTTCCCGCGTGCCGGCGAGGTGTGGCGCTGTGGCTACATTGCCAATCGCGAGAAGGCTTCGTTCACCAAGGTGGTGGGCTCGATGGTTGCTGACCGCATGAGCGACACGTTCACCGTGCTGTTCATCACTCTGTTGGCGCTGATTCTTGCCAAAGATGCAATCTATCAATGCCTTGGCGACCAGATGCAAAACGCCGTTATTGGACTGCTCACCAACGTGTGGCTGTGGATTGGCGGTGCCGTGATGGTGGCGTTGCTGGTGTGGCTGTTCACCTGCCAAACAACCAACGCGCTCATCCTGAAGGTGCGCACAATGGTGCTGAACCTGTGGAACGGATTCGCTGCCATAGGCAAGATGGAGGGCAAATGGATGTTCTTGCTGTACACGTTGTGCATTTGGGGTTGCTATTATTTCCAACTCTATTTTGCCACCTTTGCATTCGATTTCACTGCCGACCTTGGCTTCGTGCCGGTGTTGGTGCTGTTTGTGCTTAGCAGCATTGGCATGGGCGTGCCCACAAACGGCGGATTGGGTGCTTGGCACATGGCAATAATCCTTGGACTGTCGATTTACGGCGTGGGCACTTTCGACGTGAAGAACCTCGACCCTAACGCCTCGGGATTCGCTATGCTGGTGTGGGGCATTCAAACGCTGTTGCTGATTGCTCTCGGCATCTACGCGTTCATCTACATGGAAATCGACCGCCGAAACATCGCTTCGGGCAAAACCGTTGTGAAGACTCAATCCGACAAAATGCAATTGTAATAGAGTGTGAAGGCTGCGCTTGCATCAGCTTCTTATAGAAAAATAGTAGATTAATGTAAGGTAAAGGCAAAACAATGAACGAAAATCCTAACAAAAAACTTGACTACGACTACTTCGACAGCGACGATTTGCCCGAAGAAACACCTCGGGAGGAGTCGCCCGAAGAGCGTGAAGACCGCGAAATTGAAGAACTTGTGGTGGTGTCGCCTCGCGACCGCTACCGCGACATGGTGTTTGCCATCATTGCTGGCGCAGTGGTGGTTACAATCGGTGTTTTGTGGTGGCTGTTCTATCATCCCATAGTTGCGGAGGCTCAGGTCACCGGACGCCTTATGGAAGTGCGTTGCGAGGGCTTGTTGTTCAAGACCTACGAGGCGGGCATGGTGTCGGAACAATTCATCACCGACACAATCAAACGCAAGGAAAACGATTTCAATTTTTCAATCGACAACGATTCGCTGGCTTACCGCCTTATGCGGCTGCAAAACACCGGCAAACGCATCACTGTCACCTATAAGCAATACACTGCTCCGCTGCCTTGGCGCGGCAAAAGCGACGTGGTTGCTACCGGCGTTGTTGAAAACTGATACCACGGTTATGAAACGCCTCTTGCTAACAGCTGTCATTGCCCTTGCAGGCTGGCTGACGCTCGCAAGCGCCGGCACCAACTGGCAGGGCGAAATGGAGCGCCGCGGCATGGTTGACGTTACCACGTTGTGCCAATCGTTCATCATCGACATGCGTTATGCCACCTCCAATAATTTCGTGGGAAAAAACATGTATGGCTCGTTCACGCGCGCCTATCTGCACCGCGACGCCGCTCTGTCGCTGGTGAAAGCGCAACAGGCTTTGCAGAAAATCAACAAGGCTTACTCAATAATCATCTACGACGCCGCGCGCCCGCAAAGTGTGCAGCGTGCCATGTGGAACACCGTTAAGGGCACCAAAAACGAGCCTTATGTGGCTCGGCCCAACCGTGGCGGTCCGCACAACTATGGCGTGGCGGTCGACGTGGGGCTGGCTTACAACGGCGTTCCGGTGGATATGGGCACCGAATTCGA
>SFEA01000035.1 GCA_004557385.1 Bacteroidales bacterium
GAGGTCGAAGCAGCGATAGTAATTAGCCTTTTGCTCATCGGTGTCGATGTATTTCTTATAGCGATAACGCATCGCCACAATGGCTGCACGCGCATGTCCAGGAGTCTCTATTTCGGGTATGATTTTCACGCCGCGCTCGTGGGCATACTTCAGCATCTCCACAAACTGGCTTCGGGTGATGTAGCCGTTGGCTGGTGCCTTGCCGTCGTCGGGGTTACCGCTACCGGCATAGGTCTGCATCATAAATCCTGCCTCGTAATCGTTGAGCGTATGACCTTTGCGGGCACCTACCTCGGTGAGTTCGGGCAGCCCGGGAATTTCCAGACGCCACGCCTCGTCGTCGCAGAAATGCAGCTGAAGCACATTCACCTTGTATTCTGCCAAGCGGTCGATGAAGTCGAGCAAATCGGCATACGGAATGAAATTTCTGCTTATGTCGAGCATCATGCCACGATAATTGAAATCGGGATAGTCAACCACGCGGGCGCAGCTGATTTGCTTGCAGTTCATAAATTCAAGCACCGATGTGAGGGTTTTCACGCCATTGAGCACGCCCTCTGCCGACTGTCCGGCAACGGTAATACCCTTCTTGCCCACTTCGAGCACATACGCCTCGCGATTCTCGCTCACGGCAGGCTCGATGCTAAGCGTAATCTTGAACTTGGCTTTTGCCACATCGCTCACACCGAGGCGCTGCAACTGGCGCACCAAATAATTCTTTGCGTTGGTCAGATACGCCGACTTGCTCACCACAGCCACCTCGGCAGGCACGTCAACGCGTTCACCCTTGGCATTAAGGGTCACCTGTTTTGGCATAGGCATCACGGCATATTCGCTCACGTCGCAGTCAAGATTGCTCTCGGGGTTCGACAACGCGTTTTGCCTATACACATAATTGCCGTCGGCATAGTTTTTGAAACCGCTCACGCCGAATTGTTTATACTCTTCAAGCGGAGCCACTTCAACCTGCACCGCCAGCGCCTTGCCGCCAGGCTCTGCCACAAAGTGCATACCATCGGGCTTATCGCTGATGTTGCGGAAATTACCGCCGCTCACCACCTCCACGGTGATTTCCTCACCCGGAGCAAGCGGCTTGTAACGGTCGTTCGGGCTCAAGCAAACGTAATTATAGTTCACCACTGGCTTCAAATCCAGCGGCTGCCCTTCTGCCATCTTAATGTTGTTCGAAAACTTGTTGTAGTAGAGCGCCCAGCGGTTGCCAAGCGTTTCGCTACCAGTATTCTTGATGGTGAAATAGGCAGAAAACGAGCGGCGACTGTTCTCGCCCATCTGCCACCTCACACTCACCGGGCATTGCTGTGCCCACATAGCAACCGCAACCAATGCCATTGCTGCCAAAGCCAAAATTCGTTTAGTTTTCATATCGGTTTTTTGTAGTAGTTTATCTTTCCTACACAAAATTAATAAATCACCGCGAATATTCTCACAAAAAAAGACTGTTTTGGTTTGTTTTGCAAATTCACTCATCTTTCCACCATCATCTAATTAGCTTCAACTGTGAATCATGCTTGGCTGTAGGGGCGTATGGCAATACGCCATAGGGGTATAGTTTCTCGCAGAAATCGAGGATGCAAGTACGTCCGGACAGGACGTGAACCCGGAGGCGCAAGCCGACGGGACTTAGCCGTGGGTGAGCTCCCCTACAGCAGGGTCTGCAACCGCTCCACGGTTGACTTTGGACGGAGATTCTTCCGCTTATCCCCACGTAGCCGACTGCACTACGTTTGTCGTCAACGCGAGGTTATAGAAGTTGCAACCGCTCGCGCGGTTGTGCCGCCCTACTACCTAAAAATGTAAACATTTGATTGTCAGTGATATTAACCGCGAGAGCGGTTACAACTTGCATAACCCCACATTGGCGCCGCAGGCGACTATGTGGGGACAGCCGAACACACCCCACCATCAACAACCGCGGCGCGGTTGTGCCGCCCTACCACCTAAAGATGTAAACATTTGATTGTCAGTGATATTAACCGCGCGAGCGGTTACAACTTGCATAACCCCACATTGGCGCCGCAGGCGACTATGTGGGGACAGCCGAACACACCCCACCTTGCACAACCGCGGCGCGGTTGCAGGCCCAACAATATTCGCTCTCAGAACCCGCAAAATAACGTGGCGCCGATGGTGCCAAGCGTATTGCCATACTCCCCTACGAGCTTCTATGCAAGAGATTAATCGCCCCCTATCAAAACATAGCATCGCATGCCACAAACGGTATGCGATGCTTTTGCGTTGCAAGTCCAGGGTCATCGGACTCGTCCGACATGTCCGACTTATCGTGGGAGATTGATTATATATTCCGGCGGGCAGAGATTGCAGGTCTTCGTGCATCTTCACGCCATGCAGGTTGTAGATGCCAGTGGGGCGGTTGTCACTGTCGGCATTGATTTTCGATACCGATGAAGCACCGCCCTTAGTGAAGTAGCCTGTCTCGGGGTTCGCCATCGAAACGCCATTTTTGCTTGAATCAAACGGCACAGCACCTACAAGCGCGGTGCAGCCGTTAAACATTTCTGACGACGAACTGCATGTCCAGGTGTAGTTACAATAAATTGTGGTCAAGGCTTTGCAATAATAGAACATAGCGCTCATATCGGTTACCTTCTCGGTATTGAAGTTCGATATATCAAGTGTGGTTAAGGCGTAGCAGTAACTGAACATAAAGGACATATTAGTTACCTTCTCGGTGTTGAAGTTCGACAGGTCAAGCGTGGTCAAGGCGCTGCAGCCGCTGAACATACTGTTCATTTTGGTTACATTCTCTGTGTTGAGATTATCAAGCCCCTCGATAGCCGCAAGTTTTGAGCAATTTTTGAACCAAGATGCTGTGCTGGTAGGTAGGTAATTCTTGAACGATGCGTCGAAAACCGCTTTCGTAATATTAGTGTTACCTTTAGTGCTGCCAATATTATACACCGTGCCGGTGCATGTGCCGTACAATTTGTCGTAATAGAACGTAAGTGTTGTGCCATCTTCAACGGCGTAGGCCTCAGTATCACAGTTGAAATAGCCGGTAAAGGGGTTCGCCATGGTCACATCGGTTTTGCTTGCATCGTATGCTACAGCACCAATTAGAGAGGTGCAGCCTTTGAACATATCTGTTGACTCATTGCACGTCCAAGCTCTACTGCAATTGATTGTAGTCAAAGCGCTGCAGCCGCTGAACATATTGCCCATATTGGTTACCTTCTCTGTGTTGAAGTTCAACAGGTCTAGCTCGGTCAAAGCGGAGCATCCGTTGAACATATTGCTCATATTGGTTACCTTCTCTGTGTTGAAGTTCGATACATCGAGCTCGGTCAAAGCGGAGCATCCGTTGAACATATTGCTCATATCAGTTACATTCTGGGTGTTAAAGCTGGATACATCGAGCTTTGTCAAAGCGGAGCATCCGTTGAACATGCTGCTCATATCGGTCACATTCCTGGTGTTAAGATTATCAAGTCCCTCGATAGCCGCAAGTTTTGAGCAATCTTTGAACCAAGATGCTGTAGAGGTTGGAAGATAGTAATTAAACGTGGCATCAAACACAACTTTTGTGATATCCGTCCCTGTCCATTGATGCTCGTCAAATGCAGTGTACACGGTGCCGCTACGCGTGTCACGTAACAAATCATAATAGAACGTGAGCGTTGTGCCATCTTCAACGGCATAGGCTTCAGCTCTCGTGAAGTAACCAGTATCGGGGTTCGCCATGGTCACATCTGTTTTGCTTGAATCGAATGGCACTGCGCCTTTAAGCGAGGTGCAGCCGTTGAACATTTCTGACGACGAACTGCACGTCCAAGCGTAATTGCAATAAATTGTTGTCAAGGCTCTGCAATAATAGAACATAGCTCTCATACTGGTTACCTTCTTGGTATTGAAGTTCGATATATCAAGTGTGGTTAAGGCGTAGCAGTAACTGAACATATGGGACATATTAGTTACCTTCTCTGTGTTGAAGTTCGACAGGTCAAGCGTGGTTAAGGCGCTGCAGCTGCTGAACATATATGTCATATCGGTTACATTCTCTGTGTTGAGATTATCAAGCCCCTCGATAGTCGCAAGTTTTGAGCAATTTAGGAACCAATATGCTGTGCTGGTAGGGAGGTAATTCTTGAAAGAAGCATCGAAAACAGCTTTGGTTATACGGTCATTCTTAACGCTATAAGAGCCTGCCCATACTGGAAATATATTATTGTCTTCCCTCTTTTGGTCGATGCCATACACCGTGCCGGTGCGGTTGGTGCGTTGGTCGTCATAATAGAACGTGAGCGTTGTGCCGTCTTCAACTACGTATGCCTCCTGAGCCTTTGCCACCGTGGGCATTAACAGCGAGATAAACAGCGCGACTATCGCCGCAAATCTGTTCTTGGGTAAATTTTTAATCATATTGTATTATTTTATGGGGTTAATATTTTTCACAGGGTTGATATAAATATTAGCATGTTGCCAATTCAAACACTTCGACGAGCGAAGAAATTAGTTGCAACTCTTGGCGGTAAAAATAAAATTTATTTTAAAAAATCGTGTTATTTTTCGTTGTGTTTTTTGTTGTTTTTTGTATTTTTGTTGATTTGGCAAATAATTTGTTGATTTGACAAATGAAAAATTTGGTTTTGCTGCTGTTTTATACAAAATAGAAGAAGTCTTGAAAAATATACGAAGTCTTGCTCTTCTGAGCGAGAGTCAGCATTTCCTCACTGAAAGTGAAATTTCTCACTGAAATCGCAGAAAAACGGGTGCATCTTTCGCCCTAAATAATGCCTTTTTGAAGGAGTGGGATATTGTATTTTTCCCGATGATGCCGAGGCAGAAAAATCTCTCGCATAACCCGCAGAAATTGTGGGCTTGTGGCGTGGTTGGTGTAGGGGCGTATGGCCATACGCTATCGGGGTATAGTCTCTCGCAGAAATCGCAGAACCCGCAGAAGTGGGCGATTGGCTCACTCAGATTAAGCAGATTGATAGGATTATCTGTGCATATTTGCGCCTTCTGCGAGAGTTATTCCTATCACCGTGCTATGTAATGCGAAGCCAAGCTGTAGGGGGGCGTATGGCAATACGCCCTCGGGGTATAGTCTCTCGCAGAAATCAAGGATGCAAGTACGTCCGGACAGGACGTGAACCCGGAGGCGCAAGCCGACGGGACTTAGCCGTGGGTGAGCGAAGCGTAACCCACGGTATGTGATGCACCCCACCTGCTATGTCCTGCTGAGCAGAATTGGTTTGGCAATTATTTTTCGCGGAGCGTGGGGGTTGGATGCTAAAGTTGAGCAAATTATTAGTATTTTTGCAGTAGAAGAACCTGACAAACATTCCTTAGATGAAAACTATATTGCTTTTTATGCTACTGGCATTGATTGCCATTATTCCTTTTCAAGCAACCGCTACACTGCCCGAAGTGGGTGTGCCGAAGCAACTGGCAATTGAACGCAAAGCGTCAATCAGCAACGTGCGCTACGACATTGCCCTCGACATACCGCAACAGCGCACTGCCGACATCAACGGCAGCCTGACCATCTCTTTCGCTCTTGCGCAGAAGCAAGACGTGGTGCTCGACTTCCGCGAAGATGCCAAACACATTCTCTCTTGCAAAGTGAACGGTAAAACCATTTCGCCAACCATCGCCAACGAGCATATAATCATCCCTGCCAATGCCACCAAGAAAGGTAAAAACAGCGTGAGTATCAACTTTGTATGTGGCAATCAGTCTCTGAACCGCAACGCCGACTATCTTTACACGTTGTTTGTGCCCGACCGTGCACGCACAGCGTTTCCGTGCTTCGACCAGCCCGACATTAAAGCATCGTTTGCGCTGTCGCTCACCGTGCCCGAGGCGTGGGAGGCGGTGTCGAACACTGCTATAGCAAGCACAAAAGTGAAATCGGGCCGCAAAACAGTGCGTTTTTCGCCTACCGAACCACTCAGCACCTATCTGTTTGCTTTTGCAGCCGGAGTGTTTAAGCACATCGAGTATCCCGACGGCGACCGCACCATCGGGGCTTATTACCGCGAAACCGACCCCGAACGCATTCGCCAACTCAACGACATCTTCAAGCAGGTGGCTTACTCGCTGAATTGGATGGAGGAATACACCGGCATAAAATATCCGTTTGCAAAATATGAGTTTGTGGTGCTGCCGGGATTTCAATTCGGCGGTATGGAGCACACCGGTGCCACGTTCTACAACGACAACACGCTGTTCCTGCCTCAAAACCCCACGCCCGACGAGGAGCTGGCGCGTGCGTCGCTCATCGCTCACGAAACCGCCCACATGTGGTTTGGCGACTATGTGACTATGCCGTGGTTCTCCGACGTGTGGATTAAAGAGGTGTTTGCCAACTATTTTGCAGCGCAAATCACCACGCCGCAGTTTCCCGATATCGACCACAACCTTAACTGGGTGAAAGGATATGTGCAGGCAGCCATGAGCGAGGACCGCACTCAAGGCGGCACCGCCATTCAGCAGGACCTCGACAACCTGGCGAATGCGGGACTGATTTACAATAACATCATCTACAACAAAGCTCCGGTGATGATGCGCGGATTGGTGCAGATGATGGGCGAAGATGCTTTCCGCAACGGACTGCACGAATATCTCACCACCTACGCCTATGGCAACGCTTCGTGGGCAGACCTGATTGACATTCTTGCCAAACACACCGACAAACCAATAGCACAATACAGCCACATGTGGGTGAACCGCCGCGGAATGCCCACCATCGAGATGACGGTTGACGGCAACCGATTCACTGCCACGCAGCACGACCCGCTGAAGCGTGGCGTTGTATGGCATCAGACCCTGACTGCATGTCTCACCAATGGGTCGACCACTGAGCTGTTCGACATCACTTTTGGTGCCGACAGCGTTTTTTCTGCCACATTGCCCGAGGGCGGCGAATGGCATATCGTGCCTAACGTCGACGGTAAGGGCTACGGCTTTTTCACCTCTACCCCTGAAGAATTGACCTACTGGCTGAATAACTGGCAAAAGCAGAAAGGAGCCACGCGCCAAGCCACGCTGGTGGCGCTGCACGAGAACTGGCTCAACCGCAAAATCGACACCGACAAGTGGCTCAACAACCTGTTCAGCAGCATCGAAAAAGAAACCAATCCGCTCACGGCGTCAACGCTTTTCTCATATATCGACGCTCCGTTGTGGGAACTCGACTCGGTGGCTCGCGTCGCTGCCGAAAACCGCATCATCGACCTATATATCAACGCACCTATACCCTCAACCGAGCAGAACGCCTACCGATTGATGGCTCGCGCTGCCATCACCGAGGAGGCTGTGGGCGAAATATACTATGCTTGGAAGGTGGGACGCCGCACTTTCCTCAACGACAACGATTACACCAACATTGCCTATCAATTGATGCTCACCTCTCCCGAGATGGGCAACGAGGTGTTCATGACTCAACGCTACAGAATCAAAAACCCCGACCGCGTGCGCCGCTTCGACTTCATCAGCCGCGCCACCATAAGCGACGAGGCTTATCTCGACAGCCTGTTCCGGTCGCTGCTGAAACCCGAAAATCGCCGAATCGAGCCGTGGACTGCCAGCGTGATGAGCATGCTCAACTACCCCACGCGCGAACAACAATCGGTGAAATACATCCGCCCTGCACTCGAGGCGCTGCAAGATGTGCAACGCACCGGCGACATCTTCTTCCCTGCCCGATGGTGCTCGGCGCTGCTTTCAAGCCACCGCAGCCCGGAGGCTTACCGCGAAGTGAAGCAGTTTCTTGCCGACCACCCCGACTATCCGCAGCTGCTGCGCAACAAGATTCTTAACGCAGCATATATGCTATACCGCGCCAACGAAAACAATCAATAATTATCAATAACTAAAAACTTTTCAAAAAAATGAAAACTACATTATTTGCATCAGCCTTGATTTCATTGGCTATTGCCACAACGGCATGCACAAATCACGCTGAAAACAACTCCACAGCAACCGACTCACTAAGCGTAGCCGATGCGGTGAAAGACATTCTTTCATCATCTCAAACCCTTGACCTGAAATCGTTTGAGTGGACACGCCAACCCAAAGATTTTTCGATTGCTGGCGACACAATCAAAATTACCACTGCGCCCAAAACCGACCTCTGGCAACGCACCTACTATCATTTCCGCAACGACAATGCTCCGGTGCTGCAAATATCCACCAAAGAACGGTTCTTCAGTTTTTCGGTATGCACCAACTTCACCGACAGCCATCATCGCTTCGACCAATGCGGTATTGTGATGTATCTCGACAGTGAAAACTGGCTAAAGGCGAGCGTGGAATATGAGAACGAGCAATTCCAACACCTCGGCAGCGTGGTCACGAACCATGGCTACAGCGATTGGGCAACCACAGCAATACCTGCCGATGTGAAAACAATGTGGTATCGCCTGTCGCGTCGCGACGACGATTTCTGCATAGAATGTTCTTACGACGGCAACGAGTGGCAGCAGATGCGAGTATGCCACATGCACGAGGCTGACAATGAAATACGCTTTGGCATCTATGCATGCTCACCCGAAGAATCGTCATTTACTGCCATGTTCACCAACCTGGCTATCACACCTTGCATGTGGAAGGCTCACGACGGTCAACAGCCCGATGAGCAGTAAACCATCACATTATTGTTTTTCATCATTGCTTGGCGAGAATATCGTCGAGCAATGATTCACAAGCATCTTCGAGCAAATCGAGCACTAATTCAAAGCCTTCGGCGCCCTCATAATACGGGTCGGGCACATAATCGTAGTGTGGAAAACGGCGAATGTATTTGCCCATCATCACAATCTTGCGCGACTCCTCAACTGTTGCCGCCATTTGCATGAGCGTGCGGCGATTCCCCTCGTCCATTGCAACAATATAATCAAACTCCTCAAAATCGGCGCTGGTGACGCGACGAGCACGGTGCGTGAGGTTATAGCCTCGCTTGGCGGCATGGCTTCGCATTCGGTAATCGGGCAAGTCGCCGGCATGACCGCCGTATGTGCCTGCCGAATCGATATAGAACAAGCCGGTTAAATTGCGCTCGTCAACCAATCGCTGCATTACGCCCTGAGCAGCCGGCGACCGGCAGATGTTGCCAAGGCATACCATAAGCACCTTAATCGGTTTATTTTCTTCGTCGTTATATTGATGGGGTTGCATAGTCTTTTCAGTTATTTTTTTAGTGTTTCAATCAGGTTGGCGGCAGCTGTGGCAGTGCAATCGTTGTTGCCAAGGCGTCGGCTCATTTCGTCGTAGCCGGCAAGCATAGCACGTCGCTCGGGCGTGTCTTCGAGCAGCACACCCAGCCAACGGCTCACCGATTGCTCGTTGCAATAATGCAACAGCAGTTCAGGAATCACAGGGCGGTCGGCAATCAAATTGGGCAACGACACATATTTCACTTTCAGCAAGCGTTTGTAGAGGTTATACACCAGCGGACTGCCGTTCATGCGATAGCACACCACCTGCGGAGTGCCCAACACCGCCGTTTCGAGCGTAGCCGTGCCCGACGTCACCAGTGCCACACTGGCAGCTGCAACAAGGCGAAACGACTTGCCAAAAACAACAGGAGCTTGCTCGGTGATGCCTGCCGAAGCCATCACACGGGCATACAGCGAAGCATCGATGCTCGGAGCGCCGGCAATCACCACCTGGCAGTCGGGATACTGCTTCGCAGCCCGAAGCATCGTTGGCAGATTGTCACGAATCTCCTTGCGGCGGCTGCCCGGCACCACGGCTATGATGCGCCGCTGCGGGTCAAGCCCGATGCTCTGGCGGAACGTGAGGTTGTCGTCGAACGCAGCCCGAGCCTCGGCAATCTCTTTCACCGTAGGATTGCCCACATAGTCAACCACATAGTTGTGGCGCGCATAAAACTCTGTTTCGAAAGGCAGAATCGAATACAGTTTGGTGATGTATTTGCGTATTTGCTTCACGCGATATTCTTTCCAAGCCCACACCTTGGGCGATATGAAATAAAAGGCTTTCACGCCCTTTTCGTAGGCATATTTGGCAACCTTGAGGTTGAACGACGGATAATCAATCAGAATCAGGGCATCAGGTTTCATGGCGTCGATGGTGCTCTTGGCTGTTTTCAGGAAACCCATTATGGTGCCCAGATGCTTTGCCACCTCAATAAAACCCATATACGCCATGTCGCGATAGTGCACCAGCGGACTCACGCCGCACGCCTCAGCCATCATGTCGCCGCCAAAGAAGCGTATTTCAGCCTCTGGGTCGCGTTGCCGCAACGAGCGAATGAGTTGCGCTCCGTGAATGTCGCCCGACGCCTCGCCGGCTATGATAAAATATTTCATCTTTCTCTCAGTTTTGTGTGGTTGTAGGCACAAAGATAGCAAAATTTGCGTAAATCGCCACCCCATACCACAGCAAGCGGTGCATTATCTTTTGCCAAAACTCACAATATTACGTGCCCCGTCTACGTTACACATTATATATGAAAACACTTCGCAACATAATAATCGCGATGCTGGCAACCATGCTGGCTCTTACCACAAGTTGCATCGAGGACGGCTTCACCACCTCGAGCAGCGACTTGCTGGAGTTTTCGTGCGACACACTGAGTTTCGACACCATCTTCACCGAGCAAGGCACGCCCACCAAGCAATTTGTGGTGTATAACCGTCACAAAAAGCAAATCAACATATCGTCGATATCGCTATCGGCAACCGACAGTCGCCGCTTCTATCTGAACGTCGACGGCATGAAGGGCGAAGTGTTTCACGACGTCGCCATCCGCGGCGAGGACAGCATATTCGTGTTTGTTGAGAGCAAACTCAATGCCAACGGGCAAGATGCGCCGCTGCTGGCTGAAGATTGCATCAACTTCACCACCAACGGAGTGACGCAAAAGGTGGTGCTGCGTGCTTGGGGACAGGATGTTGAACGGCTCACACGCCCACAGTTCACTGCCGACACACGCCTCACAGCCAACAAGCCGTATGTGATATTCGACACGTTGTATGTGGCACCGGGTGCCACCCTCACCATCGAGCCGGGCACGACGCTCTATTTCCACGACAAGGCCGCCATGCGCATCGACGGCACGCTTAATGCTTGCGGAACACAGTCAAAACCCATACATCTGCGAGGCGACCGCACCGACTATCTCTTCGACGGAGCCAACTACGACATCATGTCGGGGCAATGGGGCGGCGTGGAATTTGGCGCCGACAGCCGCGGCAACGAGATGCAATATGTGCTGATGCGCGGGTCGAGCAACGGCATCACCGTTTCAGCCTCATCAGCCGAAGCCAAAGCGCTGCACCTGTTCAACTCGGTGCTGCACAACAGTGCGGGCAACGTGCTGCTGGCAAGCAACGCTTGGATTGAAGCCGAAGGCTGCGAGTTCACCGACGCTGCCTACGACGTGGTGAAAATGCATGGCGGCATCTATCGGTTTGCCAACTGCACATTCACCAACTACTATCTGTTTGGATTGAAACACTGCCCAATAATCACCATCGACCTCACCGACGACGAAGGCAACCGTCTCGAACCCTCGGTGCGCCTCGACAACTGCATAATCTGCGGCAACGTGAAAGAGTTTAACGAAAACGATTTCACCGGCACCGACGTGCTGCTGCGCAACTGCATGCTTCAGAGCAACGGCACTGACGATTCAAATTTTATCAACTGCAAATGGGATGGCGATGCCTGCTTCCGCATGCAGCGCGAAAAATATATCTTCGACTACCGACTCGGCAACGAGAGCAGCGCCATAGCTGCCGGTGACATCAGCCTCTGCCCCGAGCATGCCCTCATTGACCGTTACGGGCAACCTCGCATCTATAACGGCGGCATCGACATCGGCGCATATCGATGGATAATGGTGGACGATAACGAAAAATAAATTGCAGATTATGGCTACATCAATCACGCTTAACAAGATACTGTTTTATGCCCACCACGGAGTGGCGGCGCAAGAGCGCGCTGTGGGCAACCGCTTTGAGGTGACGCTTACCGTGCACTGCGATATGCAGCAAGCCATCGAAAACGATGATTTGAGCGGCACTATCAACTATGCCGAACTCTACGATATTGTCAATGCCGAAATGAGCGTGCCGTCGAATCTGCTCGAACACGTTGCTGGGCGCATCATCCGAGCCATAACACAGCGCTATGGCAGCCAAATCAGCGGCGGCACAATCACCGTTGCCAAGCTATGCCCGCCATTCAAATGCCAGCTCGAAAGCGTGGCTGTGACAATCGATTTTTAGGGATTATACAGGTCGTGATTGAAAAAATCAAGTATTTCTTTTGCTGTTTGTAGAGCAGTCTTAGCCGGACCGTCGGGATTGAGTTGCACCGCGCGGTTGTAATTGTTTATAGCCTTACGCCAATCGCTTTTCTGACGATAGGCATTCCCTAACAAGTAATATGCCACATCGAGGCACGATGCACCTGGCGTAGCCAAATACGCCTCAAGCCGAGCAATCGCCTCATCAGGCTTGCTGTCACGCAAAAGTTGTTCGATATTTTCAAAATCCGCTGTCATGCAAGCAAAGATAATAAAAAATCTCCAATCCGCACCTTATCCCTCGCATAACCGCAGCACATGGCGTGGCAGCAAACTCTTTCCTGCGGGTTCTGCGATAGCAGATACGAGTCTGACCCGTCTGACTTATCGGACAAGTCGGACTCTCTGCACAAAGAGCGTCCGTGAGGACACGAATCACCTTTGTCTGCTGAATCTGCAACCGCGCCGCGGTTGTTGATGGTGGGGCGCGTTCAGTCTTCCCCACATAGTCGCCTGCGGCACCAACGAAGCAACTTATCGAAAGATGGTTATTCTTGATTTCATAATGTATCTACTAAAACAAGCATTACACTTCGCGGTGCTTTGAGTTGCCTTCGACGTAGATTGCGCTGAACGGACGTGCCGGGCAAACATATTCGCAGGCTCCGCAGCCTATGCAGCGCTCGGCATCAACCACCGGGAACCATGGCGATTCGGGGTCGTTTTCGTCCTTAGGCATCATCTTGATGGCGCCGTTAGGGCAATGGCGGGCACAGTTGCCGCAGCGCACGCCGTCGGTGTTGACGATGCAGTTTTCGGGAATCCACACGGCATGTCCGATTTGAATTGATGTCTTTTCGTCGAGCCGAATCGGACGGATGGCGCCATTCGGACACACTTGCGAGCAGCGGTTGCATTCCGGGCGGCAATAGCCGCGTTCGTAGCTCATTTCGGGCTGCATCAAGGTTGACAAATCGCTTGATGGGCGAAGCACGCCGTTCGGGCAGGCCGCCACGCAAAGCTGGCAAGCCGTGCAGTGCTGAGTGATATGCTTTATTCCCTTCGAACCCGGAGGCGTGATTTTGCACTTGCGGGCAGGTATTTTTTTATCTTCGATAACCGCCAAACCGCCATCGACCTTGCTCTCCTGAGCCTTCACAGCAGCGCCGACGGCAAAGAGCGAAGCCAGCGTGAGGAACGAGCGGCGCGAGGTGTCGGCATCAGCCTTGGGTTCATCGCCTTTGGTCTCAGCCTTTGCATGCGCCACCTTGCTCGGACGAGCGTAGGTGATAGCACCTGAACTGCAATTGCCTATGCAATCCATGCAGGCAACGCAGCGCGAATAGTCGATGCTGTGGTTCTTGGCATCGATGCACGAAGCCTTGCACTTGCGAGCACATAGTGTGCAACCCACACATTTCTCGGTGTTGATTACCGGGCGCAAGAAGGCGAAACGCGACACAAAGCCCAGCACGGTGCCAACAGGGCAAACCGTGTTGCAATAGGTGCGGCCGCCACGCCACGCCAAGAAGCCAACCACCAGCAGCGTAGCCACAGCCACAGCCAGCGAGATGCCGCTTTTCAGCCACACATCCACCGAATAGAACGCATAGCTATCGTAGTGCTCGGCAATCGATGCCAGATAGTTGTTCACCCATGCATAAACCGGAGCAAAGAGGTTGGCGGCGATACGTCCGAATGCGCTATACGGTGCAATCAGTGCAGCAATCGATGTGAAGCCCATCACTATCAGCACCACAAACACAGCCAGAAAACCGTAGCGCAACACACGTTTCTCCTTTGTATATCCAAAACGCACACGCGCCTTCTTCTTGCGATTATGCAGCCACGAAATGATGTCCTGCATCACACCCATAGGGCAAATCACCGAGCAATATACGCGTCCAAAAAGCAGTGTCAGCACCAAAAGGAACAACACCACGCCCACATTAAGCGCCAGCACCGCAGGCACAAACTGCAATTTTTCCATCCAACCCAAGTAATGGCTCACAGTGCCTGTGAAATCAAGGAAACAAAGGGTGATGGCAATAAAAAATATCGCGGCAAGAATGATTCTAATTTTTCGTAACATAGGGCAGATTAGTCGTTAGGATTCTGTTTTAGTTTTTCCACATAGCGGTCGATGGCTTGCATCTCCTCAGGAATGTTGATTCGCTGCGGGCACTTAGGCTTGCAAATTCCGCATCCCACGCAATGGTCGGCTTGACGCAAGCGCGGCACTTTGCGGTCGTAGCCAATGAGGAAGGCGCGGCGATTGGTGCGATAGTCCTCGTTGGTGACATCGTCGGCAAACGTACCTTCGTTCAGGCACTTGTTGTAGTGAGCAAAGATGCTCGGGATGTCGAGTCCGTAGGGGCACGGCATGCAGTATTCGCAATGAGTGCAGCCTATGAGCGGGAACTCGTTGATGAGTTTTGCCGACTTTTCGAGCATCGCCAATTCGTCGTCGCTCAGCGGCTCGAGCGGCGAATAGGTGCGTATGTTTTCTTGAAGATGTTCCATATATGTCATGCCGCTAAGCACGGTGAGCACGCCCGGGAAATGTCCGCAGAAACGGAATGCCCAATAGGCAGGCGACAGGTTTGGCGCAATGCGCTGGAACATAGCCAGCACCTTGTGGTTCACCTTAGCCAAGCCGCCTCCAAGCAACGGTTCCATAATCACCACCGGAATGTTGCGTTTGGCAAGTTCGTGATAGAGATAGTCGGCATTCACCTCCTGCGAATAGTGCCAGTCCTTATAATTCATTTGAATCTGCACAAAATCGAACTTCACCGGCTGCTCGTTAAGCATATAGTCGAAAAACTCCTTTGTGCCGTGGAACGACCAACCAAGATACTTGATACGTCCGGCAGCGCGCTCGTTAAGCAAAAAGTTGAGCACGCCATTATTGACGTAGCGCTGCAGATAGTTCTCCTTTTCGCCGATGGCATGAAGCAGATAGTAGTCGATATAATCAACGCGCAGCTGCTTGAACGAGTTGCGATACATGGCGATGCTTGCCTCCAGCGTTTGGTCCTCGGTGGCAAAATTCGACAGTTTTGTGGCAACCACAAATTCGCTGCGCTTGTGTTTGCTCAAAGCAATGCCCAAAGCCTGTTCGGAGAATCCCTTGCAGTAGCGCGGCGATGTGTCGAAATAGTTCACGCCATGAGCAATGGCATAATCCACCAGGCTGTTCACCTCGTCTTGGTCGATGTGGCTTTTGCCCTCCTCCTGCTGGTCGTCGTCGAGCACCGGCAGGCGCATCATGCCATAACCAAGCAGCGATATCGGACGGTCGCTATCTGGCATGTGACGATAAGTCATCTTGTCGGTAGGCACTTCGCCACGGTCGGTCGACAACTCTTTTGCCTTCTCGGTGCTACATCCGGCAAGCGCTGCCGTAGTGACAGCCGCTCCTGCACCCATCAGCTGCAAGAAATCGCGACGGCTAACTTTCTTCTTTTCACCCATACACTATACAATAATATAAAAAATGTTGTTCTTTGAAATACTTGATGATATTATGTTTTGCAAGTCAATAACTTGAACAATAACAAAATTAATTATTTTTTTCAAGGTATCATTATTCGGTTTACTAAAATGTCATCATTTTCGCATATTTTGGCAGAAAAGGCTGCATTTGCAGTGTGAAAAGTGTTTAAAATTTGGTCAATATTTCATTATTTTTCTATTCAACAATCCCATAATCAATTTGTCACAAATCCTTTAGCACTAATTTTGCATTAACATTATAAAAAACAATAGGTAAAAATAAATCATCACACCAAATGCGAAAACAACTATTAATGCTTATGATGATTGCCGGTTTGACAATGGCGGCACAGGTGCCGCTCGACTCTTGCCGGAACATGGCATTACGAAACAACAAGGCGATACTCATTGCCAACGAGAAGATAAACGCCGCAGGCTATCAGCGTTCCGAAGCAAAGTCGGCTTACCTGCCGGCGCTTGATTTGCAAGCCACCTACCTCTACAATCAAAAAAACATCTCGCTGATTGCCGAGGATGCACTGCTGCCAACCAAATCGTTCAACCCAGCCACCGGAGGCTACGATTTCAACATCCTCACCGACCCAACAGGCAAGCCAGTGATGGTGAATGGCCAGCCGGTTCCCAGCCAAGTGGCATTGCTGCCAAAAAGCGCCCTCACCTACGACATTCACAACGTGTTTGCCGGAGCATTAACACTCACCCAACCAGTGTATTTCGGCGGCAAAATCAAGGCGATGAACGAAATTACGCGCTACGCCGAAGACCTTGCCAAAGCCATGCGCAACAAGGCTATGGAAGACGTTGTTTATCAAGTTGATGCCGCCTACTGGCAAGTGGTGTCGCTGCGCGCTAAGCATGATTTGGCTGAAAGCTATGTGCAACTTCTCGACACCCTCAACTACAACGTGAATGCCATGGTGAAGCAAGGCGTTGCCACCAAAGCCGATGCCTTGAGCGTGGCTGTGAAGCTCAACGAGGCAAACGTAGATTTGACAAAGGTGAAAAACGGACTTGCGCTGTCGCGAATGCTGTTGGCACAGCTGTGCGGACTGCCGTCGACTACCGTGATGACCCTTGCCGACGAAGGCAAACAGCAAATCGACGATACATCGATGCCTGCCACCACCTACAATATGAACGACGTGTATGCACGCCGCCAAGACCTTAACGCACTGCAGCTTGGAGCCAAGATTTACGAGCAAAAAGCAAAGGTGGAGATGGCGTCGATGCTGCCGCAGCTGGCTGTTATGGGAATGTATTCGGTGAGCAACCCGAACTCGTTCAACGGTTACGCCAACAAATTTGCCGGAGCATTCAGCGTGGGCGCTGTGCTAAAGGTGCCTCTGTGGCACTGGGGCGGCAACTACAACAAATATCGCGCAGCGCGCACCGAGGCAGTGATTAAGAACATCGAAATTGCCGATGCACGCGACAAGATTGAGCTGCAAGTGAATCAGGCTTCGTTCAAGACACAAGAAGCCGTGAAAACCCGCTTTGCCACCATGTCGAACCTCGAAAAAGCTAACGAAAACCTGCGCATTGCCAAGGTGGGCTTCAAAGAAGGCGTGATGCCAGTGGACAACGTGATGGCTGCCCACACCGCATGGCTCAAAGCCAACAGTGAAGCCATCGATGCGCAAATCGACGTGCTGCTGTGCAACGTATACTTGTCGAAGGTGCTTGGCACAATGAAGTATTAATTTTGAGAGAGAAAAAACCAATATCACGATAACAAAAAACATATCACATAATGGAAGAGGCAAACCAAATTAAACAAGAGAATAAATCAATCATGGCTGGCGTGGCAATTTTCGGGCTCGTGGTGGCAGCGTTGTGCATAGCCGGGCTGCTGCTCATCAAGCCTGCCGACGAATCGGTGCAAGGACAAATCGAGGGCACCAGCGTGAGAGTGTCGGGCAAGCTGCCCGGACGATTGGTTGAAGTGTATGTCGAAGAGGGCGAAATGGTGCATGCCGGCGATACGTTGGCACACATCCACTCGTCGCTCGCCGACGCTAAATTGCAGCAGGCGCAGTCGATGGAAACCGCTGCATCGGCTCAAAGCCAAAAAGCTGAAGGCGGCACACGCGTTGAAATCATCAACACCGCCTACAACCTTTGGCAACAAGCCTTGGCTGCCCAGCAAATATCAAAGAAAACCTACGACCGCATGCAAAACCTTTTCAACGAGGGCGTAATATCCGAGCAAAAGCGCGACGAGGCATTTGCCCTTTACAACGCTTCGAAGGCGCAAGCCGATGCTGCCAAATCGCAATACGAAATGGCAAAACGAGGCGCACAAAACGAGGACAAGGTGGCAGCACGCGCCATGAAGGACGCTGCTAAAGGCACCGTCGACGAGGTGCAAGCTTTGCTCGAGGACCAATATCTCGTTGCTCCGTGCGACGGCGAAGTAACCGACATCTATCCCAATGTTGGCGAACTGGTGGGCGTGGGCACGCCGGTGATGTCAATCCTCAAAAAGGAGGACCTTTGGGCAACCTTCAACGTGCGCGAGGAGTTGCTCAACGACCTGCAGAACGGCAAGGAAATAAAGGTGATGATACCAGCTTTGGGCAAGATGCAAACCACCATGAAGGTATATTACATCCACGACCTCGGCAGCTACGCCGTGTGGAGCTCAACCAAGTCGACCGGACAATACGACAGCAAAACATTTCAAGTGAAAGCACGCCCTGCCAAACCGATTGACAATCTGCGTGCCGGCATGTCGGTAATTCTCGAAAAATAATCTCAACTAACGGTGATTAAAGAATTTTTTGAAATATTGCGTAGTTCGGTGGCTCGCGGGCTGAATGAGGTGAAGCACCATCCCATGTATTTGGGATGTATGGTGGCTGTGCCCGTGTTTGCGGCTGTGTTCTTCACCACCCTGCTTGCCGACGGCGTTGCCGACAATGTGCCAAGCGCCGTTGTCGACCTCGACCAAAGCCCGGCATCGCGCAGCGTGGTGCGCACCATCGACTCCTACCAGAGCGTTGATGTGAAATATCAGCTCGACAGTTACAGCCAAGCAATGGACTATCTGCGCCAAGGCAAGATAATGGGTTTCGTAATCATACCCGAAGGCTTTGCCAGCGACTTGCTTGCACAACGCAAACCCGAACTGAGTTTCTACATCAATTTTTCGTGCATCACACCGGCTTCGCTGATGCAGAAAGGCTACACCACCGTGTCGTTGATGTCGAATGCCGGCGTTATGCACGGCACCTTGTCGGGCATGGGCATGACCGACAGCGCCATAAGCGCCATGCTTCAGCCCTATGTCACTCACATGCACGCACTTGGCAACCCATGGCTCGACTATGGGTTATATCTGAGCAACTCGTTCGGCAGCACTGTGCTTGCACTCATGGTGATGATTCTCACAGCCTACTCGGTGACAGTGGAAATTAAAAACCACACATCACAGCAATGGCTGCAAAGTGCCGGTGGCAGCATGTGGATGGCTGTGTTGGGTAAACTGTTGCCACAAACGCTCATATTCTTCCTTTCGGGATGGACAATGCAACTCATTTTCTACGGCTTTGCAGGCTACCCGCTCAACTGCCCGATGTGGCAAATGGTGCTGGCTGTGCTCATGCTTGTGGTGGCGTCGCAAGGATTTGCCCTCACCGTGTCGAGCCTGATTGTAAATCCGCGCATGGCGCTGTCGATGTGCTGCCTCTCTGGCATTCTGGCTTTTTCGATTGCAGGATTGTCGTTCCCGGTGGAACAAATGTACAGCGGAGTAGGCATCGTAAGTTGGATTCTGCCATCACGCTACTATTTTATGATTTACTGCAACCAAGCGCTTAACGGGCTGCCATTTGCCTATTCGGCACCCTGGTATGCCGCAATGATAGTGTTTGCGATTCTTCCATCAGCCCTGCTTTGGCACCTGAAGCGCAAATGCTTGAATCCGGTGTATGTGCCGTAACCCTAACCTCACCCTTGCAAAAATGAACAAATTAACTGAAATATTACACGATATATCGCGGGCATTTGTCACCGAATACAAGCTGCTGTTCACCGATGCCGGCGCCTTGCTGTTCATCATCTTCCTGCCGCTTGCCTATCCGGTGCTCTATTCGCTGGTGTATAACCCCGAAATCATGAAGGACATACCGGTGGCTGTGGTCGACGATTGCCGCACTCCCATGTCGCGACAATATGCCCGTATGCTCGATGCCACCGACCTGGTGAAAGTGGCTGGTTATGCCGCCAACATGCAGGAAGCCAAAACTATGCTCAACCGCAAAGATGTTTTTGGCGTGGTTCACCTGCCAGAGGACTTCTCGCGAAAGGTGGGGCGCGGCGAACAAGCCGACATTGAAGTATATGCCGATATGAGCGTGTTTTTGCGATATAAAAACATCATGTCGGCTACAACTGTGGTGGGCAACGAACTGGGCTCAAAAGCCCAAAGCAGCAAACTCACCGGACTTGAAGATGCACAAGCCCAGCACAATATGCCGGTGCCCTTCAGGATTGTGCCTCTTGGAAATTCCACCATGGGCATGGCTTCAGCCATTCTGCCCGGCATATTAGTGATGATTCTGCAGCAGGTGTTTGTGCTGTGCATCTGCATGGTGATGGCAACCTCGCGCGAACGGAAACTTGCCAATGGCGGCATCGACCCGCAGGCTGCCAACGTGGGTGCTTTTGCCATGCTTATAGGCAAATCGCTTTGCTATTTCACAATCATGATTGGACCGATGATTTATTTGTGGCGATTCATGCCAATAGCATTCTCTCTACCTCAGAACGGGCATTTGATTGACGTATTCATGCTTGCCGTTCCTTTCATTTTCGCCGTAATTTTCTTTGCTTTGACCATGCAGACATTCGTAAGAAAACGCGAATCGGTGTTTTGCGTGGTGGTAGTTACGTCGGTGTTCTTTGTGTTTATTTCAGGAATTTCGTGGCCTCGGTTTGCAATGAATCCGTTTTGGACCATCGTAGGCGACGCCATCCCATCAACCTGGGCTGTGCAAGGTCTTTGGGGAATATCCAATATGGGTGCCACGCTTGCACAACAACGCACCTGTTATCTGGCGCTATGGCTACTCACAGCAGCCTATTTTGTGATTTCATACCTTTTGCTGCGGTTTGTCGACCATCAGCGCAAAATCGAATAATCTTGTTTTTAGAGTATTTTCATCTAAATATATCCCTATAGTAAAACAAGGGCTCCTCAACAGCGATGTCAAGGAGCCTTTTTATATGTGGCGCCTGTTGCGTTTTTATATGTGCATCAAGTCGCGATAAAGGTCGAATGCCTCTTTCATGGTGTCGTCATCAATTATTGAATCGATGCGAATGTCGCCTGGCGCTCCAAGCAATGTGCAATTGATTTCGCCATAGCTGCTCTTTTTGTCGTGTTTCATCAGTCGCAGCAGCTCGTCGTAGTCGTCGCAAGTGATGTGGAATGCGCCATAATTGCCAAGCACATAGTCGGCAATGCGATGCACATCGGCGCTGTCGAAGCCGCACTTGAAATGCGACAGCACAGCGTCAATCACCAAGCCGTATGCCACCGCATAGCCGTGAGGGATGGGCTTCTGGCGAGCCATTGCCATGCTCTCGAAGGCATGCCCTGCAGTGTGACCCAGATTAAGCGCACGGCGTATGCCATGCTCGTGAGGGTCCTGGCGAACTATCTCAGCCTTCACTTCAACCGACTCCTTCAGCAACTCAAGCAGGCGGTCTTTGCTGCCATTAGCCACATCGAAGTTCACAAGCGACATAAAGCAGTCGCGGCTCTTTAGCAAGCCGTGCTTGAGCATCTCGGCATAGCCCGATTTCACTTCAATTTCCGGCAAAGTGTCGAGGAAAGCAGTGCTGATAATCACATCGCTTGCTTCGCAAAAAGCTCCAACTTCGTTTTTCAATCCGTTGAAGTTTATTCCGGTTTTTCCGCCTATGGCTGCATCTACGGCGCTGAGCAGCGTGGTGGGGATGTTGACAAACGGAATGCCACGCTTGAATGTTGCTGCAGCAAATCCGCCAAGGTCGGTGACCACACCACCGCCCAAATTCACTGCCAATGAGTGGCGCGTGCCGCCTGCCTCGCCAATCTGTTGCCACACCGAAGTGAGCGAATCGATGTTTTTGTTCACATCGCCGGCGGGAAACTCCACCACAACGGCATCAGCAACATATTGGTTGTCAGCCAGCCGAGGCAGCACCTTGCAACGAGTGTTGCTGTCGGTGATGACAAACAGTTTATTGAATTTTTTGGCCTGCAAAACGCGTGTCAACGCATCGCTCACTGCATTGGTGAATATAATGTTTTGATGTTCCATAAACGTCAATCCTATTTAGTTGTTATATTGTCGTGGTGTTGAGAGCGTCAATCAATTCAGGCAGTTCGGCAGCAAATTGCGGCATCGATTCAAACACTGCATGAGCGCCACTGTCAACAAGCCTTTGGCGAGGAATCGGTCCGGTGGTTATGGCTATCGTGAACGAGCCACTGGCATTGCCTGCTTGCACACCCAAGGGTGCATTTTCAATCACTATGGCTTGCTCCGGCGCCACTCCGGCAAGTTGCTGACCTTTGATGTATGGCTCGGGATTGGGCTTGCCATGCTTAACGTCGGCAGCAGTGATGCGCCTGTCAGCCGCAAACAGCCCGGCATATTCTTGGTCGATGCGGTTAATCACGTCGGCTTGACCGCTGCCGGTCACCAGCACTCGTTCCACACCCTTGTCGCGCAAGGCGGTGAGCATGTCGTATGCTCCGGGCATAGCCTCAACGCGTGGCAACGAACGGAAGTTGGCTGTTTTGATTTTATACATCTCTTGCGCTTCTTCGTCGCTAAGGTCGATGCCCAGCTCGCGCTTATAGATCAGCTGTATGGTTGCCCTGCCGGTCATGCCTTCATACAAGTAGAACTCGTCGCGGTCAGTGTTGAGCCCGAGGTTGTCGAACATCATCTTCCAGGCAATGGTGTGGTTGCGCATCGAGTCGTAGAGCACACCGTCCATATCAATCAACGCAGCCTTTATGTTGAGTCGGTCAACACCTCGTTGAGCAAGATATTGCCTTATCGTTTCGTCGTATTTTCCCATCTATTTTCTTAATTCAATCACAATCATACGGTTTGGGCGTCACTTGCGAGCAGTAATATGAAAGCAGCCCTGTTTGGTTTCGAATTTCACATAGCATCTACCCTTGTCACGCTCGTCGTAAAGTATCTCGCCGAGGATGTTCTTAAGGTCGGCAAGCGACACTATGAAGGTTGAGTCGAGGCAAATAAATTTGGCATAACTGATGTCGAATGTAGTGGCATAGCAGTGAGCCGACTGCTCCGAAGCATTACGGTTGCGGCGGCGCAACTTTGCCACCGAGCGGTCGGTGCGCAGCACACTGGTGACCTTTATGCGATACTCGTGTCCACCTCGGGCACGTATGGTGTCGGCAAATCGCCTGCCAATGTCGTCGAGCAGTTGTGCTGCCTCGGGCACAAGAAACGGCATCGAGTGCGTGAGCGAATCTACTGTGTAATGCTCGTTGGTGGCTATCCTCACAACAGGACGCTGCACGTTATAGGCATCTCGCAGGCTCTTTATCGGCTTAATGCCAATGCTTTCGGCTGCCGAGATGTGCATACCGTTGGTGTCGTTGAAGATACTGCGAAGCCTACCCGGCACAATGTGCACCGGTATGCTGTGAACTATCATCTTTGCTTGTGCGCTCGGCGTGTCGGCAACGGTCTTGCCCTCGCCTGCGTTCATTGATGCCACCGGCTGCTCGTTGGCAACCGAATCGGCTGCATCGTTCTGTTCTTCGCCACCTCCTCCGCAGCCCACTATGCCCAAAAGAAACAGCGAGATAAATATTATCGATAACTTGCGCATAACCGTTTGCTCACTTTCCTACCGTCTGAATGAATAGCACCCGCTTGTTGGCTGGCAAATTCAATGCTTTTTGCAATTCTTCGCGGGCAAAGCTGGCGCGCAACACCGTCTTGAGTCCTTCGGATGCGCAATACAGATACACATTCTGCGAGGCGGCACCTGCCGTATAGCCCTGCATCGATGCATCGGGCTGCAAAGTGGTGTCCACCACAAACAATATGTTCAGCGGACAGTCGATGGCAAACTGCTGCATGCCCACCAACTGGCGCAAATCGGCATCGCTCACTTTCTCAAGCGTGTTGGCTGCGGCATCATACAGGCTCACGCCCTCGGGAGTCACAACATACACCGAGAGTTCCTGACGGTTCATAGCCGTGGCTACTGTGCGCTTGCCGTCGTGCGTGATGCCCCATGCTGCCCACAGCATGTCGCTGAGCTGCTGTTTGCTCACTTTGCCGTCGGCTGTCATGTCGCGATGCGATTGACGTTGCGCAATCGATTCCATTAATGGCTTTCCGCCTTGAATGTTTGGTTTTGGTAACACTTCTGAATTTCCCAGCATTGTAATTGTCGCTAATAGCGCCGAAATAATGTATTTTTTCATAATTTATTTTGCTATAATTGTCATTTTTCTATGTAAAGATAGCAAAAACTGAGCTATTCACAAAACCGCATGCACAAATATATCATGCAAGGCGTGACTTCTGTGTGGAATAATTTGTGTAAATTTGCACTCTGAAATCGTCAGAATTCATTAATAACTATTGTTTTAGGCTTATCATGTGGATAATTCTCGCAATTGCATCGTCGCTCTGTCTGGGCATTTACGACATATTCAAAAAACTTTCGCTTAATGGCAACAACGTGCTCACGGTGCTGTTTCTCAACACTCTGTTCGGCACGCTGCTCATGTCGCCGGTGTGGGCATCGGCGATTGCCGATGGCTCGTTTGGCTTCGGTGGCAACCTTGCCGGCCACGCATTCATCGCAGTCAAGTCGCTCATCGTGCTGTCGTCGTGGGTGATGGGCTACTATGCCGTCAAACACCTGCCACTCACCATCACCGGACCTGTTAACGCCACGCGGCCAATTCTCGTGCTCGTGGGCGCGCTCTTCATCTTTGGAGAAAGGCTCAACCTGCTGCAATGGCTGGGCATCATCCTCGGCTTTTGCTCGCTGTTTTTTGTTAGCCGACTTGGCAAAAAAGAAGGCTTCTCAATTCGGCACAGCCTGTGGCTTTGGCTCATCATGGGCGCAACGGTGATGGGCGCCGTTAGCGGGCTTTACGACAAATATCTGCTTCGAATCTACGACCCGTTGCAAGTGCAAGCATGGTATTCGCTCTATCAATGCATCATCATGGGCGCCGCAATACTCATCATCAAACGCACTTCTGCCGACACCACTCCTTTTGTATGGCGATGGACCATCCCATGCATAGCCGTTTTCCTAACCGTTGCCGACATTGCCTACTTCTATTCGCTCTCACTGCCCGGCTCGATGATATCTGTCGTTTCGATGATTCGGCGCGGCAGCGTGCTCGTGTCGTTTGCCTACGGCGTGATTGCCCTACACGAGAAGAATGTGAAACTCAAACTCATCGACCTTTCGGTGCTGCTTGTCGGACTCATTTGCCTTGTCCTCGGCAGCCGTTGAAACTTTTAGCCTGCTAAATCGCACAAATATCTGCTATATTTTGTACCTTTGCACTATAAACAAAATCATTCACACAACATCATGTTGATACTACAACCCAACAAACCAATAGCTTTGTGCAGCGACCACGCCGGATATGCCACTAAAATGGCTGTAATCGATTATCTTAAATCACAAGGATACGAATATAAAGACTTCGGCACCTATAGCGAAGACAGCTGCGATTATCCCGACTTCGCACACCTGTGCGCAAAAGCCGTAGAAAGCGGCGAATGTTATCCCGGAATTGGCATCTGCGGCAGCGGCGAAGGCATCAACATGACTCTCAACAAGCATCAAGGCATACGCTCTGCCCTTTGCTGGACAGCAGAAATTGCAAGCCTCGCCCGACGTCACAACGACGCCAACGTGCTGGCTCTGCCCGGACGCTTCCTTACAAACGAACAAGCAATCGAACTTGTGAAAGTGTTCCTCAGCACCGATTTTGAAGGTGGCCGTCACCAACGCCGAATCGACAAAATCCCCGTAGCCGAGTAAAATTTATTATTAGCATCACCTTATCACTTCACTTGTTAGTGACGAGCTTCACAGCTCGCCAACTCTGCGCTACGCATGAAAGTGCTCAGCTCGGTTCAGCGCCTTGAGCTTGCTTAGCAAATAATAATTCATGTTTTGCACCATTTTTTCAGATTATTTCGCTAAATTCGCAATACATATATAACCAAAAAAACTAAAGCAATAATCAGCTAAAAACAAATTTTACCATTATGAAAAATTCACTTCCTCTGTCGTGCATATTTGCACAAATGCTTTTGAGCAGCTGCACGCCGCAAGGGCAATCTGATGCAAACCAAACAACACATGCTCAAAACTGGAACTGGCAAACCATACTTCAAGAAAAGCTGCCTCTGCTGGGACACCGCAACTGGGTTGTGATAACCGACATGGCATATCCTCTGCAAGCAAAAGACGGCATTACCACGCTTTATGCCACCGAACCTTACGCCGAAGTGCTTAGCACCGTGGCACAAATGATTGAAGCCACACCGCACGTCTATGCTCACGTCTATCAGGACAAAGAACTGTCATTCCTGTCTGAAGACATCTGCCCTGGTATCGACGACCTCAAAGCCGACATGAACAAAGCCTTGGCAAACGCCGACGTTACGCCCGTCGACCACGAACAACTAATCGCACGTCTCGACAGCGTTAGCAACCTTTTTGAAGTGATTATCATAAAAACCCCTCTCACAAAACCATACACTTCCACATTCTTCGAGCTCGATTGCAAATATTGGGACAGCGACAAGCAAGCGCTGCTCAATGCCAAAATCGCCGATTCGCACAAATAAATCATATAAATTCACTTTATCTGAGTGAGCAGATTGATAGGATTTTCTGCACCGTCAGCGCAAACCTGCGATGATTATCCCTGTTACTTGCCATTTCATGCGAAGTATGTGAAGCTGAGCATTCAAAGCGTCACGTCCTCTACTATAAGTTCTTTTTGGCTGGTGTCACTCCTCCGAGCTCTCGTAATAGCCGAAGCCATGTCGTCTGGAAGACGAGAACCCGGAGGCGCAAGCCGAGGGGACTTAGCCGTGGCTAAGTCCGTTAGGGCGTAACCCACGGACCACGTCCGCCCCGATAATGGCGTCCGGACAGAACGCGAATTACAAACAATATGGGTTTCAATTGACTGTTATTAGCGTTATTAACCGCAGAGCGGTTACAGCTTCAATAACCCCATATTGGCGCCGCAGGCGACTATGTGGGGACCTAAAAGTGCCCAAGAAAACATCAACCGTGGAGCGGTTGCAGACCCAGCGAAAACCTCTCGCTGATGGTGTTGATGGACCAAATAAATAAAAATTCGCATCTTTCTCTACTAATTTCCCAAGGGTACACGCTTCCCGTAGTTTAAGCTTCGCTGCCCTCGGCTAAGTCCCGTAGGCTAACGCCTCCGTGGTCGCGCCTTTTAGGCGACTAATTTTTATAATTTCGACACAGCCCCGCGGGCAGGGATTTCGGGCGGAAAGTCCGACTTGTCGGACGGGGCAGATCCTTTACGGGAAAGGCACATAGTATGGTTATGAAAAAAGCCCCGAGCTTTTCAGCTCGGGGCTCAGGGGGCGGTTACCTACTCTCCCACTTTCGCAGTACCATCGGCGTGGTGAGGCTTAACTTCTCTGTTCGGAATGGGAAGA
>SFEA01000036.1 GCA_004557385.1 Bacteroidales bacterium
CATAGTCGAGTTGTTCAAGCAGATTCATTGCAATCGTTGCCAACTCGTCGGCAGCATAATCGGGGAATCGGAATTTGTGCGGAAAACGTCCTCTCAAGCCCGGGTTTGAACTAAGCATTTCGTTCATCTCCTTCTCATATCCGGCAAGAATAACAATCATGTCGGGGTCGGGCTGAGCCAGCGCCGTTAGCAGCGACTCAATCACACGCAGTCCGAAATCCTCTTTTCTGTCATTATATAATGTGTAAGCCTCATCAATGAACAACACATTGCCACGAGCCAGAGCAAGCACCTCGTTCACGTTATTCTCGGTGTCGCCAATATAGCGGCCAACAAGCTTCGAGCGCTCGGTCACCACCACATCGCCCTGCGAAAGCAACCCCATTGAATGAAACACCTTGCCAATCATTTTTGCCACAGTGGTTTTCCCCGTTCCGGGATTGCCAGTGAACACCATGTGGTTGGGCATCGACAATGTCGACTTCAGCCCTGCCCTGCGACGCATATCCATAAATCGCACTTTGTTTATAGTGAACGAGATGTCCTCCTTAAGCGTTTTCAACCCAATCAAGCCATTAAGCTCCTTCATACTTTCGGCAAAACCGTCGGCACGTCGTTCAAATGCCAAATCATGCAAGTCGGCTGCGGTGACCAACGACAACTGTTTCTCGGCATTGTCGCCGTGCTTGTCATACTCGGCAAACAAGCGATTGTTAAGTCTGCTTTTTATGATAGCCATGAGCTTATCGTTAATCTGCAGCAACGCGCTGTTGCCAAGCCCAAGATTCGCCGAATCGCGCTTTATCACTTGCTGAACAAGCAACTCGGCATCATCCGTCAACTCATAGCTGAAATGATTGAACACCGACGACACATAATGCACCAGCTCAAGCTCACTCTTGATTTGATACTGCAGCGGCTCGCTGTCGGCAAAATACCGTTTCAACGCAGGGTATGTGGCAAACAATGCATCAACCTCCTGTTTTGTGCCGCACAGCACAACCGTCCATTCTATATCCTTTTCAAGATAATACAATATGCGCTTCACAAGCACAGCATTCTGGGCTACCAACAACGGCGAAATGTTTCGCATGATTATGCCGTAAGCCTCGTTATTGAGAGTGCTCTCATAATCGTCAATCTCGATTTTTGTCATTTGCGAACAACAAATCTTCTCAAAATCCACCTCGCCCAAATCGTGGAGGCAAAGCAACTGAGGCACGGCAAATTTCTTGTCGTAAACAATAAAACACCGGTTGACTGGCGTATATGCCCTAAATTTATGTCTACGCCATTTACGCAAAAGCCCCGACTTTGCCGACTCAATGGCAGAGTCAATCACACATGCCACTCCGGGAGTTTTGCATAACGACTCCCAACTTTGCTGGTTAATGCTCATTTCGGCAATAACCGACTCGCGGCTTTGCGGCGCCAACTTGCCACCTCCGATGCATTTAAATCGCTTGCCATCGTAGCTGAACGTGTATGAGCCAATCGGCTCACTGCAATAGTACACAACAAACGTATACACATCGGGCAGCCACGCATAATCCGACTTTAACTGCAAACGCATGCGTCGGTCGCCATTGCTTTCAACCCTCGCTTTGCCCATCGGCAAATAGTCATCGTTGAAGCATTTCACCTCAACCTCGCAATCATTTTTGGGCGCCCCCGAAAAATAGAGTGATACAAAAACACCACCATGAATCGGGCGGGTTTCATAACGTCGAACCGAAAGGTCGGTCAATTCAATCGGCACATCTGTCGAAGTGTCAACATCATCTTTTGCTTTACTGTGATTCATTGATAAACAAAACTCAGTCAATGCTTCACCAAAATCTTTTTCTTCAAAATCGTTTTCCATATTATTCATCATTATTTTTGCGAAGCGGCTGCGGCATACTGCGTAACATTTTTCGGCAGCCCACGAGTCGCTTCAAGGTTAAATAAAAAAATATATAACAACACACTGTTAGCATCGAATAAGCATCTTCAGGCGGCAAATAGCCACTTAAAGCATGCCAAAACACGATGCAGCCAAGACGTCAAAGAGCGCAGCATTTCCCGGCAAGGAGCAAGATGCACCTTTTACTGCATGGTTCGCGACCATGCAATTCGGGTAATTAGGCATATCCTGAAACTCACGACAGCCTAACTTGCTTCATTTGCCATTGATGCTTTTGTCATTATATATTTTGCTATGTGTAAGGTGAATTATTGATTGTTTGTTTTCACACTATTGTGAACTATTAGAATGAAATCGCGGCAATAAGTTTAATGCCCATTAAAAATTTTTTCACACCACTCCAAAAAACAATGCGAGCAACGGGCTGAAAGAATCAAGCCCACTGCTCGCAAATCTACCAAATTATGTAGTATATATCACAAATTATCCACTGTTATTCTTCAACGGCAAACATGGGGTCCCACGATGGAAGCATAATTGGCTTTTGCTTCAGCATCTTCTGCACATCGGCTGGAACATACTTCTTGTCGATGACAAAGCGGAACATATATTCGTTGAACCACTCATCGGTCATAACCAGATTGCCTTTGAAACCGCTGCTTGCGCCCCAACTGTTCTCAACCATCCAACGCGTCGGTGCCTTTGTGTTCATGTCAACGTCCACCGCAATCAGCGTCATGGCGTGCGACGAGCCACTGGCGTGAGTGAGGATGCGCTCGCGCTTATCCATTGTCAGGTTCAAACCGAGCAACGACTCATAGTCGAAATTCTTTAGGTCGCAAGTGCCCACTTGGCGATTGAGGAATTTACCCACATCACACGAGATGTACATTGCATTGTTATCTTTGATTGACTCAATAGCCATTGGCTTAATGTCGTCGATTGGCAAATTCAAGTACACCCAATCGTGGCCCTCATAGGTGTGACGGTCGTACTGAATCTGATAAACCTTGCCGTATTCGCGTGACGGGTCGTTCATCAGCAGCACATAGTCGCCAGTCAAATCCTTGTCGCCCCACAGCTCTTTGTAGAACGATTGCGGAGTGTAGGTCTTAACGCTAATCACTGTGCCCGAGGTGTTCTTCATCTCCCAAGTGAATTCCTTTGGTGGAATGCCGTAAGCCAATGTGAGAATGCGATAGATATTACCAAGCATTTTCACCTTTTCGGCTTCGAGTTCCTTAGCCTTGCTGCCCTTCTCTGCCATCTTGCGCAACTGCATGCCGTAGTCGCGAAGCTGCCATTTCAGTTGAGCTGAAATCTGCGAAGTGGCATTGCTCGAATGGGTCTCGGGCATTACCGACTTTGGAACAACGCCATATTTCTTCACCAAGTCGGAAACACCGGTGAATGTGCCGCCGTCGCTCAATGGGTTTGAGAACAACCAATCAACAAAGCGGTCGTCAAATGGCTTGTTGGCGGTGTCGATTACACCCTGCAGAAACAGATTAGATTTCTCCAACTGGTCGTAGAAGAACAAATACACCTGCGACAATTCCAACTCTGGCAAGTTGTGCGCATTGATTGCCTGCGAGCGCAGCACGTTCATTCCGGTGAACAACCAGCAGCGGCCCGACTGCTTTTGGTCGGTAATGCCTTTGGTGTGCACTTGATAAGCAAACTCGCCTTTCGACACGCCATTAAGCGTAGAAATGTCGGTGGCAAGTGTGTTGAGAGATGTGTGCGCCATGGCATTACGCACCACTTTGTCGGTGGTGGTCTGCGGTTGACTCGACAACTGCTCAAGAACCTTTGGCGTGATGGCTGTTTGCCCGAATGATGCAAAGCACATGCCGGCGCCAAACACTGTTGATAACAATACTTTCTTCATAATTTCTATTTTCGTTGTTTATAATTATTCTCTTTTCATCACCACCTCATACGATTCAATTCGCACTTTCAGTTTATATGGTGTGGCACTTCGGCGAGGTTTAGGTCCGGCGTAGTAATACAACCGTTTTGTGTCGAACGACCGAATCTTTGCCATCGTCGTAGCACCCTTAGCAAGATTGCAAGCTATGGTTTCGGTGCGGCTGTGCAGCATCACGCCTTTCATGTCGGTGTAAACAAAGGTGATAGTCACATGCCCGATAGCGCTTTCGGTGTTGTTTGTCACGAAAAACGTTTCATAACGGTCGCTCAACCGCTTGCTGTAGCCTTTAAGCACTATGCCACCATCAACAAAGCCGCGCTTGCCGCCATGCAAAGTGTCGGCAGTAACCGTGTCTAATGGCACCACAAGGCTTTCTGTTGCCACACGCTGTGTGGTCAATCCCTTGCGAGTGGTGTTCACACGCGCCATCACACTCGTCGCGACAGCCAATGCCAACAATATGCCAATAATCTTTTTCATGCCATTAGTCTTTTTTCACAAGTAACGTATCACTCCACTTGCCGTACCGTCATCATCGCGCGCCGGAAAAATCTTTCTGAACCCGAGCGGCACTTTAGCATCATCATATTCGGTGAGCAGCGAAATGCCCTTGAACAATGAAGGCAGGAACCTTGCGAAGTTTGCGCGAAATTTAAGTTTCCACCGTGCTTTGACAAACGTCAGAATATCGCTTTCGCGCGACAATGTGGCTACACACTTCAATGGATGCACCAACGCCGACGCGCTCATTTCGCTATAAATCCACAACGTGTATTTGTCGTGCTCGGCACTCGGCTCTACATAGCCCACAATGGTGCCTGGCAATATGCCGTAGTCATCCGAGTCGACGTAAACTATCCTGTAGGTTAGCTTCAGGTCGTTTGCCTCGGCATCGGTTCGCTCAATCAGGAGCGTTGTCCGTTCTTCGTTGTAATACCACAGCCCTTCAATGGGTTGCAAAGGCATTGCACGTAGTCGTTGCTCTACGGCATCGAGGCTATAGTCGCCCGCCATAAGGGTTGAACCTTCGGGTATGCTCCCAATGTCCACTGTGGCACATTCGCCTCTAACGGCAAACAATGCCAAGCCACACGCCACAGCAATATTTCGCATCACACGCCTCATGCTCCAGGCTGAAAATGAATAAGTCAGTTTGTTGCAAACCTATACGTCAAACCGAAACTCAATATCTCCTTAAACTGCCAATAGTTCCACTTGTCGTTGCGTTTTGCACTCTTGTCGTAACGCAGGTGCGTGTAGAACTGGGTTATCAAGTTGCGGGTGACATTGAAGTTGAACGTGTTTTCCCAATCGCCTTGCACATATTCATAATTCGAGAACACATACAGGCGGCTCGACCACGAGATGGCTTGGTTGAATTTGCAATTAACCTTTGCTTCGAGTTTCGAACCCACATCGTGCACAGTGTGATGTCCGGCTTTTATGCCAAAGTTCCCAGGCGAAGGATTAACGTCGCTCGTACACATCTTCATATTATATGAAACCGGCGAAATCGAAAGGTTCAGCGTGCGCCAGCCATCCTTGCTCGCATTGCTGTAAGTGATACCCACTGCCACGTTCAGTTCGCCAGGGCTGAGGAACGAAGCCTTGCGGTTGTTGGTGTTCGATGTGTAGTTGTTGAGCAACTGCGTCTTAAACTGCATAGTTGCCGAATAATACCACTTTTTTATTGCCTTTACACCCACCAATGTGTTAATCTGCAACAGGTCGTCGCTTATGCTGTAGCTGCGAATCGAATCGTTAGGCGCCGAGTTGATGCCCAACTTATAACGCACAGTGTTGGTGAACAAATAATTAGGATGAAGATTTTGGTTCAACTGCACCGTCCACTGCATATCGCTCAGCACATTCAGCACATTGTTGCCGCCCTGATACCAGTTTTCCGACATATATGCTTGCGAGAATTGCAAAGAGGTTACAAACGTATGCAACCAGTTGTGCACCTTCACCTTCTCCATCTTGGCACCCACGCCCACATCGCCATAGTCGCGAGGCGCAATGCTGAGCGTGCGGTTCTTCGGGTCGACCACGCTGATAAACTCCTTAGGTGCTTCGGGCAACTCGTTGGCGTTATATATCACACGGTCGGGATGCGCCGCCATCGCAGCATAGCGCAGCCTATTCACCTTATTGGCTTCCTTGATATCGTTGTTAATCCAGCTGCGGTCAACGTTCAACGAATAATTGTCGTCGGATTTCCATGTGGCTATGGTGTCGGTCGAAAGCGTTTGATGACAGAAAATCAGCGGCACAAACGCATACGAAGACTGCAATTCTATTGTGTCGTAATCCAGCGTACGCCAATCGTTCAATGTGATTGACGGCACACGCTTCAACTCAAGCGAAAGTATGCTGTCGGCTTTGCTATGATGTTTCAACGAGTCCTGTGTCTTGGCACACATGCTTTGCAGCGTCATCGACGCCGCCACAAAACTTATTATACTGCAAATGCGAAATATATTAATTCTCATGCTATATTTATTGTTTTATCTCTATATACTAATGCAAATTTAGCACAAAATCACGTCAACAACAAATATTTATGAATTGTTATGAAAAATCATCTGCAACCACACTCTTCTATCATTAAATTGACACTTTCACGCCCACAAACAGCGAACGCGGAATCATTGGTCCGTAAATATAGCCCGAGTCGCGCATCTCGCCGCGGTCGAAATCGTTCTGATAGCTGTTGAACAGGTTTTGTACACCGCCATTCAGCTGCAAAGTGGCATAATCAAACACTTTGAAATCGTAAGACAGTTTCAGATTGGCGTCGAAAAACGATGGCGTTTCAACAGCCACATCAACATCGGTGCCCGACCCCTGCAAGTGCTGCACGAGCATGCTGCCGGTGTAGGTGGCTGACAGCGACAGTGTCAGACGCTTTGTGGGGTTATACTTCAGTGTTGCGTAGCCATATAGGTCGGGTGTACGGAACATACGTTTCACGGGCTGCACCCTCTCATCCTCGCTCCAGTATTCGGGACTTTTATATCGGCTGCGTTGATAGGTTACACCCATCTGCATCTGAAAATGCTTGTTCCACACCGCTTTTGCCTCAAGATTCATGCCCCATACTGTGGCACCCGAGCCGTTGTACCGCTCAAGCACCTGATTGCCCTTGGCATCAAATTCTTCGAGTTTTCGCAAGGCAAACACATCGGCAAGGTCGGTATAAAACGCCTCAAACAACACGTTGGTTTGCACGCCTCCTATAGTGGCATACCAGTCAACCGATGCGCTCAAGCTCTGCGAGCTTTCTTCCTTGAGTCCATCGGCAAGCACCGTCACCACACGCTCGCCTCCCACAACTGCCACGTGGAAATCTTCGTCGTAGGCTTGTGGCGAACGGAATCCGGTGGAGTACGACAACCTGAAATTCAGTCGTTCCGACGGGTTATAGCGTATGTTGGCGCGAGGCGACACTATTGCATTGTCAATTAGCGAATGTTTGTCGATGCGAGCACCAACAAGGAAACCCCACCGATTGGTGCGCCACTCGTTTTGCAGATACCCCGAATAAATGTCCACATTTTGGGTTACATCGTGGTCGTAGCCCAATGTCACGTCATTCAAATAATTATGGTTATACTCCACCCCGGCTACCAACTCCGACGGCATAAACCACAATTTCTTGAACGAATGAGTGAACTGTGCGCCACCCACTGCCACAAAATCCTTGGTTCTGCCATAAGCGTTTTCATCCATTCCGCTGCCGTAATAGCTGTTTCGTCGAGTGTTCTGCATTGCAGCAAACACATTCAACTTGTTGCTGTAATCGTCGTTCCAAAGGTCAAACGAGGCATCGGCTGCATGAATGTTGTGGTCGGTTTGCTCAGCCACCATTGCCATGTGAGGTTGCAAGTCAAGATTGTCGCCTCCTCGGCGATATTCGTGTGTGCCGTGGTACTCGAGTGTGAGTTTCGAAAAATCGGACGTGCGCATGAACGTGCGCAAGCCCATAGTTTGGGTCTTAAGCTGCGCAATCTCGGTGAATCCGTCGCCGTCGTGGTCGTAGCCGTCGCGCACGCGATTCTGACCAAACACAAACGCACCTATTTTCTGGTTGTCGCTCACCACCGAGGCATTCAGTGTGGTGTTGTTGTCCAAAGAACTGCTATTGCCAATCGAAGTGAGCATGTGTGAACCCTCTGCTGTGTTGTTCAGCGGGTCACGGGTGATGATGTTCACCGTTCCGCCAATCGCCGACGAGCCGAACAATGCCGAACCGCCGCCGCGCATCACCTCCACGCGCTCAATCATGTTGGCAGGAATCTGCTCCAAGCCATACACGCCTGCCAATGCCGAAAACACCGGGCGCGAATTCATCAGAATTTGCGAATAATGTCCGTCGAGCCCGTTGATGCGCACCTGCGTGAAGCCACAATTCTGGCAGTCGTTTTCTACTCGCACGCCAGGCTGGAAACTCAAGCCTTCAGCCAGGCAGCTGGCACCGACCATGTCGAACAGCTGGCCGCCAACCACGCTCACCAGCGAACTGCTGTTGCGGCGTTTCACCTCGCTTTTGTTGCCTGTCACCACTACGGTCTCAATCTGGAATACGTCTTGCTCCAGTTCGAATTGCACCTCGGCTGTATGCCCTTTACGCACCTTCACTTTGCGTGTTTGTGGCACATAGCCTATGCCCGAAATTTCAATTTCATAGTCGCCCTCGGGAATGTTTTTCAGGAAATAGTGTCCGGTGGCGTCGGTGTTTGTGCCGATGTTTGTGCCCAGCAGGCGCACAGTTAGAAATGGTATGTGTTCGCCGGAGCCTTGCTCCACTGCGTGTCCTTGAATGTGGGCATCGGTCAATCGCTCTGCGCCCATTATCATAGCCTGCACCGATGCCATAAGCATCAGCGCTAATATAATTAGTCTGTTCATTTTCTTTAATTCTGTTTGTTGATTTAGTAATAATAAATATGTGTTGACGCACACAACCAATCACACCGCAGCAAAAAAGCGGTGCAAAAAGTTGAGAAAAAACCTTTATTGATTATTCAACAAACCGGGGGACCCCGACGATTAAAGTGTTCTAATGGCGCAACAACAGGCTGGCACAATAAGGGCTCATGACCAAGTTCTCTAATCCATTCAATTGGCTCAACGAGAATCATAGCCGCATCGGCAACAAACACCACATGGTTAAGCTGTGCAATTGAATATACCACCTGACTGCTGCTGTGATGTGCCTCGGTGAACGGGTGTGAGTGCCACACCTTCACGTTATCCACAACGTGATAGTGATAGAACAGCGTGCTGCCGCAATACAATACGCTCACGGCTAACAGAAGCAACGAAGCCATTATTTGTTGCTTCAATTTTATATGTCGGCTGCTACTATTCATCAATTTTTCAGGCTGCAAAGATAGCAATTATTTCGCTTCCTCACAAACAGCACATCATTTGCATGTGCTTAGAGCTCGTGTAATCAATTGGCAGCCACGGCAATTTTCTTCGATTTGGTTGAGTAATGCACACCGTCGCACGATATGCTTGCCCGATAGATGTAGATGCCGCGCGGAACGCGGTTGCCACTCGAGTCGCACAGAGTCCAGGTGATTGGCAGAGTTTCGCCAAAGGCGCTCTTGCCGCTTTGCGCAGTGCTCCACACTTCACGACCCATCAAGTCGAACACCTGTAACTTCACATTCAACATTGCCTCTGGGCGATTGTGTTTGATGTAGAACACAGCGTCGGTGATTGCCGGGCATGCCGTTGTGTAGACGTCGTAGAATTCGGGCTTCAACCCTTCTTCAACCACAAAGTGTATGGTTTTCTCGCTCGAATTGCAGAACACGTCCCACACCTTCAGGCGCAACGTGTGCTCGCCGGGCGTGAGTCCCGAGAGCGGATAGGCTATAGTGCCGGCATTTCCTTCGCTGTTATACGATGGCGTGAAGTAGCTCGACACGTCGCTGTATGTTGTCACACCGTCGACTTGCAACGTAATATCGTGTCCTATACCACCCGACGAAAAATTAATTCCATCGGGGTCGAAAATACTGGCAATAGCCAGCGGCGAGTCGTTCACCTTGTCGCCGTCGCAAAAGGTTGGGCTGTTAAGCACAAAGTTTTCAATTTCGGGTCCTTGGTCGTCGCCGGTCACTGTTTCGTCGTATCCGTAGATATAGAATTGGTCGGTGCTGCCCATCGCCTCGCTCGCCTTGTCGTTGCTATAAGCATAAAGGCATATCCGAGCCGGGCTGTAGTTGTCGAACGAATTGGCAGCAATGAGTTCGCTGGGGATAGTAACACGCACCTTGAATGTGCCGTTAGTCACCGAATCGCTCACTATGGCAAGGCGGTTACTGCGGTCTTGAAAAGCATACTCCTTGCCATCTTCGCCGTAACCCAGCGTCACCACGCTTTGCTCGGCATCGTAGAGCGTGGCAGCAAGGTTGCCGCTGAAGTCACTCGCCAGCGCACCGTCGGCATCAAGCACTCTGCCCTCGAATGTCAGTTGCTGACGAGCCTGGAATGTGGGCATATTGTCATCACCCACCTCATAACCGTTGATTCGCTCCACTTGAAGCACATATTCGGGGTAACGCAAGCGCATTGCCGGGTCGCCAAACAGCGCATAGCGTAGGCGGTTTTCGTCGCGCACGTTATTCTTGCCCAGACGCACAAATTCGCCTATTGTGTAATGTTTGCCTTCATTGTCGCGTGCAAAGGCATATCGGGCTATGGCGTTGTTGAGCGTTCCGTTGTTGGGAATATAAGCCACACGCGTTGCCGAAAGCTCGGCTATCACGCCGCCGTTGCCGTTCAAAAACATCAACTCGCCGCCCGAACGCTCATTACCATCGAACTTCGAAAAGCTGCATGTGGCTGCGAACAGAAATGGATAACGACGGTTGTAAAAATTGTTTATATCATACCAGGTGAGCATGTGTTCGCCGGTCCAGCTGGTGGTGTTGGCGTGACCAATAAAACTCAACCAAAATATACCTTCGTCCATTTGCCTATAAAACAAGTCGCGACCAACCTGGCAAACTCGCGCGCCGCTCGAGCTCTTGTTGTCGTAGGCATCAATATATATGCGGTTAAACTGATAGTCCTCTGCCCCATTTTTGGTGTAAAGGCTAATAATCGATTCGGCTTGCTCCATGTGTTTTGCCGCGTTTTGGTCGTCGGCAATCACCGTAGCGCGGGTTTTCCACGCTCCGAAGTCTACACCGCCCACATATTTATAAAGCTTGTCGACCACAGCTTTGGCTTCAGCCACGCTTGCCACAGGCATACGCCCAACACCAATCGACAACTTCGAGGTGCTCAGGCTGCTGCCTTCGTTGTCGCCAAGCATCACCAGGATGTCGTCGGTGGTGAACGAGCTATAATCGCTTGTGCTCTCGTCGCTTTGCCACGTCAGCAGCATTGGCTGACGGTTAGCCTTCACCTGCTCAGTGAGTTGGCGGTTGTCGAAGCTGCCGCGGCCAAACAGCAACAGATGCTGCAATCGGTGGCCCTCGGTGTCGGCGCCACGGTCGTAGAACATCTTGCACATCTTGCGATATGCCATGGCATCGGGCGTACCCGACGAAAATTCGTTATAAATCGGTTCTGGCTCTACCACCAGCACGCGCATTCCGTCGAGGCTCTCGTGCAACGCTGCCACACGCTGCGCCTGAGCGGCAAATTCCTTGGGAGTGATTATTATCAGGTCGGGAGTTAGTTCGCCGTGAAGGTCTTGATTCTTCACCACACCCTCATAGGTGGGCGATGGCACCTGTGCATCGCTGTTGAATGCCATATACGAGCGCTCGCCTCCGGCGTATGGAGCAAAGGTTACACCACCCTCTCCCTGCTGAATGTTCATCACCACGGGCGCAGCGGCATCGGTAACGTCCCAAACGCTGGTGTTTGCCGTAGCTCCTTGTAGACTAAAAGCAACACGGCCATTACTATTGTAGCCAAACTGCAGCATTCCGTCTGTCAAAGCCAATCTACGAGGATAATTCACCGTTATGCCGTCGAGGCGTGCCACATTTAGCACACCTTCGGTCTGAAAGCCGATGGTATATGCCAACTCTTCCACCGTAGGAAGGCTGAACTTCTTCAGACTGTATGATTCACGCACATACTGATGCTCGTCGTCGATTGGCACAATCTCATCGGCTGACGTGCTGCTGAGTTGTGTACCGTTCACGCGGAACATCAGATGTCCGTTTGAACTGCCCTGAATGTTTGCCGCAAACACCGTGAGCACACTCAATTCGCCTTCACCCACATAGCCGGGCAACGGCAATTTGAATGTCTGTGTTGTCTTAAACCGGAAATCCTCGCCATAAAGGCGCTTTCCGCTCTCGCCCACCGACGCAAGTTCGCTCTCGTGATAGGAACGCCCCACGACCTCACTAACCACCTCTGCGCCAGGCTGCACTTCTACTGTGCTCAATGCAGGATGCAGTTCTTCGGCGACATCGCCATCTGCTTCAGTAACAAAATAATAACCAGCCACAGCATATGGGTGTTGCTCCTGTCTGTACTTCATTCCGCGGTTGTCAACCAGCCACTTCATCGTTCCCACACCATAGAAATATATTGCATCGTTGCTGCGACTCACTGCCACTTGTGGTAGGTCGTCGACATAATTGGCTTTGGTGAGCGACTCCGAAATGCGAGCTCCGCCATAGCCATAGACCCTAAGCCGAGAGATATCGTTAAAGCCCCATCGCCGAGCATCGGCTGATGTTATGCGATATATGCCGCTCTCCGCAACGCTGATTTTCACCCATCGGCCCGACGCGAGGCGCGACTGCTGGGCATAGTGGTCAGCCTCAAATGCTTGGCACATGCCCAATGCACATGCCGCAAACACCAAGCCTGCCACCATTCGCAATATGTTGTTACTTGCCATAGTTCGATTAATTCCCAATTATTTTTCAAAACTAACTATAGTGACACCTGCGCAACACAGCACCAAATGCACACTATATCATAACTTAAACGTAGTTTACCGTCATTTTATTGCACAAATTGCGAAACAACACACCACAATAGCATTATTTTTTCGTATACCGCCTCACCATTTGTCTATTTGTAGAATTCTTTATATCTTCACATCGCCAATGCAAAAAAAAGAACCAACCACGTGTTTTTTCACCAACCATAATTCTGAATAACATTAACAACTAAACTGTATATAAATAACCTTTATGAAAAGATTTCTTCTCACAGCATCAATCGTGGCTGCATGCAGCGTATTTGCCTGTGGCTTACATGCGCAAGACAACGATTTCGACCTTAGCTCGCAGCGAGGCGAAAAGCAGGATGTGATGAATGTTCCCGGTAAAAAAATCGACCATCAGGGAATCATCATCAACCCCACTCCTCACTCGATGCAAATCGACCGAGCAAACACATTAAACGCATCGATTGGGTTCAATGTAAAAGACGCTAAGAAGCGTTTCAACGAACAGATTGCCCGCACGGGCATCGAACATAACGCCAAAGGCATTGCGTTACGCATTGACTTCGGTCAGAAAATTGCAAAGAAAGCCAATGTGAAAGCCGTTTCAGGAGCCTACTCGCTCACAATCGACAAGAAGGGCGTGGATATTAAGGGCTACGACGAACGAGGCGCTTTCTATGGGCTGATGACTCTGCAACAGCTCATCGAGTCGCCGGCATGTAAAGGCGGCTCACTGCCCTATCTCACCATCAACGACTATCCCGACCTGCCCGACCGCGGCGTGGTCGAAGGATTCTATGGCACACCATGGAGCCACGAAGTGAGACTGTCGCTTATCGACTTCTACGGCCGACACAAAATGTGCACCTATCTTTACGGTCCAAAAGACGACCCCTATCACAGTTGCCCAAACTGGCGCAAACCATATCCCGAAAAAGAGGCTCGTCAAATCAAAGACCTTGTGGATGCATGTCGCCGTAACTACGTCGACTTTGTTTGGGCTATCCACCCGGGACAGGACATCAAATGGAACGAGGAAGACTACAAGAACCTCGTGAACAAATTCAACCTGATGTATGACTTGGGCGTACGCACATTTGCCATCTTCTTCGACGACATATCGGGTGAAGGCACCAACCCGGTGAAGCAAGTGGAACTGCTCAACCGTCTTCAAAAAGAATTTGTTGAAGCACGCGGCGACGTGAATCCGCTCACCGTATGCCCAACCGACTACTCGCGTCTGTGGGCGAACCCCACTCCACAAGGCAGTTTGGCAATCTATGGCAACACGCTCCATCCGTCAATCAAGGTGTTCTGGACGGGCGACGTGGTGTGCAGCGACCTCACCGCCGACACCATGCACTGGCTCAACTCGCGCATCAAGCGTCCCGGCTATTATTGGTGGAATTTCCCGGTAACCGACTATGCACGGCACATCGTTATGCAAGGTCCAACATACGGACTCGACACTTCGCTCTCCAACAAAGACCTCTGCGGATTGGTGAGCAACCCAATGGAACACGGCGAAGCTTCGAAACTTGCCCTTTACGGCGTGGCTGATTATTGCTGGAACATTGCCCCCTACAACCCAATCGACAACTGGGAACGTGGTCTCGCCGAACTTACTCCCGAGGCCCTCGACGCTTACCGCACGTTCGCCATCCACTCGTGCGACACCGAAACAGGCTACCGCCGCGACGAGTCGTGGGAAACCGAAACTTTCTCTATCGACAATTACACATCGCAGCAATACGACAACCTGCTCAACGAGTTCAAAAAAGTCACTGCCACCGAAGCCGCTATGAAAACGCGATGCGCCAATAAGCTGTTATTGAAAGAGTTGGCGCCATGGCTGGAACAATTCACTCTGCTTGGCGAGCGCGGTGTGCGCGCCCTTGAGTTGCTAAAAACCTACAAACAAGGCAATTTCGCAAAGTTCTGGCAGGACTATGTGAACAACATCATGACTGCCGACCAACGCAAAGCCTACGAGGCACACAAAGTGGGCACCATGAAGCTGCAACCGTTCTACGAAACAACCATGGACGACCTCAGCGACGCTTTCTTCTTCTCGCTTACATCTACTCGCCCTACAACCCTCAAAGCTATCGGCTCATTCCCGACGCTGCGCACCACGCAAAGCAAACAGATGTTTGACGGCGACTCAACATCCTACTATCACTCGGGCAAGGGTCAAGGTCGTGAAGGCGACTGGTTTGGTGTTGACCTCGGCGAAGTGAAAGATATCAACGAGATTAACATCTTGCAAGGACGCAACTCGGTGGACGACGTGGATTATTTCGATCACGCAACTCTCGAATATTCTGCCGACGGCAAATCATGGACAACTCTGATTGCCGAGATGACCAAGCAATACATCATCAACTGGAAAGGTTCGGGTGCAAAAGGCCGCTACATCAGGGTGCGCAAACTGCCTTCAGAAAAAGCAAACTGGGTTGCAATACGCTCGTTTGTGGTTAACCCTGCCGACGAATCGAAGCTTGGATTCAAAGTCAAGGCGAACGACACCAAAGCAGCCTTGCGCGCATTCGACAGCCACCCTGGCACCTCGTTTGTATGCAACGAGCCATTTAGCTTCAACATCGAAAAACCTGGCTTGAAATCGTGCATCATTCTTGCCAAGACACCTAAAGGCAACTCCGTGAAAGTCACTCAACTCGATGCCTCAGGTAATACCCTAAGCACACTGTCGTTCGACAAATCGTACATTCAGTTCAACATTGCCGATGGCGCAAAGTCAATTGCAATCGACGGCAAGACCGAAATTTTTGAAATCATACAAGTGCAGTAACCTCTGGGAGCCTCTGCCAGTGAGAAAGCACCACCTGCGACCTCTGACTCCTTAGGCGAAACATTACAGCATTTTTCATCGACTCGAACCCCAAAAGACCTAACCACTTTTGGGGTTCGTTTTTGTTTCACACGAGTGCCGAAGCCTGCCAATCGAAGCTATCACGACAACGCTCACCATCAATAAGTTCAAACGAAAAAATACACGAATATTGGCGCTATTAATGAAGAATTGTGCAAAAATTATTATCTTTGCACAAATAGAGGGCTGAAAAAGAGGCATTGAAGCTCTTGCTTATGGCGAAGATGGAAAAATGAACATTCTATTCTTCTCAATTTCAACCAGAAGCATGACGACATCCACCAAACAGTCCTACGAGCGAAACGACATGAAGAGCGAGTCGAACAATCAAAGCAAGACATTGCTGCCTGAGCCAACGCTTAGGCGGCTGCCTTGGTATTTGGCTTATGTGAGCCAGCTGCGACGAAGCGGCGTTGAGACGGTGTCGTCCACGCAGATTGCCAAAGAAATATGCGTTGACGCCTCGCAGATTGCCAAGGACTTGTCGTTTGTTGCCATACGAGGCAAGACACGAATTGGCTACGATGTTGCTGAGTTGGAGAAACAGCTGAGCGATTTTCTCGGCTTTAAGCAAACTCATAAGGCGTTTATGATTGGCGCCGGCAGTCTGGGCGGGGCATTGATTCAAGACCGCGGTCTGATGCAGTACGGACTAAACATTGTGGCTGGATTCGACATCGATGAGAAAGTGGTGGGGAAAACCATCAACGGCGTACCTATATTCCACATCGACGAAATCAAGCGGCAACAAGCGCTTTACGGAGCAAAAATTGCCGTGCTTGCCGTGCCGGTGGAGTGTGCTCAGCAAGTCACCGACCGCGTGATTGAAGCAGGGCTGAAAGCGATTTGGAATTTCACTCCCTACCGCATCAAGCCAAACAAGGAAATTGTGGTGCAAAACACATCGATTTATGCCCATCTTGCCCTGATGTACAACCGCATGAGAGAGTGAGACGAGCGCACAAATAAACTAATTATGAAGCAAGAAGCAGATGAAAATAATAGCATTAAACAGTAACTACGACAACCCAACCGCAACGATGCACAACGGCGTTACGGTGATGACCGACAGCTCGCTGGCAAAAAGCGGCAAGCCATGGTTTGTGCCCGACTTCGCCGAGAGCTTCAGTTATACGCCTCACATTGTGCTGCGCATTGGGCGGCTTGGCAAGAACATCGGACAGCGATTTGCTCTGCGCTACATCGACGCTGTCACAGTGGGTTGCACGGTGAATGCTTCGGGGCTGAATGGTGCTCTGGGCAATGCATTCGATGGTGCTGCTATGCTGGGCGAAATGCTGTCCGTTGAGCAAGCTGGCGACTTGGCAGCGCTGACTGCTACCGTGACCAACGGCTCGGCTACCACGGTGTGTCGCGCCAGTGAAATGGCAATGCCAATCGACGAGATTATTGCATGGGTTAGCCGATATTTCACGCTCAAGATTGGCGACTTGATTTACACCGGAGCCACAGGAGTTTTTACGCCTCTAACAATAGGCGACACAGTGCGAGGCTCGATAAACGGCGAAGCGCTGCTTGACATACGCATAAAATGACCTTCTTTCGAATACTTGAACACGATTAACCAACTGCCACAGAAACCTCAAAAGGAAATAATTACAATACGACAATATCAATATAAATAGATAAATTATATGAAGAAATTGAAGTTTGCCAAATACTATCTTTCACTGGCGCTTGCTGGCTGCATGAGCATCTCGGCTCACGGGTTTGACGCATCGAAATATGCCTCTTCGTCGCGACTGGCAAGCGGCAGATGGGTAAAGATTGAAGTGAAACAAGACGGCATGCACGAAATCACATTCGACCAACTGGCACAGATGGGTTTCAACGACCCAACAAAAGTGAACGTCTACGGTCAAGGTGGCTACGCAATATCCGAAAAGCTCGACGGCACTGCTGTCGACGACCTTGCTCAGGTGCCTATCGGCGTTTCGAATAGCAAAATTTACTTCTATGCCAAAGGTGTTGTAAATATTGAGCTATCGGGCAGCAGCAATGCCCGATATGTGCGCACCCTCAACACATACGCCAACAGCAGCTACTACTTCATCACCGAGGACGATAGCAAGCAAAACATAATCACCGACTATCGCACCACTGCCATTTGGGGCATAAACATGCGCGACCAAAGCCTCGACTACGCCTATCACGAACAAGACCTGAATGCCTATAGCCTCTCGGGCCGCGACTTCTTCGGCGAATCGGTGGCTACCGAAACCACGTTTAACGTGCCTTTGAGCAATGTTTGCGCCGACACCCCTATTATGGTGCAATGCGCCGTCGGGGCGACTGCCACCGAAAACACTTTGCTGATTTGCAAACTCAACGGCGAGCAAGTGCCTTTCTCTCAAAGCTCCGCTACAATCACAGTGCCTTCAGGATTCGAATCGTACCGCAATGTCTCGGCATACGCAGCAGTCACTGCTCAAGCCGGTGTCGACAATTACACCCTGTCGATTGCCCCTAACGAGCCCGAAAAAATCAAAAGCGCTTTTCTCGACCATTTCATTGTGACATATTATCACAAAAACGACCTGAATGGTCGCAGCCAAATGCACATAGGCTACAACGACCTCGGCTCATACGACAAAGTGGCAATCTACGACGAGAACGACGCACTGCAAGTGTGGGACATCTCAGACAAAGCAAACCCGAAACGCATAGAACTGCGCTCGCGAACCGAATCGGTGTACGACGAAGAACTTGAGATTGACATCGACATGACAGTAAAAGAATTCACCTACGGCAATACCGGCGCCGCCGAGTTTGTGGCATTCAACCCCGAAGAACAACTGATGCAAATTACTGGCTATGAGGCGATTGAAAACCAAAACTTACACGCGCTACCCACTCCCGACTATGTGATAATCTGTCCAAAGCCGCTAAAAGAACAAGCCGAACGCCTGGCTCAATTCCATCGCGACAACGATGGCATGGATGTGCTGGTGGTTGACCAACAACAAGTGTTCAACGAGTTTTCTTCGGGCACACCCGATGCCACCGCCTACCGTTTGATGTTGAAGATGTTCTACGACCGCAACCCCGAAAAACTAAAATATCTGCTTATGTTTGGCGGCGGTTACTTCGACAACCGTCAACTGCTGCGCAATAAAGGCGAGAACTATTTGCTCACATTCCAGGGACCTAACAGCAATAGTTTTGTGCTCACCTACGTTTCAGACGACTATTTCGGCATGCTCGACGACAATTCGGGGGCGAACATCACCAGCGACATGCTGCGACTTGGCGTGGGACGTCTGCCAGTTGTTTCTACTAAGGAAGCATCCGACATGGTGGACAAAATTATTGCCTATGCTCAAGACTCCGACTTCGGCAATTGGCACAACAAGGTGATGATTATGGACGAAGTGGGCGACGAAGACATGCACACCATTCAAGCCACTAAGCTGGAAAGTCTGATTAAGGAAACCGACGCCAGCGAACTCGACATCAAACGCCTTCACATTGCTGAATACACCCTCAGCAACGGCAATACAGTCAAGGGTGCCAACAATGTTTATGCAGCCAATCTGCAACTCGCCAATTTCTTTAAAGAAGGCATGTTCTTTGCCACTTACATGGGACACGGCAGCTACAGCAGCTTGTCGAAGAATCTTGTTTGGAAAACGGGCGACGTAAAGAATACCGTCGTAACCCGCCTGCCGATACTTTCGATTGCCGCTTGCGACATTGCAAACTACGACAGCAACACCCGCGGTATTGGCGAATATATGATAATTACCCCTCAACGCGGCTGCATTGCTCTGCTGACGTCAACTCGAAGCGTTGAAGCATCGGAGAATGATGTGCTTAATCGAGCATTCATCAAAGAAGTGTTCACCGCAAATGCCGACGGCTCGCAACGCACCCTCGGCGAAGCATATATGCTTGCTAAACAATCGTTTGGCAACGCCGCCTCGCGCAACAAGATGTGCTACACCCTCTTTGCCGACCCTGCCATTAAAATCAATTTTGCAAAGAAGTTGGTGAAAGTGAATTCGGTTGGCGGAAAGAGCCCCGAAGACGAAATCACACTCAAGCCAATGACTAAGGTGGAAATCGAAGGCACCATTTGCAAAGCCGACGGAAGTGTCGACACCGACTTCAACGGCAACATCACAGCTACGCTTCTCGATGGCGAAACGCTTTATCGCACCATCACCACCGACACCGAATCAGTAGATGTTTACCACAACCGCCAACAGCTGAGCGAATCAGGCACAACCGTCGAAAACGGAGTGTTTAAGCTGACAATGCTTGTGCCCAAGAACTGCACCGCCGGCGCTAAGGGATTAATCAAAATATATGCCAATACAACCGACGGCAAATCATTGGCTAACGTAACTGTCGAAAACGTAATCTTTGCTGAATACGACGAGTCGGATGCCGAAACCATCATCGACACTCAGACTCCTACTATTGATAAGATGTATATCAACAACGAAGTTGCATTCGCCAACGACATTAACGTGCCAGCCAACTTCACGCTTCACGTAGCAGCAACCGACGACATGGCTTTCAGCAATCCAAGCCAAACCATCGGCAAGCAAATAACGCTGCTGCTCGACGGCACCACATTCTACGACGAAGTGCGTTCATTCACCACCTATGGCAACAACGGCGCATCTATGACGATGGCTATGCCTATCACTTCGCTTGCCGAAGGTCAGCACACCCTCAAAATCACTCTCTACGATGCGGCAGGCAACAGCACCTCGCAGACCATCTCGTTCATCGTGGTGAATGCTACATCCAACGCCGAACTCACTGTTGACAAAGCAATTGCAACCGACAAGGTGACATTCTCACTCACCCACAGTTTTGCCACCAATCCCATAGTGAAAATCTTCGTCACCGACCACAACAACCACGTGGTGTGGAGCAAAGCCGTCGACACCCTTGATTGCGAATGGAACCTCACCGACAACGACGGCAACCGCCTGCCTGCCGGTGTTTACCAATTCTTCGGCACGGCAACTACATCCAGCCAATCGGCAGGAACACCAATTTCGCGACTCACCATCCTCGAGCCGTAAATCAGTTCCTAACCAATAGCCCACTAAGGTGCTGCATCAACAATGTAAAGTTTGATGCGGCACTTTTTTATTTGCTCATTTTCGAAGCCCCACACAATAAAACAATATAAATGTTAGTTATAATGATTAGATGAAATTTTATTTCGAAAGCAGACAATGAAAAGAACAATAACAAAATCCCTGCTCACACTGGCAGCATTTTGCTTTACAAGCTCGGCACTATTTGCCGAGGACAATATCAAGAACGAATTCAACCCCATCACTACCGGTGTGACTTCGCTAAGCATTACCCCCGACGCACGCGGTGCCTCGATGGGCGACTTGGGTGCTGCCACCGACCCCGATGTCAACTCGCAATTCTGGAACGCCTCGAAATATGCATTCGCATCGTCGCAAGCAGGCGTATCGCTGTCATACACCCCTTGGCTGCGCAAACTTGTCAACGACATCTTCCTTGCAAATGTGGCAGGTTACTGGAAAGTGGGCGGCGGCGACAACCAAGCAGTTAGTGCCTCGTTGCGCTACTTTTCGCTTGGCGAAATCACATCGAAGGACTACGAAGGCGCCGTGATGTCGAGCATCAACCCATTTGAAATGGCATTCGACCTTGGTTATTCACGCAAACTCTCAGAAAGCTACTCGATGGGCGTTGTGCTTCGCTATATCTATTCCGACCTCGGATTCACCGACGGCGGCTCAAGCGACCGCACCAAAGGCGCCTCGGCATTCGCTGCCGACATCTCGGGTTACTTCACCACCTACCCCATCATTGGCAGAAACGAATGTCAATGGTCGATTGGCTGGAACATCTCTAACATAGGTTCGAAAGTGGGATACAGCGGCGGTAACAACCCTGCCTTCTTGCCAACAAACCTGAAACTCGGCACGGCATTCACCTTTCCGCTTGCCGACTACCACAACCTGACACTATCAGCCGACTTCAACAAACTGCTTGTTCCTACCCGCCCACGTAGTTCCGACTACGAGGACAACGAGCAATATGAACAAGCACTGCAAGACTGGAAGGACATGTCGCCAATCACGGGTATATTCAAGTCGTTCAGCGACGCACCTGGTGGCGCAAAAGAAGAATTGCGCGAAATCAACTATTCGCTCGGTGCCGAATACTCCTATAATCAACAGTTTTTCCTCCGTGGCGGTTATTTCCACGAAAGCGCATATAAAGGCAACCGTCAATACTTCGGATTCGGTGCCGGCTTTGCCTTGAATGTTCTGAAAATCGACGCTGCTTATATGATTGCAACAGCACAAAGCAGCCCTCTCGACCAAACTCTGCGCTTCACACTTTCGTTCGACATGGACGGAATAAAAGAATTGTTTGGCGGAGGACGCTGAGAAATCAACGAAACATCACCATTTATTATACAAAGAAATTATGTTTAGAGTAGGAATGGGTTTCGACGTCCATCGCTTGGTTGAAGGACGCGAACTATGGCTTGGTGGCGTAAAAATCGACCATGAAAAGGGGCTGCTCGGACACAGCGACGCCGACGTGGCTATCCATGCGCTATGCGACGCCATGCTGGGTGCTGCAAACCTTGGCGACATTGGTCATCACTTCCCCGACAAAGACCCAAAATATAAAGGAATCGACAGCAAGAAACTTCTCGTCGAGGTCAATCGCCTTATTGACGCGCAGGGCTATGTGCTTGGCAACGCCGACATTACCATTTGCTGCGAACAGCCAAAAATCAACCCGCACATCGTGGCTATGCAAGATGCCTTGGCATGGTGCCTTAATTGCAGCGCAATGAACATCTCAATCAAAGCCACTACTACCGAAAAACTGGGCTACACCGGGCGTGGCGAAGGAATAGCCGCCTATGCCGTGGTATTGCTCAAGAAGAAATCGAGCGATTTTATGCCATACACCATGTAATCGCCCCGTTTTTTATTGAAAATCAAATGCTGTATCGGCAAAAGATTGTGAGAAATTGGGCGAAATATTTTGTGATGTGAGGGATTTTCTATAAATTTGCCTACATGTGATGAAATAAGACAGATTGTAGAACTTTATAATTCCTTTTTTTACAAAATAGAAATAAACTCAAAGCTTCTCAAAAAAAGCCACACAGGCTGCACCAAGGTGCTACAACGGCACTCTCAGTACAAAAGCAAACCAACTTATTTTTTAACCTGCGCGAAAGCTGACCTCTTGATGCTTAAATTATGACTTACTAATAGATTTTCAATCATTTGTTCTTCGCATCTGGAAAACCGCCAATCTTTCCAAATATTTTAAGAACAAGCGACGAGGGATTGCGCCATATGGCGTAAACGCTTCGTGTGCATATCTTAAAAATGTGGGTTCTTGGCGGCGCATCGGATGCAAAGATGAGCACTTAGAGCAGTTTCCGGCTCAGTAGCAAAAAGGTGTGGTTATAAATAAAAATGTTACCTTTGCAGACATATGGATACAAAGATATTAGAACAATTGGCGAGCCTTGTACTGCCCAAAGAAATACTTGAGCGCTTTGAGATAGTTAAAATTGAAACAGACGAGCGAGATATTGACGCCATGTCAATGACTATTCATTTGGATGAGCGTATGAATAGGGCGTATCAAGAGAGTGAAGAATATGAGTCACTTGGGTTTATGGAAGCGGTTTCTGTCACCGACTTCCCGATTAGAGACCACAAGGTAGTCTTAAAACTACGACGTCGCAGATGGAAGAATAAGCAAACAGGAGAGAGCTTTGTGGAACGAATCAGCGTAACAGAGAAAGGGACCCGCTACTCAAAAGAGTTCGCGGCTTTTTTAAAAGAGACGTATGGAGACATCCCCGGTGACCTGCCGTACGCTTGAGGAGTTTTATCACATAGACGGACATTTGTTTGAGAAACAATACAAAGAGTCATTAAGTGGCTTTCGCAGTTGGAAGCAATTGGGCCATGCAGAAGAATGGTTGCTGTTTGCCGATAACATAGGCCCACGTTTGGCTATTGATGAATCCTCGCTATCCAACGGAGAGTTGTACACCTTTATAACCAACAGAGACGCCCGTACACGAGAGCAGAGCCTGGTTGCCGTTGTTGCCGGGACAAAGTCGGAAGATATCATAGCCGTCTTAAAATTGATTGACGAGGATAGGCGCAATCAGGTAGAGGAGGTTACGCTTGACTTGTCGGATTCAATGCGTAGAATTGTACGAGCAGCGTTCCCAAGGGCAAGCCGCGTCATAGACCGATTCCACATACAGAAATTAGCCTGCGACGCAGTACAGGAACTTCGTATCAAGCACCGTTGGGATGCTATACAACAGTGCAATGACGAAATGGAAGAAGCAAAACTTTCGGGCAAGCCGTATGAGCCCTTTCGTTATTCAAATGGCGACACAAGAAAGGAACTGCTCATACGCTCACGCTATCTGCTCTTTAAGTCAGCAGACAAATGGTCTCCGACACAAAAAGAGAGAGCGGCCATTCTCTTTGACAATTATCCTGATATTAAGACCGCTGTTGAGGAGGCGGGACTGCACTCGTTCAACGTTATTGCCGCCACCTTCTACGAACATTATGATGAGATTCTAAACTTTTACAACAATCGTTCTTCAAACGCATTAGCGGAATCATTCAATGCTAAAATCAAACTTTTTAGAGCCAATCTGAGAGGTGTCGTTGATAAGAAGTTCTTCCTCTTTCGCATTGCTAAACTTTACGCCTACCCACACTAAATAGCTACTGAGCCCACACTAAATAGCTACTGAGCCCAGTTTCCGCCATATTTTTTATTTATTTACGATGAAAAAAAACATCTTTTTGGCTGCATTAGTAGCCGCCGCTGTTCCGGCAAGCGCGCAGATTGCACTCCAGTCGGAAAATTCGCTCAATTTCGTTCCCGGTGATTTGACTGCCGACAAATTAGCAAAGGTTTATACGATTGATGATGATGACAATGTGGAGGTTTATGATGCATCACTCAATCGCATCAAGAGCTTCAAAATGAATATACCCACAGTATTAAGTGGGTATAAAAAAGAAAGATGTAGCAATGCTGAGAATATAACGCTCTCTGGATGCCAACTTAATGAGATTGGGGAATATAGATATACGAATGAGAATAACGAGGAGGTGACATTGACTGCTACGAGCGTAGATGATATGATTGAGAAGTTGCATAATTTGCAAGGTCTTAACTTCTACAAAATATCCATTAATGGAAAAGCCGGTGCATACCACAGTAATTATTTCTATTCGCTCAGTGAAGATGGGAAAGTATTTTCTTATTATTATTCTTACTCGGAATATATAATTGAGATTGGAAATGAAGATGCTCTTGCTTGGGAAACAATATACGATGATAGCTATGAATATGGTAACTACGATTACCTTGAATATTACAATTTCGATAACTCAACAAACTCTGCTGATTTGGATTTTACTATATCGCAGACATTATTAAACGACGATTCAAAATGGGAGTATATTGTATATAAGTATGAGCCAATAGATAAAACAAATTATAGTATTGATGGTTTTGATGATGATGGCAAAGCAATTATTGTCCGTCATACAAGTCATGAAGCTTCAACGGTAGGCTACTCAATAATGAATGAAGATGGAGTCGAAGTGGGATTTATTGCCAATCCTTTGAACGATTCTTATTCTGATTTTGATCTAGAATCTGTCGTAGTTATTGGTAATAAAAAATATATCCGTGCAGATGCATATAACAGCTCCACCTCCTATAACTATCTCTTTGACCTTGACAACCTTAGCAGCGGTGCAGCACTTGTGATGGAGCGCAAGGACAATATGCGAGTGGTGTCGCAAGGCGATGTGGTGGAGATAATTCTGCCCAAGGATGCCGCCAATGGCGAAGTGGGAATTGTGGGCATGAACGGACAGACGCTCGGCAGCCAGAAGGTGGGCGAGGGACAGAGCCGCGCCAAGTTCAACTCGGCAAATCTCGCCAAGGGAGTGTATAATGCCACTTTCACTCACCGAAATGGCAAGCGCGAGTCGCAGAAATTCCTGGTGAAATAAGCACACTGCAAGCAGTGCTGCTACTGAACCTTATTTTTTTTGAGGGGACGCTCCAAGTAAAAAGTGGGGCGTTCCTTTCTTTTGTGCTGCGCGGGTGGGGCGAAGGGGGTTGTTCACGCGCCCGCCGTTAAAATCAAACTTTTTAAGACACAATTTATTATGCAAAGTTTTGCAAACCGAAAAAATTATTTGTAACTTTGCACCGCATTTTCCGCAGCAGGCTCAGTTAAGCGATGCCACACCATAGGCATCCGCCTCTCGGGTTAACTTTGTAACATTATATATTAAATGTACGCAATTGTAGAAATTCAAGGACAACAATTCAAGGCCGAAGCTGGCAAATACTTGTTTGTCCACTATCTCGGCGAAGAAGCTAAGGCTGGCGATTCAGTAGAATTTGCAAAGGTGCTTCTCATCGATGCCGACGGTGACGTTAAAGTCGGAGCTCCTACCGTTGAAGGTGCTAAGGTGGTTTGCGAAGTTGCCGAACCATTGGTAAAAGGTGAACACATCATCGTCTTCAAGAAGAAAAGACGTAAAGGCTATCGCCGCTTGAACGGCCATCGCCAATACTTCACCAAAGTTGTGATTAAAGACGTTATTGCTTAACCCCTAAAATTTTAAAGAAATGGCACATAAAAAAGGTGTAGGTAGTTCTAAGAACGGCCGTGAGTCAGAAAGCAAACGACTCGGCATTAAAATTTTTGGTGGCTCTTTTGCAAAAGCTGGCAACATAATCAAGCGTCAACGTGGCACTGTTCATCATCCAGGTGCAAATGTGGGTATGGGCAAAGACCACACTCTCTACGCTCTTGTTGATGGCACAGTAGTTTTCAAGGCCAAAGCTGGTCGCAATTACATCTGTGTTGACCCAGTTCAAAGCGAAAACAACTAATTGCTCGGTACAGTTTATTCACGACAATTAGCGCAACCGAATTAAAGAGGGATAAATCATCAATGATTTATTCCTCTTTTTTGCATCTATTACCTTCCGAAAACATTGCCAATCAAAAATTTGTTAGTAAATTTGTAAATAATATCGATATAAATATGCGCAAGTTTTTCATTTTCATAACTTCCACGCTGATAACGCTCTGCGTTTCAGCCGAAACAATAGTTTGCACACCCGGGAAATTATCCGGTTTGATTTCCGACAAAGACGTCACCAGTCTTCAATTGTCGGGCGCAATTAATGCTCTCGACTTCAAGTTTATTGCCGACGAACTCAAGCAATTGCAATCGCTCGACATTACCAATTGCAACATCGAAGCTTACAGCAGCAACAAGGCGCTGTTTGGCAATGCCCACAGCTTCAAAGCCCACGAGGTTCCCGCCGCATGCTTTGCCGGCAGCACTATAAGCCAATTTGTTCTTCCCACCTCGCTGAAGTCGATTGGCGAAGGCGCATTTGCATGCTGCAACGGCATTGAAGCAATCACCCTTCCTGCCGAAGTCGATTCGATTGCAGCCCACGCTTTCTCGGCATGCCAACATTTGAGCGCAATAGTGCTACCCGCAAAAGTCACAATGGTTGGCGAAGGGGCTTTTGCCCATTGCACAAGCCTCGCCAAGCTCACCATCGACGATGAAGGAAGAACTGAAAATATAGTGCTTGGCAGCCTGTCGTTCGTCAACTGCACCTCACTCGCCGAAGTCACTCTCGGCAGCATGACGCAAAGCATTGGCAGCCGTGCCTTCAGCGGATGCTCAAATGCCGACTTTGCAGTGACCATCGCGGCAAATTCGCAGCTCAGCGAGATTGGCGAAGGCGCATTCATGGCAAGCGGCATTAAAGCATTCAACTTTGCCAACTGCCCGAAACTCACAGTCATTCCTGAATATGCTTTTGCCACCTCATCGCTCACCGAGGTAGCCATTCCCGAAACAGTGAAGCACATTGGCGAAGGCGCATTTTTCTATGGCACCGACATCGCCACCATCAGCCTTGCCGATTGCAGCGCAAGCATCAGCAACCTGATGTTTGCAGGCTGCAAAAATGCTTCGACAACAGGTCTCGACGACTCGACAAATGAAATTGGCAAATATGCCTACTACGGTTGGAACCAGACACAAAAACTTGTCTTGCCCGAAGCAGTTTCGTTTGTTGGCGACTATGCATTTGCCAACATGAGCTCACTGGAGAAAATCACCAGCAAAAATCTTAATGCGCCCGAGCTTGGCGAAGCTGTATTTAATGGAGTCACACCGTCAAACGTGCTGCTCACCACTCGCCCCGAAGCTTCGGGATACGCCACTGCCGAACAATGGAAAGACTTCATGCACACGCTCAACGGCGATGCCGACAACAACACCCGCATCAACATCAACGACATTGCCACCATAATCAGCCACCTCAATGGCAGGACACCAAGCAACTTTATCTTCGAAGCTGCCGACGCCAATGTCGATGATATTGTAAACAACTCCGACTTGAATGACGTGCTTAACATCATTGTAAGCTCCGAGCCTAAGCAAGAAACGAATTAACCCCCTACTGACACCACTATGACTAATATAAACTCTCGACTCGGCATTTCGCTTGTGGTTGCAATTTGCAGCCTCTGGAGTGCCAATGCCCAAACCAACAGTCTGAAATGCGCCGGCACAACGGTCAGCCGCGACGAAGTGCAAACAGTGGACATTGCATTGAAAAACGATGTTGATTTCACAGCATTCCAGTGCGACATCACCATACCGCAAACCGTATCATTCGTCAACCAAGACGGCATCATCAAGCCGTCGGCTCGCTTTGCCGAAACGCACAAGATAGTAGAGACGAAAATCAGTGACAACACCCTGCGCTTGATTGTCTACTCCACCGACAACAGCACCTTCGGCAACGACACCGAAACACTATTCAGCTATGCAATAAGCGCCATCAACCCCGACGAAGATTCGTCGAGCCAAACACGAATCTCAAACATCGTGTTTTCGCAACTCGACAATAGCGCCGACACGCCAAACTGCGTAGAACACATCTTCGACGATTTGACATTCAACACCACCGTGAGCGGCATCGATGCAGTGAACATCACCGAACTGAAAATCTACGCCTCGGGCATGCACATCATTGTGCTCTCTCCTTCTGACACCACTCTGCAATTCACCACAGTGGCAGGCATCACATCCACGCTCAACGTCAAGGCCGGCAAAAACATCTTCGACGTCACCGAGCCAGGTATGTACATCGTAGGAACTGAGAAAGTATTGGTGCAATAAAGCACCACAATGAGCAACATTTATCGAAACTGATGGGTAAAAACAAACTAAAGAAATTTGCCGAAATGGAAACGCTGGAATGCGTTCTCCAATATCCTTTTGCGCGCCTGCAAAAAGAGCAATTCGCCATGAAAGGGCGCTGGAACGAAGATTTTTTTCACAACGATAACCCCATTGTGCTTGAGCTGGGTTGCGGCAAGGGCGAATATGCCGTGGGATTGGCACGCCGTTTCCCTGATAAGAACTACATCGGCATCGACTGCAAAGGTGCTCGCATGTGGACCGGCGCCAAGGAGGCTACCGCCGAAGGCATCACCAACGTGGCTTTTTTGCGCACCGACATCGAACTCATCAACCACTTCTTTGCCCCCGGCGAGGTAAGCGAAATATGGATTACGTTCCCCGACCCGCAGATGAAGAAGGTGCGCAAACGCCTCACCGGCACCCGGTTTCTTGCGCTTTACCGGCAACTGCTCGCCAACAACGGCAACGTGCATCTGAAAACCGACAGCCCTTTTCTCTACACCTACACCGATGCGCTTGTGAAAGCCAACGGCTTCAACACCGACATCAACACATCGGACCTCTACGGCTCGGGTATTGCCGACGACATTCTTGAGATTAAGACATACTACGAGCGCCAATGGCTGAGCCGTGGTCTGACAATCAAATACATCAAGTTTCATCTCCCCTCGTCGGGCGAACTCATCGAACCCGACATTGAGATTGAAGAAGACACCTATCGCAGCTTCTCGCGCGGATACATTCAGTGCCCGCAACTAATCGACGAGAAGCAGCATAACAAAGAATAACCATCAATTTTTATCTTTGAACAACATGGAAAGATTATATCCCAAACTCATACTCGATGCGCTGTCGAAAGTGCGCTACCCCGGCACCGGCAAGGACATCGTCAGTTCAGGAATGGTTGCCGACGACATTCGCATCGACGGCAACAAGGTGTCGTTTTCGCTGATTTTCGACAAGCCCACCGACCCTTTCATCAAGTCGCTTGTGAAATCAGCCGAAGCTGCCATACTCACATTCATCAGCGAAGAAGTTGACATCAAAGGCAACATTTCCACCATCATACGCAACCAGGTTGCACCCAAGCAGGAGAACCCTCTGCCGGGCGTTAAAAACATCATCGGAGTGTCGTCGGGCAAAGGCGGCGTGGGCAAATCGACCATTGCAGCCAATCTGGCAGTTGCTCTGGCACAACTTGGCTATAAGGTGGGACTGCTCGATGCCGACATCTTTGGTCCGTCGACGCCTAAAATGTTTGGTGTTGAATCTGCCCAGCTATATATGGAAAAAGTGAATGGGCGCGATATGATTCTGCCCATCGAAAAATATGGCGTAAAGCTGCTTTCGATAGGTTTTCTTGTCGACCCCGATAAGGCTGTGCTATGGCGAGGCGGAATGGCAAGCAACGCACTCAAACAACTCATCACCGAAGCCAATTGGGGCGAGCTCGACTATTTTGTCATCGACATGCCCCCGGGCACAAGCGACATTCACCTCACCCTGGTGCAAACACTCGCCATCACTGGCGCAATTGTGGTGTCAACACCGCAAGAGGTTGCTCTTGCCGACGCTCGTAAGGGAATCAGCATGTTCCAAAGCGACCAAGTGAATGTGCCCATCCTCGGTTTGGTGGAGAATATGTCGTGGTTCACACCTGCTGCTCACCCCGACGAGCAATATTTCATCTTTGGCAAAGACGGTGGCAAGGACCTTGCCGAAAAGCTGCAAGTGCCATTGCTCGGACAAATTCCGCTGGTGGCAAGCATCTGCCGCGGTGGCGACGACGGCACGCCCGTTGTGCTGCAAAACTCTGTTTCGGGCGCTGCTTTCTTCAACTTAGCTCGCTCGGTTGTACAGTCAATCGACCAGCGCAACGCATCGCTGCCTCCTACCACAAAAGTAGAAATGAAATAACGCACAACCTTTTGTGCATCAAACCGTTGCCCAAACAACACAAGCAACCACCCATGCTGAGTTTTTTGGGCATTTCTCTATTATGCTCTATTGCATAATGATGAAAAATTAGGTAACTTTGCACTCGGAAAAAGACCGACATCTGCGCAGACAATGAAATGTGAGAATATTCTTTTAATTGGCAGCGCACAATCGATTTATTGATTTACATTTTTTAGCAACACATTTTTTTAATGAAGACATTCCAAGAATTAGGAGTCCGCGAGGATATCATCAAAGCAATCACCGAGTTAGGATTTATCAACCCGATGCCAATTCAGGAGAAAGTAATTCCACATCTGCTCAACGAAATAAACGACATCATTGCATTGGCACAGACCGGAACGGGGAAGACTGCAGCATTTGGTCTGCCACTGCTCCAGCGCATCGATGTTGAAACCGAAAAGCCTCAAGCGCTAATCATTGCTCCTACACGCGAATTATGCTTGCAAATCGCCGGCGACCTTGCCGACTACTCGAAATATATCGACGACCTCCGCGTGCTGCCCGTATATGGCGGTTCGAGCATCGAAAGCCAAATTAAAATGCTGCGCCGCGGCGTTCACATAGTGGTTGCCACACCGGGTCGACTGCTCGACCTCATCAAACGAAACACAGTGAACATGGAAATGGTGCGCACCGTGATTCTCGACGAAGCCGACGAAATGCTTAACATGGGATTTGTCGACGACATAAACGAGATTCTCACCTATGTGCCCGACGACCGCAAAATGCTGCTGTTCTCTGCCACCATGCCCACCGAAATTGAGGCTATTGCAAAGAACTATATGCACGACCCCGAAGAAATCGTAGTTGGTTCGCGCAACGAAGGCGCCGAAAACGTGCGGCACATCTATTATATGGTGCATGCCCGCGACAAATACCTCGCTCTGAAACGTGTTGCCGACTATTGTCCAAGCATCTACGGCATTATCTTCTGCCGCACCCGACGCGAAACACAAGAAGTGGCTGATTGGTTAATTTCCGACGGATACAACGCCGACTCGCTTCACGGCGACCTCTCGCAAGCGCAACGCGATTTGGTTATGAAGAAGTTCCGAGAGCACAACATTCAACTGCTCGTTGCCACCGATGTGGCTGCACGCGGTCTTGACGTCGACAACCTCACTCACGTAATCAACTACGGATTGCCCGACGACATCGCCACATACACCCACCGCAGCGGACGCACCGGTCGCGCCGGCAAAACTGGTGTGTCGGTGTCAATTGTCCATCTGCGCGAGAAAGGCAAAATCAAGGACATAGAAAAGCGCATAGGCAAAAGCTTCGAACGCAAAGAAGTGCCTTCGCCTAAAGACATCATCACCAAGCAACTGTTCAACCTTGCCGACCGCCTCGAAAAAGTGAGTGTCGACGAGGACCAGATTAACGAATACCTTCCCGGAATAGTGAAGAAGCTTGAGTGGCTAAGCACCGAGGACCTGCTAAAGCGTGTGCTCTCGCTCGAAGCAAACCGTCTGCTTGAATACTACAAAGACGCTCGCGTGCTCGACGTGCCCGAATCCGACAAGAAGGGCAAAAAGAAAAACGAGCGGAACAGCAGCCGAAGCAACGACGACAAGGACCGCCGCGTGGGCGAAGAAGGATTTGAACGCCTATACGTAAACTGCGGCAAAGCCGATGGTTTCTTTGCCCCTAACCTCATAGAGCTCATCAACAAATCGGTGCACGGGCAACGCGTCGACATCGGCAGAATCGATTTGCTGTCGGGATATTCGCTATTCGACATTCGCAAAGGCGACGCTCACCGCGTAGTGTCGGCGCTCAAAGGCGAGGACTTTTTCGGCAAACGCCTCTATTGCGAAATCGCTGTCCCCGATAAGAACTACGAAAGCGAAAACAAAGGCAAAGCACTTAAGCGCAGAAAGCGCGACACCGACGACGACAACGCAAAAAAATCACGCCGCGAACGCCGCGAGGAACGTTTCGGGAAGTCGAAGGACAGCCGCAAACGCGACCGAAAAGATAAAAAAGGTGAAAAGCCCGACTTTCACGGCAACTACGACAAATTTAAGAAGAAAAAACGCTGATTTTTCTCAATAAATTGCTTAACTTCACATTCCAATTTTTATTATTAAACTTTTTTTGATAAAGAAGGATAATGAGGTTTATTACACTTACACTACTATTAAGCATGCTTTCTTGCTTCACCGCCACTGGTGAAGCAAAAACCATACGCGACCTGTTTGCTTCAGAGCCGAACAACATATTCATGCTGTTGCGTGACAGAACAAGACTCGACATGCTCGACTATTACGACTCTGGGCAGAAAGTGGCTGCATCTAATCGCCTTTCAGGCGACGACACTGCATCGCAGCTGATTGAGGTCACCCCCAACAGCATCTCACTGCAACTCACCGATGCAACCCGTGTTGACATGCTCCTCTACGAAACCGTGCACGGCAAGGACTCGGTTGTGGCTGTAGTGAAAACTGCCCTACTGCCAATGCCCGACAGCCGAATAGCGTTCTACGACACCAACTGGAAGCTGCTTAACAAAAAGCAAATTTTCGCCGAGCCCACACTCAACGATTTCATCATGCCCGGAACCAACAAGGATGCTTTGGGAACCATCAACGATATTGTGAAATTTCCGATTATATCCTACGATATCGCTGCAGACGACGCATCCACAACAATCACTGCTCACCTCAATCTTGAGCAATTCCTCAGCGCCGACGATTGGGCTAAAGTGAAGCCATATCTGCGCCAAAGCCTCACCTATCGCCGCCAAGGACGCAGCACAAAATTCAAACTTCAAAAACAATAAATCAGCACATCCACAATGGCAGATTCTCCACAAGGCATAACATTGCGCAATTTCTTGTCACGACTCAAGACCGTGATTATGAGCGAACAATCGCTGCTTCAGCAATGGGTGATTGCCGAAATCAGCGACTTCCGATATAATCGGCACTGCTACATGCAATTGCTTGAAAAAGACGCCAACGGCACCACCATAGCCACAGCACGCGCCACCATTTGGCAAAGCACTTTCTACGCCATAAACAGCAAATTTCAATCAGCCACCGGGCAAAATCTTGCCAACGGCTTGAAGGTGATGCTGCAAGTGTCGGCTAACATGAGCGAGCAATACGGACTATCGCTTAACGTCACCGACATAGCTCCCGAATACACTCTGGGCGACATGCAACGCCTGCGCCTCGAAATCATTGAACGGCTCACTCGCGAAGGGCTAATCGACCTCAACAAAGAGCTAAGCTTACCTCTTAAGCCTCAACGCATTGCTGTGATTTCGGCAGCCGGAGCCGCCGGATATGGCGACTTCTGCAACCAATTGAGCAACAACGCTTCAGGAATTAAATTCTACACCTGCCTGTTTGCCGCATCAATGCAAGGCAAGGACACTGCCCCAACCGTGATTGACGCCCTGCGACGAATCGACAACAACCGTCAACTGTTCGACGTGGTGGTGATTATTCGCGGCGGCGGAGCTACCACCGACCTCAACTCGTTCGACAACTACGAACTTGCCAAACAGGTGGCTTTGTGCCAGTTGCCAGTAATCACCGGCATCGGACACGAACGCGACAAAACCGTGCTCGACTATGTGGCATCGTCGCCGGTGAAAACTCCAACAGCTGCAGCCGAACTAATCATCAATCAGTGCAGCATGTGCCTAAACACCCTCAACGACTACCAAACAGCCATTGTTAACGCAGCAACAGCCACTTTGCGCGAGGAGAAAATCCACATCGATTACTTTGCAAGCCAATTGCAGCCACTGGCTAAAAACATCATAAGCCGTGAGCAACTGAAACTGTCGAACATGCTCACCGTGATTCCCGCAACACTATCCGGCAAAATTGCCGCCGAAAACATCAAACTTGGCAATCTCAAGCTAATGCTGTCTACGGCAATTCAGCAGACGCTCACCAACGAGAAGCAACGCTTGTGCAACCTCAACGACAAAATAGAACTACTGTCGCCGCAAAACATACTCAACCGTGGCTATTCAATTACCACTGTCAATGGGCACGCCGTCACCGACGCCTCGCAGCTCCACCCCGGCGACAAAATCACCACACGCCTCAAATCGGGCGAAGTATCTTCAACTGTAAACTAAATTAAACTACAAAATATTAGAATCATGGAAACAGAAATCACATATCAAAAAGCAATCGGCGAACTCGAACAAATCATTCAAAAAATGCAAAGCAATCAATGCACAATCGACGAACTGTCGGCACTCACCACACGGTCGCTGCAACTGCTCACCATCTGCAAAAACAAGCTCACCAAAACCGACGAAGAACTCAAGAAAATCCTCGCCCAACTCTCCGACGAATAATGCACTACGGAATTATCAACACTGCTACTCTGCTGAGATGCATGGCACAATAATTGCTGCAATGATTCTCAGCAGAATTGCATTTAAACCATTGGCTCGCAAAACACTCTAACGTAATAAACAACTACAATTAACAAAAGTATGAAAAAGCGAAAAACGATGCGTATCACGCAAGACGATTACATCAAGGCAAATCGCAAAGCAAGCCGCGAAGCCGAGATTGCCGCTTATGGGCATCCCATTTGCCACAAGCGAGTGCACAAATCAAAGAAGATTTACGACCGCAAACGCATTAAGGCGGGTCGCGATGGCGACCTGCCTTTTTTGTTTCTATAATTATGGGGGATGTTATTTCAGGCATATAGGTCATTTCGGGTGCTAAAATCGCCATAACTCTATGGTCTACAACGAGTTAATGAAGTTTAAAAGTTTTCAAGATACATTTGATGCGAGCAAAATGGCACCCGTTTTTGGTGAATTCACCTGCATTTTGTTACTTTGCATTGTGGCTTGAAGCATAACGGAGCTCTGCTGGGGAGCAACTCCGCCAGGAATAGAGCCGCTCATTAAGCATAATGCGATCAAGGAGGCAGTCTTATGGATTGTCTCCTTTTGTATTATGCTTTTTGATATATGCCAAGAAAAACCCTTTCATCATACGTTTGCGATTATCCTCATTCATGCCCGGATGGTTTCGCAAGGCTTTCTTCATATCCGTAAATGTACCCTCAATCATATTGTTGGTATTTGGCATACCCTCGACATCTTCATAGGTAAAGAGAAAAGGTAAATATGTGGATATACTGATCATGGCGGATCTGAGCCGTTGATGGGTGTATATCGTACGCCCAGTAATCTCATTAGTCGTTTTTTCTTTCAAGAATTCATGCCATTTCTTTTTCCATGATTCAAACTCATTGGTAAAGGTATCTTTGCTCATCCACTTGAGTCGATATGCTAAATCGAGCAATTCCTTTCCAGCCTCAAGCTGTGGATTCTTAGTTAGTTTTCTGCGTATTATCGCCACCATGTGGAACTGACACATTTGTATCTTATATCCTGAGAAAACTACAAATAGTTTCTGTAAACCGTCTATTACCAACCCTCGGATTTCATATCCACAGCTATTGATATGATGGATCGCTTCTTCGTAATCGCTAATATGCTCGTGTGCAATGTGCTTCATATACAGAAGCCTCCCCGTCACACTTTCCAATGCAAGCAGCACCCCTGTATTACGTCCAAAATATGTAGCATCCATATGTATCACTCCACCTCCTTTAACAACTGGTTGTATCCACTGGAACCTTATGGTGGCCAACCGACGTTTTACCGTAGAGGGACTCAGTCCTGTTTTCTCACTTATCTGGGCAACAGTTTGCTTACCGTGCAGATACATCTCCCAAATGTAATCTGTTGTTATTTCTCGGCCTCCGCTGAAACGATGACCACACGCCATGCACTTGTATCGTTGGACGCTTTTACGGGTACCGTCCTTCTTTACAATGGGGGAATTACATAGCGGACATTTTTTTGTTCATAATGCGTTTTTTTAATTTTCAAAAGCTCTAAGTTAATGAAATTCAATTAAAAAGCCACACTTTTAGCACCCGTTTTGACCTATAGCGTGGCGTTTTATGATTTTTGTGCCTTTTCAGCACCCGTTTTGACCCATAAGTCT